>CAJXRR010000082.1 GCA_913060575.1 uncultured Flavobacterium sp.
CATGGATTTTTGGGGATGGGTGATAATTGGAAATCTTTAGGTAATGAATTTGCTGAAAATTTTGAAGTTCACCTAATTGATCAAAGAAATCATGGAAGAAGTTTTCATTCCGATGCCTTTGATTATGAAATTTTAGCAGAAGATTTACACAATTATATTCAACATCATAATTTAGAGAAAGTTATTTTATTAGGGCATTCTATGGGAGGCAAAACGGCCATGTTGTTTGCAGTAGAATATCCAGAATTGGTCGATAAATTAATTATAGCAGATATTTCGCCAAGATTTTATAAACCACATCATAATGAGATTTTAAAAGCATTAAAGTCAGTTGATTTCTCGATTCAAAATTCCAGAAAATTAGTTGATGAAAAGTTGGCAGAGTTTATTCCTGAGTTTGGAGTCAGAGCTTTTTTGTCTAAAAATATATATTGGAAAGAAAAAGGAGTTTTAGGATATCGATTTAATTTACAATCCCTAACAGAAAATAATTCTGAAGTTGGAAAAGCATTGCCATCCCTAACAATATTTGAAGGAGAAACTTTGTTTCTAGCCGGAGGAAATTCTGGGTATATTACTGAAAATGAAATTCCTATTATCAAAGCACATTTTCCAAACTCAATTATCAAAACTATTGAAAATGTTGGTCACTGGTTACACGCAGAAAAACCAGCAGAATTTTATGAACTGGTAATTAAATTCTTAAAATAAATGATAATAAAAATCCCAAGTGTAAGCTTGGGATTTTATTTTATGTAAGCATTAAGCCTTATTTCTTCTTAGATAATAAATCTCTAATTTCAGCTAATAACTCTTCTTGCGTTGGTCCAGATGGAGCAGGAGGTGGAGCAGGAGCTTCTTTTTTCTTAGTAGCATTAATTCCTTTGATAATCATAAACATTACAAAAGCAACAATGATAAAATCAATAACATTTGTAATAAAATCACCATATAAAACAGCTACCTCAGCAACATCATTTGCTTTGTCAGCTTCTCTAGCAATCCATTTTAAATCTTTAAAATCAGCTTTGAATATTAAACCGATAAGTGGTGATACAATTCCCCCAGTAAATGATGTCACTACTTGTTTGAAGGCAGCACCCATAACGAAACCGACAGCAATATCGACCAGGTTACCTTTCATTGCGAATTCTTTGAATTCTTTAAGCATTCCCATATTTAATTAGTTTTAGTTAGTTATTAAGCGCACAAATTAAGAAAATTTTAACACTTCAGCAATTTTTTTACGCGTTGAGAAATAGCTGTTAAAATTTCATATGAAATAGTATCACTTTTATCAGCCATATGAAGAATATCTTCCTGTGTTTTAAATATATAAACGGCATCACCTTCTTTACAGTCAATAGTTGAAATATCAACCATAATCATGTCCATACAAACATTACCAACAATTGGAGCTTTTTGATTATTGATGGTTATATATCCGTTTCCATTTCCTAACTTTCTTGAAATGCCATCGGCATGACCTATAGGTATGGTAGCTGTTTTTGTGGATTTTTTTGCTGCAAAAGCTCTATTATATCCAACAGTTTCTCCAGGTTCTATAGTGTGAATTTGTGAAATAATAGATTTTAAAACATGAGAGTTTTTTAAATGTGAAGTTTCTTTTTCATCATTTCCAAAACCATACAAACCAATTCCAATTCTTACCATGTCAAATTGAGCCTCTGGATAATTTATGACACCAGAAGTATTTAACGTGTGAATCATTGGTTCATAGTCTAAATGCAAATAGATTTGTTTTACAATAGCTGCGAAATTATTCAACTGACCCATGGTAAATTCACGTTCACTCTCGTCTTCACTAGCTGCTAGATGAGATAGAATCGATTCAATTCTAACATGCTTAGAAGCAACTATATTATTTAAAATTAAAGGAATGTCTGAGTGATAAAGACCGAGTCGATTTAAACCGGTATTAAATTTTAAATGAATCGGATAATTCAATAATAATTGATTATCTGCATACATCAAAAATGCAGTGAGTGTTTTAAAATTATAAATACTAGGTTCTAATTTGTATTTAACAATCTGATCAAAATTCTGAATTTGAGGATGTAATACTAAAATCGGTGTTTTAATATTTGCTTCTCTTAGAGCAATACCTTCATGCGCATAAGCAACAGCGAAATAGTCTACTTTATCTTGTAATAAAGAGGCAACCTTAACACCATCACTTCCATAACCAAAAGCTTTAACTACTGCTAGAATTTTTGTTTCTGGGCGTAATTTTTGTTTAAAATAATTGAGGTTATGCAGTATCGCATTTCCATCAATTTCTAAAACAGTTACATGGTTATTCATAGGTTACTCTGGACTAATTTCAGAATCTTTTTCTTTCTGAATTTCTTCTTTTTTGGAAATTTGAGCTTTGTAAAAGGCTGCTCTGCTTAAGGGTTCGTACTCTTGAGTTTCCCCTAAGAATACAATGTCATCACTTTTTGCTTTTCTAAAACTATAATGAGCCAAGTTTCCAGTCCTTGTACAAACTGCATGTACTTTAGTTACATATTCGGCTGTTGCCATTAATGCAGGCATGGGGCCAAAAGGATTTCCTTTAAAGTCCATGTCCAAGCCAGCAACAATAACTCGAATTCCTTGATTTGCTAAATCATTACAAACGGCTACAATTTCATCGTCAAAAAACTGAGCTTCATCAATACCAACAACATCTACATCATTCACCATTAATCTGATGTTTGAAGCAACAGGAACTGGAGTAGAACGAATTTCATTTGCGTCATGTGACACCACCATTTCATTATCATAACGAGTGTCAACAGCGGGTTTAAAAATCTCAACACGTTGTTTTGCAAACTGCGCGCGTTTAAGCCTTCTGATCAACTCTTCGGTTTTACCAGAAAACATAGAGCCACAGATTACTTCGATCCAGCCAAATTGTTCTGTATGATTTACTGTATTTTCAAGAAACATTTTGTAGTTTTAAGGCTTGAAAGAATTTGTTTTTTATTCTTTGTGAATGTATGCAAATTTATTAAAAAATGAACTCAAAAATTAATTAAACAAGACAACTTATGCACAAAAAACTCGCCGCTGATCTCACTAGTTTAGCCCACAGTATTTTACAAATGAAAAATAAAGAGGACGTTTTTGCATTAAAATCAAAAGCATATGAAGTGTATGAGAAGTTAGCTGTCTTGGCTAATATTGAAGAATACATAAACAATACACCAAATCCAGAACACTCAAAAGAAGAGTTAATTGCTTTGGTAGAAAATGTAAAAGAGAACATTGAAAAACTCGCGATAGAAGAAAAAGAAGAAATTGTTTCAGAAGCGATTGATGCTCCTATTGAAGAAGTTACTGAGAATTTGGAAACGGAAGAAGATGTGGTAAAACATCATTTAGAAGATACAAATACAGAAACTCTTAATGAGGAAGTTGCTGAAGAAGAACTTGAAGAGGTTAAAGAAGAACTAGAAGAAGAAATAGCATTAATTTCAGAAGAATCTTTGATTGATTTTAGCACAGAGTTAGAACAAGAAGAATTATTTACAGAGCCGGAAGAATTAGTTCAAGAGCTTACTGAAGAAGAAAAAGTAGATGAAAATCTTCATACCTTAGAAGAAGAATTGAAAGATACTATTGCTGTTGATGTGGTTGCAGATTTGTTTGAAAATGCACCAAAAAAATCATTGAATGATAAATTACAAGGAGATATTCAGATAGGTTTGAATGATAGAATCGCTTTTGTAAAAAACTTGTTTGGCGGAAGTCAGGAAGATTTTAATCGTGTAGTTTCTCAATTAAATACTTTTAAAACTGAAAAAGAAGCAAAAAAGTTCATCAATAAAATGGTAAAGCCAGATTATGATTGGACAGATAAAGAAGAATTAGAAGAACGTTTTATGACAATTGTGGAACGTAAGTTTGTGTAAACCTAGAGTTTGTTAGTTATACTATTTTGGTAAAATTTTACTAACATCTCAATAAACAATTACCCATTTTCATGGGCAAAATTATGAAAATAGAAGTTTCTAACGGAGAAATCCTAGACAAGTATACCATTTTAGAGATTAAACTCTCCCAAATAAAGGATGCTAAAAAGTTAGTTAATATAAAAAACGAATACAATACGTTAACTCCTGATGTAAAAAAAATCTATCAGGCTTGTATTGATAGTGAACATTTGAAAAAACTTCAAAATGATTTATTAGAAGTCAATAAAAAGTTATGGAAAATAGAGGATGATATAAGAGAGTGTGAAAGAGCCAATGATTTTAGTCAAACCTTTATAGATTTAGCACGCGCTGTATATTATGTAAACGATGACAGATCTGATGTTAAAAAAGAAATCAATGTGTTTACTGGGTCAGATTTAGTAGAAGAAAAATCGTACGAAGATTACAAATCAGAATAAAATGAAATACAAAATTTTATGTATTTCACTCATCGTTTTTCTAACAGCTTGTAAAACTACATATCAAACGCAACGATTTCAATCTGAAAATATTCCGGCAATGCCCGATTATAACCTTAGCTCATCTTGGGCAGTTTTACCATCAACTTACACAAAAGATTTTCAAGAATTTGCTTCTAAAGAAATAGATACTTTACAAGCAGATGTTTTTTATGTATATCCTACGTTAGTGTTAGATAAAAAAGACACACGTTGGAATGTTCCAATTGATGATACAGCTCAAAATGAAAAAGTAGTAAATAAAGCTGTTCTAATGCAGGCTTCTGCTTTTGCAACGTCAGGAAAAGTATATGTTCCTTTGTATCGTCAAGCACATATTCGTTCCTATAAATTGATGAATGAAGGTGGAAAAGAAGCACAAGAATTAGCGTATTCAGATATTAAAAAAGCTTTTGAAATCTATTTAGAAAAACACAATTCAGGCAGACCTATAATTATGGTGGGGCACAGCCAAGGAACCACTCATACTTTACGTTTGTTGGCAGATTTTTTTGATGCAAAGCCGTTGCAAGAAAAATTAGTTGCTGCTTATATCCCCGGAATCCGAGTAAAACCTAATCAATTTAAAACCATCAAAGCCATGATAAAACCAAATGAAATTGGAGGATTTGTTTCATGGAATACGTTTAAAAAAGGACATTATCCTAAAAAAGATAAAGACTGGTATGACGGAAGCATTACAACAAACCCTATTACCTGGGATACAACCAAGATGACAACTTTAGAGCAGCATAAAGGGTTTTTATACACTAATAAAAAGATGTACAAGAAAGCTCTCAAAATAGAGATAACCGATGGATTAGTTTGGTCTAGTAATCCAAAATTTCCGCTGCGATTTTTTATGTCTTTTTTAAAGAATTACCACGCAGGAGATATCAACTTGTTTTGGCAAGATATTAAAGAAAATGCTGAGTTAAGAGTCAAAACGTATTTGAAAAAGAATTAACGAATTCTTTCTTTCAGTCGGTCAATTTCTTTTTTACTGTTTCCGATAAATATTTCATCATCAACAATAAAAACAGGACGTTTTAAAAAAGTATATTCATCTAAAATAAATTGTCTGTACTCTTGCTCTGAAATAACTTCCCCTTTTAAATCCATGGCTTTGTATTTCTTAGCACGTTTATTAAATAAGGCTTCGTAGCTATTAGAGAAAGAATACATTTCTTCTAGTTGAGAAACGGTTACAGGATTGGCTTTGATTTCTTGTCTTTCAAAACCTTCTATATTGACTTCTTTTAAGATTCTACGACAAGTATCACAAGTTTGTAAAAAATATACTTTCTTCATTTGAAAAGGATTTTAAGAAAATAATAATGGCTAAAATTATACTTAATTTAGTAAGTTCGCAAGAGGTTTACAATAATGAAATCAGTATAAGACTGTTTGGTAAAATTACATCAAAAAAAATGAAGACACAATTCAACATTTTAAGAAAAGAAAGAGAGTTGGTTTTAAAGTTTATCGATGGATTAACATTAGAACAATTACATACAATTCCTGAAGGATTTAGTAATAATATAGCATGGAATGTTGCTCATTTAGTGGTGACTCAACAATTGTTAATTTATAGAATGTCTGGGAAAGATTGTTTAGTTTCTGACGAATTAATTGAAGCTTATAAAAAAGGGACCAAACCAACAACGCAGTTTACTCAAGAAGAATTTGATGAGGTTTTAGAGCTGTTTGCTGGATTACCAGATACCTTAGAAGAAGATTATAATGCTGAAATTTTTACTGAGTACAAAGAGTATCCAACAAGTACAGGTTTTGTTATTGATTCTATTGAAACCGCAATTGCTTTTAATAATTTCCACGAATCCTTACATTTAGGAATTATTATGTCACTTAAAAAACTAGTTTAATGGATTATTTTTCAATAGCAACCATACTTATTGTGTTGTCAGCTTTATTCGGTTATATCAACGTAAGGTTTATAAAACTGCCAAGTTCTATTGGGTTAATGTTGGTGACCATACTTTTTACTTTAGCAGTTTTAGGCTTGAGTTATTTTGATGATACGCTGTTGCAAACCGAAAAAGAATTCATCAATAGCATCGATTTTGAAACAGTTTTATTAGATGTCATGTTAAGTTTCTTATTATTTGCAGGAGCTTTACATACCAACTTTCAACAGTTGAAAATTCAACGGAAACCAATTATCATTTTTGCAACTTTAGGAACCTTAGTTTCTACATTCTTAGCTGGTGGTTTTGTTTACTATATCCTTCAGTTGTTAGGATTGGATGTTGATTTTATCTACTGTTTATTATTTGGAGCATTAATCTCACCTACCGATCCAATTGCGGTATTGGGAATTATGAAGAAAGTTGGAGCGCCAAAAAAGTTAGAAACAAAAATTGTTGGAGAATCTTTGTTTAATGATGGAGTAGGCGTTGTTATTTTTCTGACCATTTATCAAATCGCTAAAGGCGGTTCAGACATTTCTTTTATTAGTGTTTCTGAGTTATTTTTAGTGGAGGTAGTTGGAGGAATTTTATTAGGACTTCTCATTGGTTGGGTAACGTATAAATTAATGAAAAGTATTAATGATTATGATATTGAAGTAATTATCACAATTGCTGCCGTTATGGGAGGAACAATGCTAGCTCAATATTTCCATTTATCTGCACCATTAGCGATGGTAACAGCAGGATTAATAGTTGGAACAGATACTGTTAGGAATTCATCTATGAGCGAAGTTACTGAGCAATATGTAGACAAGTTTTGGGAGTTGATAGACATTCTTTTAAATACAGTATTGTTTGTAATGATAGGAATGGAAATGCTGGTACTAACTTTTAATAGCACCTATATTATTGCAGGATTAATTGTAATTCCAGCTTTATTAATTGCTAGATATGTTTCCTTATTGTTGCCAATTAAACTATATGAAAAGAAACTAGATTTTGTTCCTAAAACAAATATGATTATGACTTGGGGAGGTTTACGAGGTGGAATTTCAATTGCATTAGCGTTAAGTCTTACTCAAGTTATGGAGCGAGAATTATTTCTAGTCATCACCTATATTATAGTAGTTTTTTCAATTTTAGTTCAAGGATTAACTGTTGGGAAGCTAATTAAAAAATATACAGCAAAAGGCTTGTAAGTTGATTTTGATTACTTACTAAGTGATTTTTCAATACTATTTAATTAATTGAAAATGAAATTCAATACAAAAACTATTCACGGAGGACAAAAACCTGAGGAAACTACAGGTTCAGTAATGCCGCCAATTTTTCAAACATCTACCTATGCGCAATCTAGTCCGGGAACACATAAAGGATTTGTATATTCTAGAGCAGCAAATCCAACGAGAACTGCCTTAGAAGATAATTTTGCTTCTTTAGAAAACGGGACTCATGGTTTTGCTTTTTCTTCAGGGCTATCAGCAATTGATTGTGTTTTAAGGTTATTAAACCCTGGAGATGAAGTAATCACAGGAGATGATTTATATGGAGGTACTTATAGAATGTTTACTAAAATATTTGCAAAATACGGATTGAAATTTCAATACGTAAATATGGATTCTGTTGAAAATTTTGCTAATGCAATCTCTTCTGCAACTAAATTAATCTGGTTAGAAACACCTACGAATCCTTTAATGAAAATTGCAGATATAGAAGAAATTACCAAAGCTGTCAAAGCTAAAAATTCTCATATTTTAGTGGCAGTTGACAATACTTTTGCAACACCTTATTTACAACAACCTCTAGATTTAGGCGCAGATATTGTAATGCATTCTGCTACCAAATATTTAGGAGGTCATTCAGATTTAGTCATGGGAGCATTAATGGTTAAAGAAGAAAAATTAGCCAAAGAACTCCATTTTATTCAGTTTGCAGCAGGAGCGATTTCAGGACCAATGGATTCTTTCTTGGCTTTAAGAGGAATTAAAACGTTACACGTAAGAATGCAACGACATTGCGAAAACGGGAAAGCTGTTGCTGAGTTTTTAGTAAATCATAATAAAGTTGGAGAGGTCTATTATCCAGGTTTTGAAGATCACCCCAATCATGAGATTGCAAAAAAGCAAATGAAAGATTTTGGAGGAATGGTTTCTTTCAGTTTAAAAGATGAAAGTACAGACGCTGCATTTCAATTTTTAGAAAATACAAAAGTATTTACCTTGGCAGAATCTTTAGGAGGTGTAGAGAGTTTAGTGAGCCACCCTGTTACAATGACGCATGCTTCAATTCCTGAATCAGAACGCTTAAAAATAGGAATTACAGATTCTTTAATTAGATTAAGTGTTGGTATTGAGGATATTGATGACTTATTAGCTGATTTAGATCAAGCTTTAAATCTTTAAAAAAGTAAAATAATTAAAAGAAATCTGAAAAGGTTACTTTTTAGAAGTTGAAAATTGACAAAGATCTATCGTAATTTAAGTGATAAATAACACCTACCTGAAAGTTAATTAACCATTCGTTGTCTTTATTTTCGATAACATTAGCTTTTAATCCGTCAACGGAATCAGAAAGGAAAAATTGCCAGTTTAACTGAGCATTCAAATCCATTTTCTTGTTCAATTTATAACGAATTCCACCACCAAAAGTTCCAGCAAATGTGGTTCCTTTTCCAACATCCAAAGCTCCTGGTGTTCTCCATTTTGCTGGCAATACAGAAATATCTTGTTCCCAATCACCTAATGTAGAATTTAAAGTATTACTAAACATTGAGTATTGAACGCCTAATAATACATATGGATTCCATTTAATATCACTCCATGGATAGATAAAATCTTTAAGACATTTCATATAATACTCAGCTTGAATACCGATACTGGTAATATTAGTAGTTCCAGTCATAGCTCTTAATTGAACAGCTAAATCATTGTTACCTTGAACAAACTGTCCGTGATGTTGAAAGTTTCCATTAGTAATAATATTTAATTCACTCCTAACAGCAAAATAACTCCATAATTTATGGTCAGCATTCCATCTAGGGTCTTTATTAAAGAAATGTAAGGTGTGTGTAAAACTTAAAGAAACTGCACTATTTCCGTAACTACTTAAAAAATTATCTCTAACACCAAAGTCAGTCTGAATGGTAGCTGTACCCGTATGAAAACCAATATCATGGGTGAAGTGCTGCGATTTAACTGAACTAATAGTTAAGACAATTAAGGTTAGAAATGTAATAATTCTCTTCAAAGTAGGGGTGTTGTTTGTAAGCAAATATATAAAATTGCCTAAAATAATAACTTAATTATCACTGCTTTATTGTTATTATCTCATTTAGACTCCAATTAGGCCTGACTTCTTGTACAGTTGGAAAATACTCTACTATTTCTGGCTGTAGTTTCATAAGATAATTTCCAGTATCCCATTTTCCGTTCTTATTAGCATCATATATAATTCTAATTCTATATTTTTTAGGAGTTAAATATTTGAAAGATATCGTTTTACTAGTATTGATGATTTGTTTCGTTTCAGTTTCATCATCTTTGTTGATTAGTTCAATAATCACTTGATTTGATCCTGGATTTTCAATAGCTAAAGTGATATCTCCATAATCTTCTAAATTTCGAGTTCTAAAAACAGCTTTGATAGTATCATGACTTATGTTAAAAATATCAGTTAAAGCATTTGGATATAAATTCAATTTATAATTAGATTTCAATTTTTTACTAAAAAGAAATCCAATTTTATTTTCTTTTTGAGAGATAAATGGTGTGTAGGGAACCTTAATACTGTCAGAAATTTTAAAATCAATTTTAGTCGTATCTACTTTTATGATAGGGTTGTTGGTGCTAAAAAACATTGTGTCGGTATATTCTAAAACGCCTCTGCTTAGTTGAGTAACTAAAAGAGAATCTAGTTCTTTCTTCCGTAACTTCACAGTAACAGTATCCACTATGGTATTATTTGATACTTTAAAAATTAAAGAATCTTTTTCTATAGGTGAATGCCATAAATTTATGGTGTCTTTTCCTTTTTCAGTAAAAGAAATGGTCTTAAATCCTTCTGGAACTTCAGAAAGTGTTTCTATTGTTAAATCTGAGGGCTTTCCTTCATAACCAAATAGAATTTGACCTTTTCTAGCTTCTTTAGCCCGCCTAAATTTGTAGGGTAATTCTTCTTTGAAAATTGAGAGAGTCGAATTAATAATGCTATCTCTTGGAAGTGAAACCGTATCTTTTAAAAAACCTATTTCGTCTGTAGCTGGATTAAAAATGTAATCACTTCTTACATCGTTTAATGCGATTAACAAATAATTACCCTTTCTTAAATTAGAAAATTGATAGTTTGAGGTATCTAAAGTACTTGTTACATAATCAGGCTTTCGTTTGTATACAGCAGAATCAGTATAAGAACTATCTAGCCTGTACATCAAAAGTTTTATGTTTTTAATATTTTCAGATTTGTAGGAGTTTTTTACATTTCCTGCTAGTGACAGAGAATCTATATAATTTCCTGTTGAAAACACATATTTAAATCGTTCTAATTTATTTGATTCATTATTGTCTTCAACACTGTTTCCGAAATCAAAAATATAAGTCGTGTTGGCTAATAAAGTATCCAGAATTTTAATATTAATAAATTTACTGGCACTTCCTTGGGGTGTGATTAGTGAAGGATTTTCAGGATTTAAAGGTGGCGAAATAACAAGCTGCTTATTTAAATCTTTTAACTTGATGTATTCGTTAAAATAAATAACAATTTCATCTTTATTGAAATTAACATTTTCATAAGGAGGTTCTGCTGTAACAAATAAGGGAGCATCTTCATCCTTAGGTCCACCGCTAGGTCTTCCTTTTTTTGCGCACTGCGAAAAAGATAAAACTAAAATAATTAAAAAAAGAGATTGTATTTTTCTCAACTCAGGTATTTTACTACAAATAAACAATATATTTTTTGGAAAGTTATC
>CAJXRR010000083.1 GCA_913060575.1 uncultured Flavobacterium sp.
GAGATCTAGTACGGTCTCGTGGGCTCGGAGATGTGTATAAGAGACAGCTTCAAGAGTATCTATACCTATAAGACTAGAATTGGTTTCAATCATTTTAATTGTATATCCATTTTCTAATACTCGCAATTGCTCTAATTTCTCAACTTTTTCAAGGTAACTTTGCTCCATTTGAATATACTGAAGTAAGAATTTTTTTTGATACCCATAAATACCAATATGTCTATAAAACTTAAATTTTTCTAATGCCGCATTAGAAGTCAATAGTTCTTTATGATCTCTTGGAAAAGGAATTAAAGATCTTGAGAAATAAAGCGCATTACTAGATGTATCAACAGTTACTTTAACAATATTGCTGTTTTGTAAATCTTTATACTCTTTTATTCTACTCATAGCACTTGCCATCGGAATTTCTTTATTCTCTAAAGAATTGGCCAGCTCTTCAATCAATTTTGGATCTATAAACGGCTCATCTCCTTGGACATTAATTACTACATCACATTCTATCTGAGAAACAGCTTCTCCTATTCTGTCTGTTCCGGATTGATGCGTACTTTTTGTAATAATAATATTACTTGTAAAACTTTCACAAACTTCTTTTATTTCTTTGCTATCAGTAGCAATATAAACTTCATCAATGTTTTTTACTTGTAAACATTGCTCGTAAACTCTTTGAATCACCGTTTTACCCTTCAAATCTAATAATACTTTTTTAGGCAATCTGGAGGAATCTAATCTAGCGGGAATTACAATTACTTTTTTCATCTCTTATAATCCTAAATCATACATTTGAACAACACCAACAAAATCATTTGTTTCATTTACGACCAATAGCGAATTGATTTTATTTTCGCTCATGAGATTACTTGCCGATATTAACTTATCATTTTCTTGTATCGATTTTGGATGAGAGCTCATTAAATCTTTCGCATTTAAACCGAAGAATTCTTTTTCTCTAGACTCCATTGTTCTTCGAATATCACCATCTGTAATAATGCCTTTGATCTGATTTTCATCTAAAATCACCACCAAACCTAATTTACCTTCTGTAATTTTTTGAATCACTTCTTTGATGGTTGCATCGGAGTTGGTAATTGGCAATTTATCTTTCTTCATTACATCACCAACAGTCGTTAAAAGTCGTCTTCCTAAACTTCCTCCTGGATGAAATTTTGCGAAATTTTCTTCTTTAAAGTTTCTTAACTTCATTAAGGTTACCGCAATCGCATCACCCATCACTAAGGTTGCTGTGGTTGAAGATGTTGGCGCCAATAACAACGGGCAAGCTTCTTTTTCTACAGCTATATTCAAATGATAGTTTGTGTTTTTTGCTAAAGTAGAATTATCATTTCCACTCATAGAAATTGTACAGTTCTTTTGATGTTTTAAAAAAGGAATCAGCTTTAAAACTTCATCGGTTTCACCCGAATTTGAAATTAGTAAAACCACATCATTTTCTTCAATCATTCCTAAATCTCCATGATATGCTTCCCCAGGATGTAAGAAAAAACTTGGTGTTCCTGTGCTTGCTAAAGTAGCTGCAATTTTCTTTCCGATAATTCCAGATTTCCCCATTCCAGAAACAATTAATTTTCCTGAGCTTTCTAAAATAGCTTTGATAGCTTTTTCAAAATCTTCCGTTAATCTATTCGATAGATTTGCAATTTCTTTTGCCTCTATTTCAAATACTTCTTGGGCTAGTTTTTTTATTTCCATTACAAGCGATCTTGATGCTTATTGATATATTAAATTTCGTTTCGAAATTACAAAAAAGGGACGGGTTGAACTAATTATTGAATTACACGCTTATTTACACTACTTCTGCTACTACAAAAGTACTTCCTCCAACAAAAACGATGTCTTCTCTTGTTGCTTTTAACAAGGCAGCAGCATAGGCTTCGTTTACCGAATTATAAGTAACACCATATAAGTCAAACTGTTTAGCTTGCAACGCAAGTTCTTTCTCATCTAAACCTCTTGGAATATTGGGTTTGCAAAAATAATAGCTAGCATTTTTTGGAAAAAAAGACAAAACATCGTCTAACTTTTTATCATTGACAACGCCTAATACTATATGAAGTGTTTCAAATGTTTGACTTGCTAATTGATTCATCACATATGTCAAGCCTTCTTTATTGTGTGCAGTGTCACAAATCACTGTGGGATTTTCTTGTAAAACTTGCCAGCGTCCTTTGAAGTTAGTGTTTTCGACAACTCTTTTCAGTCCTCGTTTTATGTCACCTTCTGAAATTGAAAAATTCTGTATAGCTTTAACTGCATGAATGGCTGTATTTCCGTTATTCATCTGATAAAGCCCTAATAAATCCGTTTGAAAATTGTGTTTTTTATCCGAAGCAAAGGAAATATTTGCATTCATTTCAGCTGCTTTATTCATAAAAACTAGCACCACTTCTTCCTGCTTTTCTCCAATGATGACTGGAGTATTTTCTTTGATGATTCCTGCTTTTTCATAAGCAATTTCTGGCAAAGTTTCACCCAAAAATTGCATATGATCATACCCTATATTGGTGATTACAGAAACTTCTGGATTTATAATATTCGTAGAATCTAGCCTCCCTCCCAAACCTACCTCAATAATCGCAATGTCTACTTTTTGGGAAGCAAAATAATCAAATGCTAAACCGACAGTCATTTCAAAAAAAGAGAGTTGTTGTTTTTCTAAAAACTGCTTATTTTTTGTGATAAAATCTGCCACATAATCTTGAGCAATTTCCTCTCCATTGATTCTTACTCGTTCTGTAAAATTCTTTAAATGTGGTGAAGTGTATAAACCTACTTTATAGCCTGCTTCTTGTAAAATACTTGAAATCATATGCGAAGTAGAACCTTTTCCATTGGTTCCGCCAACATGAATTGATTTAAAAGTGTTTTGTGGATTCTCTAAAACATCGCAAAAAACAATAATATTTGTTAAGTCCTTTTTAAAAGCTTCTTTACCTTGACGTTGATACATCGGTAATTGAGAAAACATCCAATCAATGGTTTCTTGGTAGGTCATTTACTTGGTTAATGAAAACTTGTAGATAATGGTTCCTTTTTGTTTTGATGGCGCATTTGGATCTGCGTTCCAGGTAGTTCTTAATGCTGCTTCTCTTGCTGGTTTTAATAAACAACTCGCAGAATTTGTAGTTCCTTTCACACCAGCAACAGCTCTAATAACTCGGCCGTTTTTATCAACTTCAATACTTACAACAACGGTTCCTTCTTCTTGACAATCGGGTTGTTCTATAGGTTTGCTCAATGCATTTCTACCAGCTAAGTTATAATTACTATCACCGCCTTTACCAGTGTTTCCATAGTATTTAGAAGAATTTGGATCCCCATTTTCATCACCTTTTAAACCATCTTTGTCATCATCACCTTCACCTTTTGGCTTTCCATCAGATTTATCACCTTTTAATAGATTATCAAAAGCTTTTAAGGTATTCTTTGATGGTTTTTTAGGTTTTGGTTTGGGCTTAGGAACTGGCTTTTCTTTTTTGGGTTCAACCTTTTTAGGTACTTCTTTTTTTTCTATTTTTTTTGGCTTTTCTATGACCGGTGCATCTTTCTCAGTCTGCGTAAGAACTTCTTCTTTTATGGTTTCTTTAGGAATCTCTTTTACCACTTCCTCTATCTTTTCTTCTTGCACTTTTTCTACAGGAGCTTTCTTTACAGGTGTGATTTTTTTCTCTCCATTGCCATAATCTGTAGTTCCAAAATTAATTGCTATTCCATACTCAGCAGGCGGATCTAGATATTGCATTCCGAAATTAAAAATCATCCATAAGAGTGCCATCAAAATAACGAAAGTTATAGTTGCTGATTTCTTTTTATGTACGGTATCTAAAACTGCCATTATTTTCCTTTGACGGCTAAAATCATTTTCAATTTATTCTTATTAGCGATGTCTATTACTTTCATCACACTTTTGTAAGGAACATTTTGATCTCCTCTAATGACAATTGTTTTCTTCTTGTCTGCACCAACTTTATTCAAAATTTCTAATTCTAAATCCTTGTCAGAAACAAAAGTTTTATCAATATAAAACTCAGATTTATCTGTAATTGAAACTGCTACAGAATTATTATTTTCAGTTTTACCTCCTGCTTTTGGCAGTAAAACATCAATAGCGCTTACGGTTACTAAGGTTGATGTTAGCATAAAAAAGATCAGCAACAAAAAGACAATATCTGTCATTGATGACATATTGAAATTTGGATTGACTTTATTTCTTCCTCTTAAATTCATTATACAGGTTCGTTTAGTAAATCTAAGAACTCAACCGTTTTGGCTTCCATTTGATACATAATCTTATCCGTTCTTACTACAATATGATTGTAGGTAATGTATGCTATAATACCAACGATCAAACCTGCTACTGTGGTAGTCATTGCTGTATACAAACCATCTGAAAGCAACTTAATATCTATTTGTCCACCTGCATTTGCTATTTCATGAATTGCAACTATCATTCCAATTACAGTTCCTAAAAAACCAATCATTGGAGCAGCTCCTGCAATTGTTGCAATTACACTTACATTTCTTTCTAATTGATACACTTCTAATTTTCCTGCATTCTCAATTGCTTTATTAATATCATCTAAAGGTTTTCCGATTCTAGAAATTCCTTTTTCAATTAATCTCGCCGTTGGTGAATTTGTTTTTTTACACAATGCGTCAGCCGACTCTAATTTTCCATTAGATACATAATCTTTAATTTGATTCATAAAGTTTTTATCAACTTTTGATGCTGCTTTGATGGCGAAAAATCGCTCAAAATAGATATATAATGAAACTGCTAGTAGCACAAATAGTAGCGCTATGATAATTTGACCTCCAAGGCCTCCATCAACAATTAATTTATAAATTGACAATGTTTTTTCTTGTGACACTGTGTCTAATACTTCTGGGGTTTCTTGTAGGTATGATAACATTAACATGCTTTTAAAGTTCTCTTATTAGTAACGACCTTTTATTGTTTAAATTGTTGCAAAAAAAACCGAGAACTTCTCGGTTTTAAATTTTATATGATTTCACGCATGAGCATGAAAGCTCCTGAGCCGACTAAAAAGCCAATAAATGCTAACCATGAAATCTTTTTTAAATACCAAAAGAAATCAATTTTTTCCATCCCCATAGCTACTACCCCTGCAGCAGAACCTATAATTAACATACTTCCACCTGTTCCTGCTGAAAATGCGATAAAGTGCCAAAGTGGATTGTCTAGGGATTCTGTAAACATTCCTAAACTCGCTGCTACTAATGGCACATTATCAATAACTGCTGAACCTACTCCTAGTAACATAACTACTGTATCAGACACGCTAGTTCCTGGTAATTCTGTTCCTAAAAGCGGAATGCTTTCTTTTAATGTATCTGCAAATCCGAATAAAATTCCTAAAGATTCTAGTGCCGCTACCGCCATTAAAATTCCTAAAAAAAATAAAATACTTGGCATTTCAATTTTAGATAAAGAACTATGAACAGGACTGTGATAGGCATGTTCTCTAGATTCTTCCATCGTATTAAAATCTGTTAAAGAGAATTTTCTTCTACTAAAGATTTCCGCAAAAGTTGCTACAATTGCTAAAGACAACATCATCCCTACATATGGAGGTAAATGCGTAATGGTTTTAAATACGGGTACAAATACAATTGCTCCTAATCCAAGATATAACATAATTGCGCTATGCTTACCTTGTTTTCCCGATGCATCTTCGGCATCATCAGTTTCAATTGTTCCTTGAAAAGGTTTCAAAAATGAAGCTATAAATGATGGAACTACCATACATAATAAAGAAGGAATAAAAAGGTATAGGAAAAGTTTTCCCGTACTTACTTTATCTCCAATCCAAAGCATGGTTGTAGTTACATCTCCAATAGGTGAAAATGCACCACCTGCATTGGCAGCAATAATAATTAAACCAGCAAACCAGATTCTTTCATCTCTGTTTTTAACAATTTTTTGTAGGATAGAAATTAATACAATCGTCGCAGTTAGATTATCAATAATCGCAGATAGAATAAAAGCTAAAATCGAAAAAATCCATAAGATTTTTTTCTTACTATTAGTCTTCACATATCCTTTTATTGTTGAGAATCCATTGAAATAATCAATAATTTCAACAATGGTCATCGCTCCTAAAAGGAATACTAAAATTTCCGCAGTTTTCCCTAAATGATGCAGTAAAGTTTCTTCTACATAATGTGTTTTAACCTCATGCGTTTTATCAGCAAATCCTTCAACTAAAGCATGCGCAGAAGAATCAAACCAATTTGAGAATGAATCTACACCCAAAGCAACAATTGCCCAACAGATAGCCATCATAGCTAAAGCCGGAATTAACTTATCTAGTTTTAAATTATGCTCTAAGGTTATTGCTAAATAACCTAAAATAAAGACGACTATGATTATTGACTCCATACTATTATTTATATTAAATTAATTGTTTCAATGCAATTTCAAAAGCTGTTTTACAGATTTCTTTTTTGCTATTATTATTTTCAAATGTATTGGTTAATGCTTTTCTAATTGTTTCGGAAGTATCATTAAAAATAGCTTCATCTTGCATTGGTAATTTCACTCTAGACTCCATTAAATAGGCAAATACTCTAGCAATTCCACAATTAGAAATGAAATCTGGCAATAAACTCACCTGAGAATCTGTGTATTCCATGATAGGTCCAAAGAAAATTTCTTTGTCTGCAAAAGGAACATTTGCACCAGGAGAAATCACTTCCAATCCTGAAGATATCATTTGAGTTACCTGATCTCTAGAAACCAATCTTGATGCAGCAGCAGGAACAAATATTTCCGCGGTGAGTGACCATATTTTTTGATTGATTTCATCAAAAGGAATCATATTATCCGCTACTAGTTTATTTCCATCTTTCCCTAGAAATAAATTAGTCATTTCATCCATTGAAAAACCTTCTTCATTAATCAATCCACCATCTCTATCTATAATTCCAACTACTTTGGCTCCTAATTGAGTAAGATAATATGCAGCAGCAGAACCAACATTTCCAAATCCTTGAACTACAGCTTTCTTTCCCGCTATAGATCCACCATAAATATTGTAGTAATG
Organism: uncultured Flavobacterium sp.; assembly: GCA_913060575.1. Taxonomy (GTDB): domain Bacteria; phylum Bacteroidota; class Bacteroidia; order Flavobacteriales; family Flavobacteriaceae; genus Polaribacter. Next base: position 7,089 of record CAJXRR010000083.1, read on the forward strand.
TTTTACCGCTTCGGCAACACCATACCCTGTTAGCATATCTGCAATCGTATATTTTCTAGATAAATCTGGAGAGAATTTTTTATTTTCAATAATTTTAATCACACCCAGGCGCAATTGACCAATTCTATTAATTTTATCTGCTTCTGTTGGTTTAAAATGACCATTAAAGATTCCTTCTTGAGGATGCCAAACACCACAATCTTCAGTAATTGGAATCACATCTTTATCAGCATCTACATTTAAATCACCTCCTGTTCCGTAGTAATGTTTTAATAATGGAGTGACTGCTTTATACCAGCGCTCTAAAACACCTCTTTTTCTTGGATCATTTGGATCAAAATTGATTCCTGATTTCGCACCTCCAATAGCTGGCCCAGATACGGTAAACTTCACTTCCATTGTTTTTGCCAATGAAAGCACTTCGTTCATATCTAATCCTTTTCTCATTCTAGTTCCACCTCCGGCAGCTCCACCTCGAAGAGAATTTATTACAGTCCAACCTTCTGCTTCAGTTTCTGGATCTTTCCAGTTGAAAACTATTTCGGGTTGTTTATCTTCATACTTTTTAAGTAAGTCCTTCATTAAAAGTTGTTTAGTTTGATTTGCTTGAAGTGCTAAAAACTTTACCAAATTAAAAAAAATAAATCGCTAATCAGAATATTTTGGGTTAAATATTACACCCGATGAATGATTTTTTTTTGCCCCCGTTACACTAGACAAACAATTGTCTTTTCCTTCCAGTTTTAAAAGCCCTAATAGGGCAAAAATAAGGGCTTCTTTATAGTTTATAATTTCATCTGTTGGGATACTGATTTCTGTTTTTACATTTTCGTTTATTAGACTGATCAAAAAATCATTATAAACTCCCCCTCCAGTAAATAAAACAGTATCAAAAGGTCGAATAACCAATGAAATTTGTTGTGCAAGATGCTCTGTAAAAGTTCTTAAAATTGTAGCTTTTTCTAAGTGATATTTGTCTAGTATAGGGAATATAAATTGTTGCACCCATTCTAGCCCCAAAGATTTTGGAGGATTCAATTTATAAAAATCTAGTTGATTCAATTCATTGAGTAACTCTATATGAATTTCTCCTTTTGATGCAATCATCCCTTTATCATCATAATCAAAACCTAAAAGCCGACTATAATGATTTAGCACAATATTCACAGGGCAAATATCGAAAGCTATTCTTTGATTCTCTTTTTCAAAAGAAATGTTGGCAAAACCGCCTAGGTTAACACAAGCATCATTTTCAGAAAAAAGCAACTGATCACCAATAGGGACCAAAGGAGCTCCTTGTCCTCCAAATAGAACATCTTGCGTTCTAAAATCACATACTACTTTAGAATGTATCGCATTTGAGATTTCTTGTCCATCTCCAATTTGTAAGGTAATTCCTTTTGCTGGCTGATGAAATATAGTATGACCATGTGATGCTATAAAATCAAGGTCAGAAATTTCATTTAAACGGATAAATTCTTTCGTTTTTTCTCCTAAGAAGACTCCGTACTCTTTATTCAGAATTTGAATCTCATCATCATTAAAATTAATTGCATTTTGTAGTCTCTTTTTCCAAGATTCAGTATAATTAATAGTCTCTGCTGATAAAATTTTAAACTGAGAAAGGTCATTTTTAGTAAACTTTACATACACGATGTCCAATCCATCTAAAGATGTTCCCGACATTAATCCGATTACATATGTAAATTTATTATTCATATCCGTAAAAATATGAAATGTCTATTGAAAATATGCCATTAATGAAGTATCTTTGAGGACTTTTTTTACGAATTTAACAATACAAATAAAAATGGATTTTAATCTTACCGAAGAGCATTTAATGATCAGAGACGCAGCTCGCGATTTTGCTCAAACTGAATTATTACCTGGAGTTATTGAAAGAGATAATAAACAAGAATTTCCTGATGAGTTAGTTAGAAAGATGGGGGAATTAGGATTCTTGGGTATTATGGTCGATCCAAAATACGGAGGAAGTGGAATGGATACTTTTTCTTATGTTCTAATTATGGAAGAATTATCTAAAATAGATGCTTCTGCTTCTGTGATCGTTTCTGTGAACAACTCTTTAGTTTGTTATGGTTTAGAAAAATATGGGTCAGAAGAACAAAAACAAAAATATTTAACAAAACTTGCTACCGGACAATCTGTTGGTGCATTTTGTCTAAGTGAGCCTGAAGCAGGTAGTGATGCAACTTCACAAAAAACAACTGCCATTGATATGGGAGATCATTATGTGATTAACGGAACTAAAAACTGGATTACTAGTGGTGGACGCTCTGATGTGTATTTAGTCATTGCTCAGACTGATCGTGAAAAAGGACATAAAGGTATCAATGCTTTTATTGTAGAAAAAGGAATGCCAGGTTTTGATGTAGGACCAAAAGAAGATAAATTAGGAATTAGAGGAAGTGATACACATACTTTACAGTTTAATGACGTAAAAGTTCCAAAAGAAAATAGAATTGGTGAAGACGGATTTGGGTTTACATTTGCTATGAAAACGCTTTCTGGTGGAAGAATCGGAATCGCTGCGCAAGCATTAGGAATTGCAGCTGGAGCGTACGAATTAGCTTTAAAATACTCTAAAGAACGTAAAGCTTTTGGTACAGAAATCTGTAATCATCAAGCCATTGCTTTTAAGTTAGCAGATATGTATACCGATATCGCTGCAGCTCGTCATTTAGTGATGAAATCTGCTTGGGATAAAGATCAAGGAAATAATTATGATGTATCTAGTGCCATGGCAAAATTATATGCCTCTAAAGTCGCTATGGAACATACGGTTGAAGCAGTTCAAATTCATGGAGGAAATGGTTTCGTAAAAGAATACCACGTAGAACGTTTAATGCGTGATGCTAAAATTACTCAGATATATGAAGGAACTTCAGAAATTCAAAAAATAGTAATTTCAAGAAGTATTATCAAAGGATAATTGCAAGCTTATAAAATAAGAAAGTCCATCTTTTTAAGGTGGACTTTTTTTTATGGCGTGCCCCAAGGGTCGGGCTATTCGTATTACATGCCTTTCTGACGTCGGCACGGTAATTTACTACTATCCCTCACGCTAGTTACAATTCATCATTCGAAAATCACATCATACAATTGCAAACCAGAACCTGGAGCGATTGTTCTTAAAGGTTTAGCGTCATTTGTTTCTCTTAGAGATTCTTGAATATATGAGAGCGTAATATGATGTTTACCTAGTTCAACAAGTACTCCCATCATCAATCTAATTTGATACCTAAGAAAACCTTTTCCTTTTACTTTTAATACATAACTTTTCTTTGGAAAAAAGTTTGCCGTAAGAATTGTATTCTCATCAATAATACAAGATAATATTTTACGTTTAAAGTTGGTTTCTTTAGTTGGCTCTGTACAATACTTCTGAAAATGATGAGTTCCTTCAAATAATAGAGCACCTTGCTTCATCAATTCAATATCAAGATCGTCTTCAAAACCTACCAATAAAGAAGCTGCAAAAGGATGATTCTTCGTTCCGTAAGAAAAATAATAATGATATTCTTTCACCTTTGTTGATTGAATAATATTAAAAGAATCATCAGAAACTAACTCTAAACTCAAAATTTTTAAATCAGATGGAGCATTAGAATTGAAAGCATCTATAAAATCAACATTGTCAATCAATTCATGAAGAAATAATTGAAAGCAATACTTATTTGCTGATACTTTAGAATCTGTTCTACCAGAACCCAATGTTTTAAAATCAATATCACTCAATACAAAACCTAATGTTTTATCAATCATTTCATGCAAAGACATCACGTTTTTTTGCTTTTGCCAACCATGAAAACGAAAACCTAAGTATTGAATAGATACTAAATATGAGTGTTTGTATTTCATTAAGGATAAATATAGCATAAAAAAAGCCTCATATCGTACGATATGAGGCTTATAAAACCTTGAATTAGCTCAAGATTAAAGAAAGGCAGCGACCTACTCTCCCACATAAATGCAGTACCATCGGCGCTATTGGGCTTAACTTCTCTGTTCGGAATGGGAAGAGGTGAGCCCCAATGCTATAACCACCCTAAGCTGTTTGAGTTGCTTAAACTCTAAAAGTTAACATACGAGTAAAAGTAATATTGTATCGAATTTTGTATAGAAAAAAGAGTGTCGTCCCACCCGAAGGTGGGACAGCGTACATAAGTCTATGGGTTATTAGTAATACTCGGCTATGACATTACTGCCTTTACACCTGTATCC
>CAJXRR010000084.1 GCA_913060575.1 uncultured Flavobacterium sp.
GATCTAGTACGGTCTCGTGGGCTCGGAGATGTGTATAAGAGACAGGTATTAAATTTAGTAAAAAAATATTAGTAATTCAATTTATGTTAAGAATTGATAATAATTTAACTATTTTTTAGTAGATAATTTAACTTTTTAAGTATCTTCAAAAAGTGAAATGGAAACAAGCAATATTAGATTATCAGCTATATCTCAAGATAGAAAGAGGACTTTCTCAAAACACATTAGAAAGTTACGAGAGGGATATAAAAAAATTGACTTTATTTTTAGATACTAATGAGATTTCTATATCCCCAATTAAAATTAAAGACGATTTAATACAACAGTTTATTTATGAAATTGCGAAAAAAGTAAACCCAAGAAGTCAGGCTAGAATTATTTCTGGTTTACGAAGCTTTTTTGATTATTTAATTTTTGAAAATTATAGAGAAAGTAATCCTACAGATTTAATTGAAGCTCCTAAAATTGGCAGGAAACTACCAGATACTTTATCGGAAGATGAAATTAATGAGTTAATTAGTGCTATAGACTTAAGTAAAACTCAAGGGGAAAGAAATAGAACAATTTTAGAAACCATGTACAGTTGTGGTCTTAGGGTGAGCGAAGTAATTACACTTAGAATTTCAGATCTATTTTTTGATGAAGGTTTTATTAGAGTTGTTGGAAAAGGGAACAAAGAACGTTTTGTTCCGATACATTATAGAGCTCAAAAATATATACTTTCTTATAATAAAGACATTCGCTCTCACTTAAAAATTGAAAAGAAGTTTGAAGATACTTTATTTCTAAACAGAAGAGGAAAAGGCTTGAGCAGACAGATGATTTTTATGATTTTGAAAGATTTGGCTATACAAATAAATCTAAATAAAAAGATTAGTCCTCATACATTAAGACACTCCTTTGCAACACATCTATTAAAAAATGGTGCAGATTTAAGAGCCATTCAACAAATGTTAGGACATGAAAGTATTACTACAACTGAGGTATATGTTCACTTAGATAATAGTTTCTTAAAATCAGTAGTTGAAAAATACCATCCTAGAAGAAGTTAAATAGTTTACAAAAAAAATCCCGCTTTCATTTAGACTATGCTCAATGACAAAACGGGAATTTGATTTTTATATAATTTTATTATTTAGCTACGTTTACAGCTCTCGTTTCTCTGATTACAGTAACCTTAACTTGACCAGGATAGGTCATGTCATTTTGTATTTTTTGACTGATACTAAAAGATAATTCAGCCGCTTTGGTATCATTTACTTTACCACTTTCTACCATGACACGTAATTCTCTTCCAGCTTGTATAGCATATGCTTTTTGAACACCTGAAAAACCAAAAGCTATTTCTTCTAAATCTTTTAATCTTTGGATGTAAGAATCTAAAACTTGTCTTCTTGCTCCTGGCCTAGCACCTGATATTGCATCACATACTTGAACAATTGGAGCAAATAGTGTTTTCATTTCAATTTCATCATGGTGAGCACCAATTGCATTACAAACATCTGGTTTTTCACCATATTTTTCAGCCCATTGCATACCTAATAATGCGTGAGGTAATTCACTTTCTGTATCTGGAACTTTACCAATATCATGTAATAATCCTGCTCTTTTAGCAAGTTTTGGGTTTAAACCTAGTTCTGATGCCATAATACCACAAAGGTTGGCAACTTCTCTAGAGTGTTGTAATAAGTTCTGACCATAAGAAGATCTGTATTTCATTCTACCTACAGTTTTTATCAATTCAGGATGTAATCCATGTATTCCTAAATCAATTACAGTACGTTTTCCAACTTCTATAATTTCTTGTGTAATTTGTTTTTCGGTCTTAGCAACAATCTCTTCAATTCTAGCTGGGTGAATTCTACCATCAGTAACCAATTTATGCATCGATAGTCTGGCAATTTCTCTTCTTACAGGATCAAAACAAGAAAGAATAATTGCTTCTGGAGTATCATCAACTATAATCTCTACACCTGTAGCAGCTTCTAAGGCTCTAATATTTCTTCCTTCTCTACCAATAATTCTACCTTTTACATCATCAGATTCTAAGTTAAATACTGATACACAATTTTCAACAGCTTGCTCTACTCCTACTCTTTGTATGGTATTTAATACAACTTTTCTAGCTTCTTGTTCTGCTGTTAATTTTGCTTCTTCTAAGGTGTCTTGAATGAAACTCATCGCATCTGACTTCGCTTCATCTTTTAAAGTTGTAACCAATTCTTTTTTAGCTTCTTCAGCTGAATAACCTGAAATTTGTTCTAACAGATCAACATGTCTTTTATGTAGCTTTTCAACTTCGTCTTCTTTTTTCTCTAAGAATTCTAATTTGTAATTAAAATCTTTTTCTTTTTGTTCTAAAGATTGGTTTAATCTTTTGGTCTTATCAACTTCAGATTGAACTTGAGATTCTTTATCTCTTGCTCTTTTTTCTACATCAGAGATTTTCTTTTCTCTACTTAATATTACTTTTTCATGTTCAGATTTTAATTCAATAAACTTCTCTTTAGCTTGTAATATTTTATCTTTCTTTAAAGCTTCAGCATCTAATTTAGCCTCTTTTAATAAGGCATTTGCTTCTTTTTTTGTAGCGTTTAAAATCTTACTAGCTTTTGATTTCTCAGAAAATCTAGCAATTAATAAACCTACTATTAAGCCTACGAATCCTGCTATAACAGGAATGATTATTTCATTCATAATTTTGGTTTGATTGTATAAAAAAAGCCTACACTAGTAGGGTTTATATAAACTCCATTATGACAAGTTTAGGACTAACTAGCTGATCAAGGATCCTCTTGATACTGAAATATACTGAAGCATGTTCAGCATAAAAATTCAGTCTCTAAGGCTTGCTTTGGCAACTAAGACTCATCCTTCATAATAGATTAGTGTTGAGTTTATCAAACAAATAACTAGTGTAGGCAGTGTATTATTATATTTTAAAGAACTTATTCCAAATGAGTACTTACCAACTTGGTAAGTTCATTTATCTTATTTAACGCTTCTGTATTACTTTCATCTTTATCTAAGGTAGAAATTTCTAGTTTTGATGCAAATTGTAATGCACACATTGCTAAAACATCTTGTTTGTCGCTTACTGCATAATTTTTTTCATACATGCTAATAAGCTGATTAATATTCGCTGCAGCTTTACGCATACCCTCTTCTTCTTTAGTGTTATTAACACTTAAAGGATATGTTCTTCCTGCAATTACTAAATTAATCTTTAATTTTCCCACGATAATAATGAACTTAATTACTCATTCAATTGAACGATACATTTATCGATTTCTCGAATTAAAGCATTTATTTTGAGTTTTGTATCTCTTGTACTGTTTTCACTGCCTTCTATAGTTTTAGCAATCTTTAACAGATTGAATTCTTTTTCTTTCTGTTCTAATAATTGCTCTTTTTCTAAAAGCTGATGCTGTAATTTTGATGTATTTTGAAGTAGAATTTGATTTTCTTTAATTAAGAAATCATAATTAGATAGTAAGTCTTTTAACTTATCTTCCAATAAATGAACTGCTTCAATAGTATTACTCATTAAGCTTTTAATTATAAAACTATATTTACAAAGTTAGCATTCTGTTTTATAACTAACAACTATTTATGCTTATAATAAATAATGAACAAAATTTTATGTTAGTTCTTAACATTTTGATGCAATAGTTTTCTTAATTTAGTATAAAATTACTTGAATTGAAAAATTATATTTTCCTCTTATTTTTTCTTTTTGGCTTAGCTGTTTTTAGTCAAAAAAACTATCCAACCGACTATTTTAGAAGCCCTTTAGATATACCAATATCTTTGGCTGGTACATTTGGTGAGCTAAGAAGTAATCATTTTCATGCTGGAATGGACATTAAAACGAAACGCAGAAATGGATTAAAAGTTTATGCCACAGCTGACGGTTATGTTTCTAGAATTAAAGTAGCTCTTTGGGGTTATGGCAAGGTAATTTACATCAGACATCCTAACGGTTATACTTCTGTTTATGCACATTTGAGCAAATTTGGGGAAGGAATTCAAGAGTATGTGAAAAATATTCAATACACTAAAGAAAATTATGAAACAGGTAATATTTATCCAAAAGAAAATGAAATCATTGTAAAAAAAGGGCAAATTATTGGTTTTTCTGGTAGTACAGGAGGTTTTGTAGCTCCTCATTTACATTATGAAATAAGAGACACTAAAACAGAACATATTATCAATCCCATGTTATTTGGATTAGTGGTTCAAGATTCTATTGCCCCACGAATTAATAAATTGATGGCATATCCAATAGAATCTAGTTCACGAATTAATAGAACAACAAAAAAGCAAATTTTAGCACTTAAAAAAGATACATTAAATACTTACATCACTAATAGAATAAGTGCTTTTGGAAAAATTGGTTTCGGAATAAATGTATATGACAGATTAGGGAAGGAATTAAATAAAAATGGTGTGTATAGTATAGAAATGCTTGTGAATGGAAAAAGACATTATTACCATGACCTAGAAACGTTTTCTTTTGCTGAAAGTAAATACCTAAATCTATTAATCGATTATCCCCATTTCGCGAAATACAAAAGTAGAGTTCAAAAAACTTTTAAAGAAAAAGCCAATAAACTAAGCATCTATGAAGATTTGGTTAATGAAGGGATTATCGATATAAGAGCTGGTTTAAATTATCAAATTGAAATTATTGCCAAAGACTTTAAGGGAAATACTTCTACTATCAAAATTCCTGTTGTTGGTAAAAAAAGTGAGCCGATGTTTAAACAGCAACAAGACACTACAAATTATAAAATCACAAAAAGTGAGTTTCATAAATTTACTCAAAATGGAGTAACCATAGCTTTCCCTAAAAACACATTCTATGAAGATGTATATTTAGATTTTTCTGTAAACGAAAAAATAGCAAAAATTCATCAACCCAATATTCCACTCGATAAAAGTTACACCATTACTTTTGATAGCACTTTGTATAAAAAAGCTGATTTAGATAAAATATACATTGCAAACATCAACAATAAAAGATATGCAAATTATCAAAATACTAGGAAAAGAGCTGATAAAGTCTTCACAACTACAAAAACTTTAGGAAAATACACCTTATTGATTGATAAGCAAAAACCTAAAATCTACAATCCCAATTTCAATAAAGGAGATTGGTTAACTAGTCATAAATACCTAACAATTAAAATTTCAGATTCACAATCTGGGATTAAATCATATGAGGCATTTATTGATGATGAATGGGTCTTAATGGAATACGATTTGAAAAAGAAAAAATTATCTTATGATTTTAGTGATAAAAAATTGGTTGGAAGCAAACATATCTTTAAACTTGTAGTCTCTGACAACGTAGGAAATACGAATACCTATAATTCTACGTTTTATAGAAAATAAGGACAAACACTACGTGAAAAAATTTCTACTCATTTTATTTTTGTTTCCTGTCTTAGTTTGGGCACAAAAAACAACCATAGTAAAAGGATTTGTAAAGAATTCTCAAAATCAATTCATAGAAGATGTTACTGTAAAATTCGGTAAAACTGGAACTACTACTGATAAACGAGGGTATTATGAAATAAGAATTCCTGTAGATGTTAGTGTTACTCTAGAATTTAGTTATGTAGGATATAAAACACTTTCAAAAGAATTCTTAGCTAAAAAGAGATCGGTAATTCGTTACTCCCCTATTTTACGAGCAGAAAATGAAATTCTAGATGAAGTGGTCATCAAAAATGATAGCAAAAACGCTCAAGGAATTACAACAATAAAGGCAGAAAAAGTAAAACGTATTCCTGGAGCAAATGCTGGAGTTGAAACCCTTTTAATGACATTGCCTGGTGTTAGTAATAATAATGAGTTAAGTACACAATATAACGTTCGTGGTGGAAACTTTGATGAAAACTTGGTTTATGTAAACGGTATTGAGGTATATCGACCTTTTTTAATTCGTTCTGGACAGCAAGAAGGTTTAAGCTTTGTAAATTCAAACATGGTTCAGAATATAAATTTTTCTGCAGGAGGATTTCAAGCGAAATATGGAGACCGTCTTTCTTCTGTTTTAGATATTACCTACAGAAAACCAACAGAATTTGCAGCAACAATAGATGCAAGTTTATTGGGTGGAAGCATTACATATGAAGATGTTTTTTTAGAAAAAAAATTAAGCGCAATTGTTGGGGCTCGATATAGAGACAATAGTTTATTTGTAAATTCTAAACAAATAGAAACCAACTTTAGACCTCGTTTTACAGATTTACAAGGGTTTATATCTTACAAGCAAAGTGAAAAACTAACTTTAAATTTCTTAGGTAATTTCTCTATAAATAATTACGATTATCAACCCGTAACAAGAAGAACACGTTTTGGTACTGTAAGCGATCCTCTTGAGTTAATCGTTTTTTACGACGGACAAGAACAGGATAAATACTTAACTGCTTTTGCTGCTTTCAGTACAAATTATCAAGTAAATGACGATTTAAAGCTAACCGCGACTGTTTCCTCATTTAATACTCAAGAAGAAGAGTATTTTGATATTGCAGCTTCTTACAATTTAGGAGAAGTTGATTCAAATATTGGTTCTCAAACCTTTGGTGATGTTACTTTTTCTGAAGGAATTGGTTCTCAATTAAATCATTCAAGAAATGATTTAGATGCATTAATTACCAATATTCAAGTAAGAGGTTTTTACAATAAAGAAGATTCTCAAGTTGATTTTGGAATCAAATATCAAACAGAAGACATTAGAGATCGTATTAGAGAATGGGAAGTTATTGATTCTGTTGGTTTTTCTATTCGTCCTTTAGGCTTAGGAATTATCAATGATCAACCCTACAATCCGTATACTGGACCCATTTTACCTTTTCAAAATATTAGGGCAGAAAATAGTTTGACTATTAATCGTATTTCTGGATTTGTTCAATACAGTAAAAAAGGTTTTATCGGAGAACATAAAATTTGGTGGAACTTTGGAATTCGTGGTCAATCATGGTCGGTTAAAGCAAATAATAATGCTGTTGTAAATCAATTTATATTTAGTCCTAGAGCTCAATTTGCAATCAAACCAGATTGGGAAAAAGACATGTTATTTAGAGTGTCTGGTGGAATTTATTCACAGCCGCCATTTTATAAAGAATTAAGAGGCTTTGACGGAACAATTGTTCCAAATGTAAAAGCACAAAGATCAGCGCATATCGTTTTAGGAAGCGATTATAGCTTTACCATGTGGGATAGACCTTTTAAACTTACTACAGAGGTTTATTACAAAAACCTAACTAATGTAAATCCATATAGCGTAGACAATGTTCGTATTCGTTATCAAGCAAATAATAATGCCAAAGCGTATGCTACAGGTCTAGATGTTCGTTTAAACGGTGAATTTGTTCCTGGAAACGAAAGCTGGATTAGTTTGGGAATCTTAAAAACAGAAGAAAATATTGATGGTCGTGGTTATATAGCAAGACCAACGGATCAACGATTTAAATTGGGGATTTTGTTCCAAGATTACGTTCCAAATTTACCTGATTTAAAAGCGTATTTAAACCTAGTGTATAATTCTGGAGTTCCTGGTGGAGCACCTGCGTATTCAGATCCTTATAATTTTCAAAATAGATTACGGGATTACCGTAGAGCAGATTTGGGAGTTATATATGTATTTACAGATGCTAAAAAGAGATATTCAACAGGTTGGCTAAGTCAATTTAAAGAGTTAACAGCTGGTTTAGAATTGTTTAATATGTTTGGTATTCAAAATTCAATTACCAATACTTGGGTAAGAGATGCAGCCACTAAAAATCAATTTGGAGTTCCAAATTTCTTGTCAGGTAGGATCTTGAACTTTAGAGTTGGAATTAAGTTTTAGAAAGGTAAGAGATTCTTATTCTTGTTAAAACTCCGCTAAAAAATCTCTTTAAATAAAAGATATAATTATCTTTAAAAAAACAATCATCTTTATGAAACATTCTTCCATTTTTTTTTCACTACTTCTATTCTCTTCTATTTTTTTTGCTGATAACTTATCGGCTCAAGATTTAACGTTTGAAGAATACAATCCAAAATCAACGCTTGTAGTCCCTGGAAAAATTATTAAAAAAGCAAAATTTCCTTTTATTGATATTCATGGGCATCAATATAGAATGCCTACACAAGATTTAGCTCCTGTAATTACCGCAATGGATACCTTGAATATGGGAATTATGGTCAATCTTAGTGGTCGTTCTGGAAGTGATTTACTAAAGTCAGTAAAGAATATCGCTGATCATTACCCAAATCGTTTTGTAGTTTTTGCCAATATCAACTTCAGTGAGAATGTTGGGAAAAAAGGATGGGTTAGCGAGGCGGTAAAACAACTTGAGCAAGATGTGAAAAACGGTGCAAGAGGATTAAAAATATACAAAAGTTTAGGTTTACGCTATAAAGATGTTAATGGAAATAGAGTAAAAGTAGATGATCCAAGATTAGATCCTATTTGGGCAAAGTGTGGCGAATTAGGAATTCCAGTCTTAATTCATTCAGCTGATCCAAAACCTTTTTGGGATGATTTTAATGCTGACAATGAACGTTGGTTAGAATTAAAAACACGTCCGAGAAGAAAACGTGGAGCAAACAATCCTGCTCCTTGGGAAACCATTATGCAAGAGCAACATAATATGTTTAAAAAACATCCTAACACAAACTTTGTTAGTGCTCATATGAGTTGGCTTGCAAATGATTTAGGAAAGCTGGGAGAATTGTTAGATGAACTACCAAATATGCATGTTGGTATTGGTGCTATTATAGCTGAACTGGGTCGTCAACCAAGGTTTGCAAAACAATTTTTTATCAAATATCAGGATAGAATCTTATTCGGAAAGGATAGTTGGAAACCAGAAGAATTTCCGACCTATTTTAGAGTCTTAGAAAGCGCTGATGAATATTTTCCTTATCATAAAAAATACCATGCCTTCTGGCCTATGTATGGTCTCGATTTGCCAGATGTTGTATTGAAGAAAGTCTACTATAAAAATGCATTACGTATTGTTCCGGGATTGGACAAAAGTTTGTTTCCTGAATAATAATTAGAAAATAAAAAACCGAACTTACAAGTTCGGTTTTTTAAGTTAATATATTTTAGATTATAAAATCTGAGCAGCGTGATCTTTTGTTTTTACTTTAGAAATCACTTCTTCAATAACTCCATTTCCATCTACCACAAAAGTAGTTCTGTGAATTCCATCATATTCTTTACCCATAAACTTTTTAGGTCCCCAAACTCCAAATCCATTAATCACAGCATGATCTTCGTCAGCTAATAAAGGAAAAGGTAATTCGTATTTAGCAACAAAGTTTTGTTGTCTCTTTTCTGAATCTGCACTCACTCCTAAAATTTCATATCCTTGTGCTTGAAACGTATGATAGTTATCTCTTAAGTTACATGCTTCAGCTGTACAGCCTGGAGTACTTGCCTTTGGATAAAAGAAAACAACCAATTTCTTTCCAGAATAGTCACTTAATTTTCTGACAGTTCCTTGATTATCTTTAGCTTCAAAATTTGGTGCCTTATCTCCTACTTTTAGTGTATTCATCCTTTTAATTTTTTTTAAGTAACAAAGATACAAAGTGTCAAAGGATTCTAAAACCTACTTTGTAACTTTGTGACAGAACAACTTTGTAACTCATTAAATATGACCAAAAATGAAAAGGTTCAATTTGTAATTGACACACTTCAAAAATTATATCCAGAAATTCCAATTCCGCTAGATCATAAAGATCCCTATACCTTATTAATTGCCGTTTTGCTATCTGCACAATGTACAGATGTTCGTGTAAATAAAATCACTCCTATTTTGTTTGCTAAAGCAGATAATCCGTTTGATATGGTAAAAATGTCGGTTGAGGAAATTAAAGAAATCATTCGCCCTTGTGGTTTATCTCCAATGAAATCAAAAGGGATTTACGGTTTATCAAAAATTATAATTGAAAAATACAATGGAGAAGTTCCACAATCCTTTGAAGGATTGGAAGAATTACCCGCAGTAGGTCATAAAACAGCAAGTGTTGTAATGAGTCAGGCATTTGGAGTACCTGCTTTCCCTGTAGACACTCATATTCATCGTTTAATGTATCGTTGGAATTTAACCAACGGTAAAAATGTTACTCAGACAGAAAAAGATGCTAAAAGATTGTTTCCGAAAGAATTATGGAACGATTTACACTTGCAAATTATTTGGTACGGAAGGGAATATTCTCCTGCTAGAGGCTGGGATTTAGACCAAGATATTATCACTAGTAAAATAGGAAGAAAAGCTGTTTTAGATGATTATTTTAAGAAGAAATAAGTGTAATAAAAAAAGCCTCGACTCGTGTCAAGACTTTTTCCACTCTTAATTCAAATTCAATTCAATGAGTATATTTGATTTGGTTTTTACAACTGATAGCGATTTGGAAAAATTAATCAAAAATTGAACTGTTTCTTGTTTAGGTTGCTCCTGAAATTCAGAAGACTTTTTAGAGTAAAGTTGCTTCATACGTTATTTTAATTATTGTCTTTCAATAAATTAACGAAGCAATTTTACATTTATTGTTAATTCACTAAAATAATTTTATTTTTTTCTATAATCTTTCTCAAGTTAATAAGTGCATAACGCATTCTCCCTAGTGCTGTATTAATGCTAACACCAGTGTTTTCACTAATTTCTTTAAAGCTCATGTCTTTATACATTCTCATCACAAGCACTTCTTTTTGCTCTTCTGGAAGTTCTTGAACAAGATCTCTTACATCAGATAATATCTGTTCTTTGATTAATTGTTTTTCAGCATTTAAGTTTCCATCACTAATTACTGAAAAGATATCAAACTCATCCGTATTCTTAAAAGAAGGCATTCTGTTTGATTTTCTGAAATGATCGATAACAAGGTTATGAGAAATACGCATTACCCAAGGCAAAAACTTACCTTCTTCATTATAACTTCCTTTTTTTAAAGTTCTTATAACTTTAATAAAAGTATCCTGAAATATATCTTCTGTGATATCTCTATCTTGAACTTTGCTGTAAATAAAACTGTAAAGGCGTTGTTTGTGTTTTTCTATAAGCTTACCAAGGCTTGCTTCGCATCCTTGAATATAATTGCTCACTAAAGTACTGTCTGGAATAGCATTTTTGTACATCATATCATTACTTTTAGAAAAGCGTTTAGGGGCTTTTCGTTTATTATTTTTTAAATAATTTAAAAGTAATTTTATGCTATAAGTGTATAATTTGCTGATTAATAGAAACTCAAAGATTAGAAATATTTTTTTGACTAACAAATTTTTAACAAATTATAATTCAATTCATTTAAAAA
>CAJXRR010000085.1 GCA_913060575.1 uncultured Flavobacterium sp.
AGATCTAGTACGGTCTCGTGGGCTCGGAGATGTGTATAAGAGACAGTCTATAAACTTATCATCAATTTCTTCTCGAATATAGTTACTCCACCAATCTTGGTTTTTCCAATATTTGTAGTTTATTTCAAAGTCTAAATTTCTTAACGCGTCATCTGCATGGACTTCTTCTATTCTATCAGAATATAATTCTAAAATTAGAGTAATTAAAACGTCATTAGAAATTTCAAGACTGTTTTTGTAATTATTCAGTAATTCAAAACCTCTTTTGTTAAATGATATTTCTTTAAATCCAAATATTAAGCGTCTGTATCTTATATTCTCTTTATAATCTTTTGCTATTAAGTCTTCATCAAAAAAACGTTGATATAGGTTATTCTTGCCTTCTTCGAACTGAATTACTTCCTTAGCTTCCTTAATATCGTTTTCTAAATCATCTTTTATGATAGAAAGAATATTCTCTAATTCTTTTGCTTCTTTTCTCTCTTCATTCCAGTTATTAAGATAAACAGCGATTAAAATACCTAAAACAACCAATAATATTTCTCCAAAAGCATAAATAAGGTATTTAAAAACACCTTCATTTTTGATTAATTTACTTCTGCTTTTTCTAAATAATTTCATTAGATACGATCAAAACTATTCGTCTTTCCAATTTAGTCTATCTTGTTGATTATATTGCCATGGAGCACCATTATTCTCAATATTAGTCATCATCATATTTAGTTCTTGTGGTGCAGCTGATTGTTCCATCACTAAATATCTTCTCATATCCATGATAATAGATAATGGATCTATATCAATCGGGCACTCTTCTACACAAGCATTACAACTTGTACAAGCCCATAATTCTTCTGGAGTGATATAATCGTTCAATAATTGTTTTCCGTCATCTTTAAATTTCCCACCGTTTTCATCAATATTTTTTCCAACCTCTTCTAAACGATCTCTGGTTTTCATCATGATGGCTCTCGGAGACAGTTCTTTTCCAGTCATATTTGCCGGACAAGAAGAAGTACATCGACCACATTCTGTACAGGTATAAGCGTTTAATAATTGTACCCAATTTAAGTCAGTCACATCACTCGCTCCAAATTTTTCAGGAACCTCATCTTCTGCTCCTTCTGGTGGCATTGCATATGGGTCTGCATCTGGATCCATCATCATTTTAACTTCATTAGTTACCGATGCCAAGTTATTGAATTGACCTTTTGGATTTAGATTTGCAAAATAGGTGTTAGGAAAGGCAAGTAATATGTGTAAGTGTTTTGAGTAATATAGGTAATTCAGGAAAATTAAAATTCCTAGAATATGAATCCACCAAGCTGTATGTTCTATTGTTGCTAGTGTTTCTAATGAATACCCAGAAAACCATGGTGCTACAAATTGACTAATTGGATTTCCAACACCTGCTTCTTGAAATGTATGATCTGTAGCATTCATAATGATGAATAATGACATCAATACGATTTCAAAATAAAGAATTAAGTTCCCATCATTTTTGGGCCAACCTTTCATTTCTTTACTCATGAATCTTTTCAGTTGTGCGATGTTTCTACGAAGCCAAAAAATAATGACTGTAATTAAAACCAACAAAGCTAAAATTTCAAAAGTTCCGATTAAGAAGCCATAAATAGCATTTCCTAGTATAGGTTGAAATACTCTATGAGTTCCAAATAATCCATCGATAATAATTTCTAATACTTCTATATTAATGATTACAAACCCTAAGTAAACTATAATATGTAAGAATCCAGCAAATGGCCTACTTACCATTTTTGATTGCCCTAAAGCAATTCTTGCCATGTTTTTCCAACGTTCTGCTTTATTATCAGATCTATCAACGTCTTTTCCAAGTTTAATATTTCTAACTAGTTTACGAACATTTACTACAAAAAAACCGATTCCAACTATTAATGCTAAAGCAAAAAACAGATTTGATAAATAATCCATATGTGTACTTAATTTTATTTTTAGTTTAACAAACTCGGTATTGAGTTACTATTTAAACTATTGTTTATTAGATGTATTTTCTTTCTTTTCTTCTTCAGTATAAGGTTTTGCTTTTTTTCCAAATAATGAAAAATGCACAAACCTTTTTGGATTGAGTTTCATCTCTCTTAACAACTCTTCTAATTCTTTAGATGCATTTGTTAGGTTGGTATACATTGTGTCATCAGTTGCTAGTTTCCCAAGTGTTCCTTTTCCATCTTCTATACCAGAAAGCAATCCATTAACATTGTCTAATGTCGCTTGAAGTGTTCTAACTGTTTGCCCAAAATTAGCATTTACCAATGTGTCTGAAACTCTTACAAAATTTGCAGTGATTTTTTTTGTATTTTGAAGTGTTATATTTATATCTGCTCTACTTGAATCAATCATTTTATTCACAGAACTCAATGTGCTATTCATAGAAGTAACGGTAGTTTCTAACCCTTTAATTGTATTTTTAAAGCTATTTCTTGATTTTAAATCTAACACATCATTAAGTGCAATCAGTAAAGAGTCTGCTCCAATAATTACCCGTTCTACTTTTGCTTTCAAAGGGTTTAAAGTTTCTCCTACTGAAGTAAAAATATCGGATTCTACTTCTCCTTTTAAATAATCGCCGGAAACTGCTATCTCTCCATCGTAACTTGGAATAATTGCTAGTGATTCACCACCAATAATACTGGTTGAGTATATTTTTGCAACACTATTTTTAGAAAACTCAAAATCATTGTCAAGAGAAATTTTAACAACTAATTTCCCTCTTTTTGTAGAATCTTTATTAAAAGTAATATCAGATACCTTACCAATTTGTAATCCATTAATACTTACTGTACTTGCTTTGTTTAGCCCTTGAATATTATCATATTCGATATAAAAAACTCTAGACCTAGCTTCAAGGAGGTTTTGTCCTTTTAAGAAATTAAAACCCCAATAACCTAAACATAAAATTATGACAGCAACAATACCTGTTTTTAACTCTTTAGACATCTATCTTTTTTTGTAATACAATAATACTAATATTTTTTGTGAGAAAACAGTAAGAAAACATCTATTTCAACACCTCTGTGAGTGATACTTTTTCTCCATCTTTAAAGGCCGCAATAAAAGCATCAGAATAGCCTTTTTTCTTGGCTTTTGATAAGGCTTCTTTTGCGTTTTCATAATTAGAGGTAATTCCGAAATAATATTTATAATACCGTCCTACTTTTACTCTTTGTACATTTTTTAATCCTTTAAAATTATACGATTTTTCTTTAATTTTCTTTTTACTAGAAGCTATCTGAATCTTAAAAATAACTTCTGCTGTTGCCTCTTTTCTTTCTTCTTTCTTTTCAAGATTCTTTTTTACAACATCTACAGTAACCACATCATCGGTTTTTACCGTATTTAACTTTAGTTGATTGTAATATTTAATGATCGATTTAGCGATTTCTTTAGCCATTTTTTGCTGACCGTTTTTAGAATTTAAGAATTTTCCTTCGTTTTTATTGGTAAGAAAACCTAATTCAATCAAGACACTTGGCATATAAGTTTGATGCAATACAACAAAACCAGCTTGTTTTACACCTCTATCTCTTCGTTTTAACGATTTTATAAGATTCTTTTGAATATCAGCAGCTAAAGAAAAACTTTTGTCTAAATTTTCTTCTTGCATTAAAGTTAGCCCTAAAACAGATTCTTCAGAATTAGGGTCAAAATTATTATATCGTTCTTTAAAGTTTTCTTCTAAAGAGATAACAGCGTTTTCACGTTTAGCAACTTCAAAATTTCTTTTATTTGCATGCAAGCCTAAAACAAATGTTCCGGCTCCATAAGCATTGGTTGTATGGGCATCACAATGAACAGACACAAATAAGTTTGCCTTTGCTTTATTGGCCATTTCACCTCTTTTCCATAAATCTATTAGCACATCACTTTCTCTAGTATAGATAACTTGAATATCATCGATCTTAATCAATTCTTTACCAATTTCTTTAACAACTTTTAGAACAATATTTTTTTCTCTGTAACCGTTTCCAATATTGCCAGGATCTTTTCCTCCATGTCCTGCATCTAAAACAACTATAAACTTTTCGTTTTGAGAAGTTAAATTAGAGGGTGTTAAAAAAATAAATGAAAAAACAAAGAATAATACCACCTGTAGCATGGTATTAAATTTGGTGTTATATGAATAGTCTATCAACAAAATTTAACTAATTTTGGCGTTTACAAATTTGGTGCTTCAAATATTGAACCATATTTTTACCCAGATACAAAAATAGCATAATATAATATTGCAATCAAATCTGTCCTACATACTTCTATTTTTACTTTTATTTTGTTCAATCATAAATGTAAAATCACAGGATATAAAGCCTAAAGGGAAATCGATTCCAAGAATCACCAAAGACACAGTTCCTCCAATTAAAGCTGATACAACAAAAACAATTAAAAAAGACAGTTTATTGATAAAGAAAAGGGATAGTATTCAATTAGATTCTATTAAATCTAAAGAAGCTATTACAGATTTAATCACCCATACTGCAAAAGATTATACTATTCAGAACGCAAAAGATAAAACAGTTAAACTTTATAACGAAGCTCATGTAATTTACACCGATATTGATTTAAAAGCTGGAATTATAATTGTCGACTACTTAAACAATACACTATTTGCGAAAGGCATAAAAGACAGTACAGGATATACTCAAAAACCAATTTTTAAACAAGGAGGACAAGAATCTGAACAAGATTCGATGATGTATAATTTTAAAACAAAAAAGGCAATTATTTATGGTATAAAAACCAAACAAGAACCTGGTATGTTTGTTTTAGGTGAAAAAGCAAAACGCGTAAATGACTCTACTATTTACATGCGGAAAATTAGATTTACGACTTCCGATAAAGAAAACCCAGATTATTATATTGGTGTAGATAAAGCAAAAGTAGTTCCCAATAAAAAAATTGTGGCTGGAATCAGCAATCTTGTTATAGCAGATGTTCCCACGCCTGTTTTTCTTCCGTTTGCTTACTTTCCTTTAGGAAAAAATAGAACATCAGGGTTTATTATTCCAGCGTTACAAACAAGCACCGCTAATAGAGGAATTGGTATTCAAAATGGAGGATATTATTTTGCAATTAATGATTATGTAGATTTAGAGCTATTAGCAGATGTGTACTCAAACGGAAGTTGGGGTTTTAGATCCAACTCACAATATTATGTTCGATATAAATTTTCAGGTAATTTCAACTTAAGTTTTGAGAAAATTATTCAGAGTACCCGAGGTTTTGATGATTTTTCTGAGGCAACAAATTTTAATGTAAGATGGAGTCAAAGACAAGATCCAAAAGCGAGTCCTAATTCAAATTTTAGCGCCTCTGTAAATTTAGGGAGTAGTCAATACTTTAGGCAATCTTTAAACGAATTTAACAATTCTAATTTCCTGACCAATACTTTTAACTCATCAATTTCTTATCAAAAAACATTTGTGGGCACTCCATTTAATTTAAATATGAATGCCACACATTCTCAAAATACAAACACAGGTGCTGTAACGATGACTTTGCCATCACTTCAGGTTTCTATGAACAGAGTTTTTCCTTTTGCAGGAAAAGGTGGAATCAAAAAAAATCCATTACAAAAAATTGGTTTAACCTATAATGTTCAAGGGGAATATAGAATAAACACCACCGAAGATGAATTTTTCACTCCAAAAATGTTTGAAACAGCAAGAACAGGTGTACAACATAGGGCTGATGCAAGTACTAACTTAACCATCTTAGATTACTTTACTTTATCTCCAAGTATTAATTATCGTGAAGTTTGGAATTTTCAAAATGTAAATAAAACTTATGATGCTACTGTTCAAAATACAGATGGGACTGAAGGTGCGATCGTTACCGATACTATCAGAGGTTTTAATACTTTTAGAGAATACAGTACTAGTTTAAGTTTATCTACGAATATTTACGGAACATTCAATTTTAAAAAAGGGAGACTTAAAGCAATAAGACACACCATAAGACCTTCAATTTCTTTTTCTTATAGACCAGATTTTGCTGACAAGTACAATAGAACAGTACAAAGTAATTTAGCAGGAACAGAGTTTGAAACCTATTCTCCTTTTGATGGAGGAACTAGTCTTTATGGAACTCCTGGAGCAGGACTAAGCAATTCTATAGGACTTTCTTTAAACAACGTGTTAGAAGGAAAAGTCGCCCCAAAAGACCCCGACAGCGATGAAGAAGATCGGAAAATTACTATTCTAAATAACTTAAATTTCAGTTCTGCTTACAATATTGCTGCTGATAGTTTGCGTTGGTCCCCAGTAAATGCTACTGTGGGTACGAGAGTTTTTAAAGACAAGCTAGCTATCAATTTAAATGCAAGTTTAGATCCTTATGAGATTAATGAAACTGGACAAAGAATAAATAAGTTTGTGAAAGGATTATTTAGATTAACAAGTGCTAATTTAACTGCAAATTACACCTTATCCAGTAGTGATTTTAATGGGAAAAATAAAAAAAATGATACTGGAAATTCTGGTAATGGAAATCAAGATACACCAGATGTACTTGGTAATAATATAGACCCTACTAATCGATTTGCCTCAACACCAAGTAGTATGCAAAACAATAGCAATAATGAAGATGAAGATGAAGTAACAGAACTGTATCGTTCTAAAATACCTTGGAGTTTAAATTTAGCCTATTCGGCCTTTTACTCAAACAATGGAATTAGCAATATTGGTATTCAATCGCATTCATTAATGTTTGGTGGTAATTTTGAATTAACCCCTAAATGGAAAGTTGGTTTTTCTTCTGGTTATGATGTTGCTAGTGGAGGATTTACTTTTACTAGAATGAATTTTTCCAGAGATTTAGACAGCTGGAGATTTAACTTCAACTGGGTTCCTTTTGGAAATAATCAATCCTATGTTTTCTTTATTGGTGTTAAATCATCTGTATTAAGTGATTTAAAATACGATCAAAATAGACCCCCAAATAGAGTGCTATTTTAGATTTTAGATCAAATTGAAAAACTTTCTACAATCAACAAATAACTTTGAAACTTTGAAACTTTGAAACTTTGAAACTTAAATAAATGAAAAAAATAATTCAAACCTCAAAAGCACCAGCTCCAATAGGACCTTATAATCAAGCAGTTTTAGTTGGCAACACCTTATATACTTCTGGCCAAATTGCAATTAATCCTTCTACAGGTGAACTAGACTTAGGATCGATTAAAGAAGAAACTACCTTAGTCATGGAAAATATGAAGGCAGTTTTAGAAGCTGCGGAAATGACTTTTGAAAATGTGGTAAAAGCTTCTATTTTTATTTCTGATATGAATAATTTTGCTGAAATTAACGCCGTTTACGGAACTTATTTTAATGAAGCAACTGCTCCAGCAAGAGAAACTGTAGAGGTTGCCAATTTACCAAAGTTTGTCAATGTAGAAATTAGCATGATAGCTATCAAATAGACTGTAATAATACTAAAAAAGCCTAATAGAATAATTTCTATCAGGCTTTATTTTTTAAAATATATTTTACAACTATAGTGTTGCTGAATATTCAATTAAATCTACAATCTTCGTAGAATATCCCATTTCATTATCGTACCAAGAAACGATTTTTACAAAGTTGTCATTTAATGCGATACCTGCTTTTGCATCAAAAATTGAAGTTCTTGTATCTCCAACAAAATCTTGAGAAACCACTAAATCTTCAGTATATCCTAAAACACCAACCATTGGTCCGCTTTCTGATGCAGATTTCATTGCTGCACAAATTTCTTCATATGTTGCTGCTTTCTCTAACTTTACCGTTAAGTCAACTACAGAAACATCCATTGTTGGTACTCGGAAAGCCATTCCTGTTAATTTCCCATTCAATGCGGGAATTACTTTTCCAACTGCTTTTGCAGCTCCAGTAGAAGAAGGAATAATATTATGGATAGCAGATCTACCACCTCTCCAGTCTTTCATAGAAGGACCATCAACAGTTTTTTGAGTTGCAGTTGCGGCATGAACAGTCGTCATTAAACCTTCTACAATACCAAAATTATCATTTAATATTTTTGAAATTGGCGCTAAACAGTTTGTTGTACAAGATGCATTAGAAAAAATCTTTTGATCTGCTTTTAACTCTGTATTATTAACTCCCATTACAAACATTGGAGTATCATCTTTAGAAGGTGCAGACAAAACTACTTTCTTAGCTCCTGCTTCTAAATGCTTTCCAGCTGTTTCTTCTGTTAAAAAGAAACCTGTAGATTCAATCACATAATCAGCTCCTACTTCATTCCATTTTAAGTTTGCAGGATCTCTTTCTGCAGTAATTCTGATCGCATTTCCGTTGACAACTAGTTTTCCATCTTTTACCTCTACATCACCATCAAACTTTCCGTGAACAGAATCATACTTTAACATGTAAGCTAAATAATCTACGTCTAATAAATCATTGATGGCTACAATTTGTACATTAGGTCTACCTACAGCAGATCTAAATGCTAATCTTCCTATTCTTCCAAATCCGTTAATTCCTACTTTAATCATTCTAACTATTTTTAATTTTTATTTTTTTATGTGGACATTATTTCAGCAACTCTTAAGAGTTCTTTATTAATTTCATGTCCTCCTGTAATTGCTTCTTCTAAATCTGTTGCGGCCACCTTGTTATCTAATAAACCAACCATTAAATTGGATTTATTATCTAATAAAAGCTCTACTGCTTTCACACCTAATCTAGATGCTAAAACTCGATCAAAACAAGAAGGACTTCCACCTCTTTGCATATGACCTAACACAGATACTCTGACATCGTATTCTGGTAAATTCTCCTCAACGTATTCTGCCAATTCAAAAACATTTTTCCCTGTTTTATCACCTTCAGCTACGACAACAATACTCGATGATTTTCCTGATTTCCTACTTCTTTCTAGAGAATCTAATAAACGATCTAGTCCAATATCTTCTTCAGGGATTAAAATTTCTTCTGCTCCTGCTCCTATTCCTGCATTTAATGCTATAAATCCAGCATCACGTCCCATCACTTCAATAAAAAATAATCTATTGTGAGATGATGCAGTATCTCTAATTTTATCAATTGCTTCTACTGTAGTATTTAATGCAGTATCGTACCCTAAAGTATGTGAAGTTCCGAAAATGTCGTTATCAATTGTTCCAGGAATCCCAATAATTGGAAAATTGTACTCTTTATTAAATACAACACCTCCTGTAAAGGTTCCATCTCCACCGATTAGTACAAGTCCATCAATATCATTTTTGATTAAATTATCGTAAGCTTTTTTACGACCTTCGGGAGTCATAAATTCTTTTGATCGTGCAGATTTTAAAAACGTCCCTCCTCTATTGATAATCCCTTTAACGCTTCTTGCATCTAGAGAGATGAAATCGTCTTCAATCATCCCTTGATATCCTCGATAGATACCAAAACATTCTATTTTGTAATAGGCACAAGTTCTTACTACGGATCTTATTGCAGCGTTCATTCCAGGAGAATCTCCTCCAGAAGTCATTACACCAATTTTCTTAATTTTCTTCATATATATTATAGTGTAAAATTAACGATTTAAAGTGAGTATTAATAAAAAAAAAACGAAATCGATTTCGATTAAACTTAGCTAAAATAGTAACTTACAAGGAAGTATCCTATCTCTTAACCTAGAAGTTATACTGATTAAAAATGATTGACTATTTTAGGACTCTAAAACATAATTCATGAATCTTCAAACAATAGATTATAGCATTATTATAGGATTCTTTATTCTTTCATTAGCCATTGGTATTTGGGTCTCTAAATCATCTGGTAAAAACACCAAAGAATATTTTTTATCTGGAAGAAATATGCCTTGGTGGCTTCTAGGTGTTTCTATGGTTGCCACTACATTTGCTGCTGATACACCTGGTTTGGTTACAGAACTTGTACGATTGGATGGTGTTTCTGGAAACTGGGTTTGGTGGGCTTTTCTATTAACAGGAATGTTAACTGTAGTTTTCTACGCTAAATTATGGAGAAAATCAGGGATTACAACGGATTTAGAATTTTATGAACTTAGATATTCTGGAAAAGTGGCGGGATTCTTAAGAGGTTTTAGAGCCATCTATTTAGGGGTGATTTTTAATATCATTACAATGGCAGGTGTTTGCTTAGCTGGTGCCAAAATCGCAAATATTTTACTAGGAATTTCACAGGGAGAAACCTTATTATACTCGTCAATTATAGTCGTTATCTATTCTTCTTTAGGTGGATTAAAAGGTGTGCTGATTACAGATTTTGTGCAATTTATTATCGCTATGGTTGGATCTATATGGGCAACTATTTATATTCTAGATCTTCCTGAAATTGGCGGACTAACAAATTTACTAACACATGAAAATGTAATTGGACAATTAGATTTACTACCTGATTTTTCAAATAAAGAAGCTTTGATTACATTATTTATAATTCCGATTGCAGTGCAATGGTGGAGTACTTGGTATCCTGGCGCAGAACCTGGAGGTGGAGGTTATATAGCACAAAGAATGTTAGCAGCAAAAGATGAAAAAAATGCAACTTGGGCAACGTTATTTTTCAATTTTGCACATTATGCTTTACGTCCATGGCCTTGGATTTTAGTTGGTTTAGCATCCTTGGTTATTTTTCCAAACTTAACAGATTTAAATACTGCTTTTCCAGATTTAGCGGTTGACATGCAAGGGCATGATGTTGCCTATGCAGCAATGATGACCTATTTACCAGCAGGATTATTAGGGATTGTTTTAACATCATTAATCGCTGCATTTATGAGCACCATTTCAACGCAATTAAATTGGGGAAGCTCTTATGTTGTCAATGATTTTTATGGACGTTTTATCAACCCTGAAGCTACTGAGAGACAAAAAGTAGTGGTAGGTAAAATCTCTGTTGTATTACTTATGTTATGCGCCGCTTTATTTTCATTTTATCTCACATCGGCAAAAGATGTTTTTGATTTATTACTTCAAATTGGAGCTGGAACTGGATTACTATTCATTTTACGTTGGTTCTGGGATCGTATAAACCCTTACAGTGAAATCGCAGCAATGGCTATTTCATTTATTATCGCCATGACCTTCTTTATCGATAAGAAAGCACAATTGGGATTATTTGATGGTTTGGTTGGATATGAAAAATTAATTCTTGGCGTAGTAATTACAACTATTGGTTGGGTTTTAGTAACCTTACTAACAAAACCTAGTGACCAAAAAACATTAGATCTGTCTCTTATACACATCTCCGAGCCCACGAGACCGTACTAGATCTC
>CAJXRR010000086.1 GCA_913060575.1 uncultured Flavobacterium sp.
GAGATCTAGTACGGTCTCGTGGGCTCGGAGATGTGTATAAGAGACAGGCCATAGATATCGTTAGAACTGTAATTAGTGAACGTCTTTAAACTATGTTTTTAAAAAAAATAAAAGAAAATAAGCTATTTAAATTTCTGACAAATTTTTATATTTTTATACTAGCTATATTTTTAATATGGATGTATTTCTTTGATAGTAATGTGCAACTCAACAGAGAGTTCGACAAAGAAATTAAAGAACTAAAAAATACCATCACCTTTTACAAAAAAGAAATAGACAAAGACAAAAAAACGATTAAAGAATTGCAAGATTCTCTTCAGTTAGAACGATTTGCTAGAGAAAAATATTTGATGAAAAAGAAAAATGAAGATATATATATTATAGAAATTGATACCTTAAAAAAATAGATGGAAACCTTCTCTTTTGATGAATTTGATAAAACAACACCTGCAGCATGGAAACAAAAAATTCAAGTAGATTTAAAAGGTGCAGATTATAATGATTCGCTACTCTGGACCTCCAAAGAAGGAATTACCGTTAAACCATTTTATACCAAAGAAGACAGAAGCAATACTCATATCGCTTTACCAAAAGAAGGCTATAAAATCTGTCAATCTATTTTTGTGGATGATATAACCATTGCAAATAAATTAGCCTTAGATAGTCTAGAAAGAGGCGCAACAGCAATCCAGTTTATCGCAACAAAAACTTTCGATTATAAGAACTTATTAAATCAAATAAATCTCACAAAAACATACATTTATTTTAATTTCCAATTTTTAGATGCCGATTTCATCATCGAATTAGATAAATATTGTAATAGTAATTTTACCTTTTATCAAATTGATATCATTGGTAATCTTGCAAAAACTGGTAATTGGTTTACAAACTTAAAATCAGATATCTCAGAAACGAATAAGTTTATCAATAGAGTTGACAACTCTATTTGTGTTAACGCTTCTTTATACCAAAACGCTGGAGCAAATTCAGTCCAAGAGTTAGCATATGCTTTAGCACACACAAACGAGTATATAGAGATTTTCGGAACTTCTATCACCTCAAAAATTCATTATGTTTTTTCTACAGGTAGTAATTACTTTTTTGAAATCGCCAAGTTAAGAGCTTTTCGTATCTTACATGAAGCCTTGTTAAAAGAACATGAAATCGAAAATATTACGGTGCATATATTTACAAAACCTAGCAAACGAAATAAAACTATTTACGATTATAACGTAAACATGTTACGCACAACAAGTGAATGTATGAGTGCTATTTTAGGTGGCTCAAATACCATATCCAATGTATCCTATGATGCATTGTATCACAAGTCAAATGAATTTGGCGAACGTATCGCTAGAAATCAATTGTTAGTTTTACAAAAAGAAGCGTATCTTTCTGAAGCACAAGAAGTCGCTAAAGGTACATACTATATCGAAAATATTGAAAAGCAACTAGCTGAAAAGGCCTTAGAAGTTTTCAAACAACTAGAGAAAAACGGTGGTTTTTTATCACAATTAAAAAAAGGAACCATCCAAAATAAAATTGAAGAAAGTGCTCACAAGGAACAAAAACAATTTGATGAAAATCAAATTACTTTATTAGGAACCAATAAATTACCCAATAAAAATGATATGATGAAAGAAAATCTTGAAATCTATCCATTTTTAAAAAATAATAATTCAAAAACATTAATTCCCCCAATCCTTCAAAGAAGGCTTTCAGAGCAACACGAACAGAAAAGATTGGATACGGAATAATTATGAACGGAAACACCATTGAAATAGCAGAGCTTAGAGTTATTCAAGCACAGAAAAAAAAAGAAATTAAATCTTTAAAGAGAAGAATGCGAAGACATATGTTTATATTTTCGCTAACACTTGTTATAATTTCGCTGATATTATTAGAGTTTGCATATTTCCTCTTTGGCGATTCTGTATTGTTTTTGTTGGTGATTTTATTAATTCTTGTTGTGTTTTTAGTTACTTACAAAATAATAGTAACACAAAAAGTTAAGCAAAGAGAAGATGAAATAAAAAAAATACGTGCTAAACTATATAGACTAATGAAACTTGAGAATGGCTAGAAAAAAGTTAGATCATTTATCGCTAAATTTTACAGGAATTAAAGAATTAAAAACCTTTGCTCATGAAGGTTTTATTGCGGGTATTGCTCCAAATTTAAGAGGCCCCTATTCTACCATGTTTGTTAGAAGACCTTGGACCGTTAGACAATATGCTGGTTTTTCTACAGCAGAAGAAAGTAATGCATTTTACAGAAGAAATTTAGAAGCGGGTCAAAAAGGGTTATCCGTAGCTTTTGATTTAGCAACCCACAGAGGATATGATTCAGATCATGAACGCGTACAAGGAGATGTGGGAAAAGCAGGTGTCGCCATCGACTCTATAGAAGATATGAAAATCTTGTTTGATGGAATACCACTGGATAAAATGTCCGTTTCTATGACCATGAATGGTGCTGTATTACCAATTTTAGCATTTTATATTGTAGCTGCTGAAGAACAAGGAGTGGATCAAAAAGAACTTTCAGGAACTATTCAGAATGATATTCTAAAGGAGTTTATGGTTAGAAATACCTATATCTATCCTCCTTCTCCATCCATGAAAATAATTGCCGATATTTTTGAATATACGAGCAAGCATATGCCGAAATTTAATTCAATTTCAATTTCTGGATATCACATGCAAGAAGCTGGCGCAACTTCTGAAATTGAATTAGCTTACACTTTAGCAGACGGATTAGAATACATCAAAAAAGGCTTAGAAGCCGGAATGGATATTGATTCTTTTGCTCCAAGATTATCATTTTTTTGGGCTATTGGGATGAATCATTTTACAGAAATAGCTAAAATGAGAGCAGCTAGAATGCTGTGGGCTAAAATGGTGAAACAATTCAATCCAAAAAATCCAAAATCGTTAGCCTTAAGAACACATTGTCAAACGAGTGGTTGGAGTTTAACTGAGCAAGATCCATTTAACAACGTTGCAAGAACAACTATTGAAGCTATGGCAGCTGCATTTGGAGGAACCCAAAGTCTACACACAAACGCATTGGATGAAGCGATTGCATTGCCAACCGATTTTTCAGCAAGAATTGCAAGAAATACACAAATATACTTACAAGACGAAACTCAAATTACTAAAACGGTAGACCCTTGGGCAGGAAGTTATTATGTAGAGCAATTAACAGAAGATATTGCTAAAAAGGCCTGGGAGCTAATGCAAGAAGTTGAAGAACTAGGTGGCATGACAAAAGCAATTGAAAAAGGAATTCCAAAAATGCGTATTGAAGAAGCCGCAGCAAAAAAACAAGCAAAAATAGATAGCGGACAAGACATTATAGTAGGCGTTAACAAATATCAACTAAAAGAAGAAGATCCGCTTCACATTTTAGAAGTTGATAATGAAGCTGTTCGTAAGTCACAAATAGAACGTTTAAACCAGTTAAAATCTGAAAGAAACTCAGTTAAAGTAAAAGAAAGATTAGACGATTTAACAGAAGCTGCTAGATTAAGTTTAAATTCAGAAGATTCTGATAATCATCAGAATAAAAATTTATTAGATTTGGCTGTAAAAGCAGCAAGAGATAGAGCAACTTTGGGCGAAATTTCTGACGCTTTAGAATTAGTCTTCGGAAGACATAAAGCCGTTCACAAAACCATATCTGGCGTGTATAGTAAAGAAATTAAAGACGATAAACTTTTTAAAGAAGCTGCTGAATTAGCAGATAAATTCTCAGAACTAGAAGGAAGGCGCCCTCGTATCATGATAGCAAAGTTAGGTCAAGATGGTCATGACAGAGGTGCAAAAGTAGTGGCTACTGGTTATGCAGATTTAGGTTTTGACGTAGATATTGGCCCGTTATTTCAAACGCCAAAAGAAGCTGTAAAACAAGCCGTAGAAAACGATGTTCATATCCTAGGAATTTCATCTTTAGCAGCTGGTCATAAAACATTGGTTCCCCAAGTAATCGAAGAGTTAAAAAGTTATGGACGAGAAGATATTATGGTGATTGTAGGTGGTGTAATTCCAGCTCAAGATTATCAGTTCTTATTTGATGCTGGTGCTGTGGGTGTTTTCGGCCCTGGAACAAAAATCGCAAAGGCTGCAATCGATTTAATTACTATTTTAATTGACTCAGTAGAAGAATAATAGTATCTTTTACATCATAATTTTCAACCCATTATAAATGAAACGCACGATACTTTCCGTATTGATACTTTTTGTATCAATCACTTTCTATGGTCAAAAAGGACTCTCAAAAAACAAAAAAGCATTATTAAAATCAGTCGAGAAACACAAAATAGAACTCATTAAAATTAGTGATGAAATCTGGAGTTTAGCTGAAACAGCTTTTGAAGAAACTAAATCTGCTGAAATTTTAGCAGGTTATGCAGAAAAACAAGGATTTAAAGTAGAAAGAGGCGTTGCCGGAATGCCTACAGCTTTTGTTGCTACCTATGGCTCTGGTTCTCCAGTTATTAGTGTTCTAGGAGAATTTGATGCTTTGCCAGGAATCTCGCAAAAAGCACAACCCACAAAATCACCGTTAAAGGAAGGAGCTGCTGGTCATGGTTGCGGACATAATTTATTTGGTGCTGGAAGTTTAGGTGCCGCAATTGCCATCAAAGAATTAATTGAAGATGGTAAAATAAAAGGAACCGTAAAGTTTTTCGGAACCCCTTCAGAAGAAAAATTCTTTGGGAAAATATGGATGGTCAATGCAGGTTTGTGGGATGACGTAGATGTAAACATTAGCTGGCATCCTGCGGCAAAAACAGAATCGGATGTACAAAGTTCTTTAGCATTGGTCGATTTTAAAGTTGAATTTTTTGGTCAAGCTGCCCATGCAGCTGCAGATCCTTGGAATGGTCGAAGTGCTTCAGATGCTTTAGAATTATATACTTCTGGGATTAATTATTACCGAGAACATGTGAAGCCAACTGTAAGAATGCATTATCATATTCAAGATGGTGGTCAAGTTGTTAACGTTGTTCCTGATTATTCAAGACTATGGGTGCGAGTAAGAGACAGTAAACGTTCTGGAATGCTACCTGTTTATGAACGTGTTCAAGAAATGGCAAAAGGAGCTGCAATCTTAGCTGATGTTGATTATAAAGTTTCTTTAATTTCCGGAATTTATGAAGTATTGGTAAATCGTGAAGGAGGAAAAATCATGCAAAACAATTTAGAATTGTTAGGTCCCATAGAATATACTGAAGATGAAATTGCTTTTGGTAAGAAAATTCAAGAGATTACCAAAAAAGAACAAGTTGGAATGGATAGTAATATTAAACCATTAGAAAATACAAGAGAGAATTCGGGTGGCGGATCTACTGATGTTGGCGATGTGAGTTGGAATGTTGCAAATATTAATTTAAGAGTAACAACAGCTCCTAAAGATACACCTTGGCATTCTTGGGCAGTCGTTGCTTGCGGCGGAATGAGTATTGGACATAAAGGAATGATTTATTCTTCCAAAGCTATGTCTATGACAATGTTAGATTTGTTTGAAAATCCGACGCTGGTAAAAAAAGTTAAAGACGAATACAAAGAACGAAAAGGAAAAGAAGTTTATAAAGCCATCATACCAGAAGGTCCACCTCCTATTCCTTCAGAAAAAAAATAAAACCAAATCCCTTATTGATGCATAATTAATAGGGGTTTTTTACATCTAAAAAAGAAGTAAATGCTATACTATTTTAATGTTTAATCCGTAAATTTGTAGTCCTTTATAAAAAGCTTTTCTAGATGAAAAAAATCTTTAATATTTTCTACTCTACTCGTTTAATGGCAGTCCTTTTTATAGCCTTTGCTATCGCCATGGGTGTTGCAACTTTTATTGAAAATGATTACGGAACACAAACTGCAAAAGCTTTGGTCTATAATGCATGGTGGTTTGAAGCAATTATGGTCTTTTTTGTGATCAATTTCTTTGGAAATATCTTTCGTTATCGATTGACTAGAAAAGAGAAATGGCCTGTCTTAATGTTTCATTTAGCTTTTCTTTTTATTTTAATTGGAGCAGGTATTACCCGATATGCAGGCTATGAAGGTCTAATGTTAATCAACGAAGGAGAATCTACAAATAAGTTCTTGTCAGAAACCACTTATTTAAATGTTGTTATTGATAATAATGAAGTCCAGAAAACATTTAACAAGCCTACTTTATTTTCAGCAAAAGGAAGCAATAACTGGGGTTTTGGAAATAATTTTAAAGGGAAAGAAGTTTCTATAGAACTTGCTGAATATCTTCCTTGGGCAGAGGAAAGATTTGTAGAAGACGAAAATGGGGAAGAGCATTTATTTATCGTTGAATCTAGCAGTGGTTCTCGTCACGAACATTATATTAAAAAAGGAGCCCTACAAAATATTCATGGTGTTTTAGTTGGTTTTGAAGCTCCAGATAATGCTGGGACTATCAATATTTTTAGAGAAAAAGGAAGCTTACTAATTCAGACAAGAAATGATGGAACCTGGATGCGAATGGCTGATAGAGTTGAAGGAACTGTAACAAAAGACAGCATTCAACCTTTTCAATTAAGATCTTTATATAATGTAGGCGGATTACCTTTTGTAATTCCACAACCAATAATTAAAGGGGAACTGAAAACTTTTAGAGGCGACAAGAAAGACGAACAAAAATTAGATGCGTTAGTTTTAGATGTTACCGTTGATGAAGAAACAAAACAAATTTTAATCTATGGTGGTAAATATGCCCCACAAAAGCCTACTCAACTTACTTTAAACGGTTTAAATATTAGAGTAGATTACGGACCACAACAATTAGAAACTCCATTTAGTATTAAATTAAATGATTTTCAATTAGACAAGTATCCGGGTTCTGAAAGTGCTGCAGCATTTGCAAGTGAAATCACTGTTATTGATCCAGAGGAAACTTTTGATTATAAAATTTATATGAATCATATCTTAGATCATAAAGGTTATAAGTTTTTCCAAGCGAGTTATGATTTATCAGGAGAAGTAGAACAAACTCACCTATCTGTTAATCATGATTTTTGGGGAACCCTCATTACCTATATCGGTTATTCTCTATTATACTTTGGTATGATATCTATTCTATTTGCTCCAGGAACACGTTTTGATTCATTAAAAAAATCGTTGAATAAAGTCAAAAAGAAAAAAGCTGCCTTAACGCTGTTTATTGGATTTTTCTTAAGTATTAGTGGAGTAACTCAAGCACAGGAAGATCACACGGCTAATAGAATTACAGCACAACAAATAGATTCTGTTTTAAAAGCCAATTTGGTTGATGTAAAACATGCTGAAGAATTTAATAAGCTTATCATACAAGATGCTGGCGGTAGAATGAAACCTGCACATACATTTTCATCAGAATTGGTAAGAAAGGTTAGCCAGAGTGAAAATTTTAATGGTATGAATCCTAGTCAGGTTTTTCTTTCTATAATTGAAAACTCTAAATTATGGTTTAACGTTCCTTTTATTTATCTAGAAAAAGGAAATACAGAAATTCGTGAAATTATTGGTGTAAAAAAAGAGGCTACTCATGCTAGTTTAGCAGATTTTTATGACGAAAAGGGAGCCTCAAAAATTAGGCAATATGCTGCGGATGCTGAAAAGAAAAATGTGAAGAGTAAATTTGAAAAAGATGTTATCAAAATTGAAAAACGCATCTATTTATTTTCTCAAGCTTTAAGTTTAAGTATTCTAAGAATCTATCCAAAATTAAATGACGAAAACAATACTTGGGTTTCTTTCCCAGAATCTTCAAGAGCTAATTATACAGGAAATGATTCATTATTTGTAAGACAATCTTTACCCGTTTATATTCGACTTTTACAAGATGCCAAACGAACAGGTAATTATACAGAAGCTGGTAAAATGTTAGATGGAATTAAAAATTTCCAGAAGAAATATGGTGCTGAGGTATATCCAAGTGACGATAAGATTGAAGCAGAAATAGCATATAACAAAGCACAAGTATTTAAAAAACTAGCTAAGTATTATGGATATGTGAGTGTTTTCTTAATCTTCTTTGTGATTCTTCAAATCTTTAATGATAAAAAATGGATTGGGAAAGTTATAAAAGTATTGATAGGAATTACTGTTGTGCTTTTTGCTTTTCATATTCTTGGCTTATTAGGACGATGGTATATTAGTGGAAATGCACCTTGGAGTAATGCATATGAATCTATCATTTATGTAGCTTGGGCAACCATGTTGTTTGGTTTAGCTTTTGGAAGAAAATCATCGTTAACCATTGCAGCTACAACTTTTCTAACAGCAACCATTTTAATGTTTGCGCATCAGAACTGGTTAGATCCAGAAATTGCAAACCTTCAGCCGGTGTTAAATTCTTGGTGGATATTAGTTCATGTTTCTATCATTGTAGCAAGTTATGGCCCATTTTCTTTAGGAATGATCTTAGGAATCGTTGCTTTATTCTTAACTGTATTTACTACCGAAAAGAATAAGAAAAAAATGGACCTGAACATCAAAGAAATTACTACCATTAACGAAATGGCTGTTACTATTGGTTTAATCATGTTAACTATTGGAAATTTCCTAGGTGGAATGTGGGCAAACGAAAGTTGGGGACGTTATTGGGGATGGGATCCAAAAGAGACTTGGGCGTTAATATCTATCATGATATATGCGTTTGTACTGCACATGAGATTGATACCTGGCTTGAGAAGTAGATTTACTTTTAATCTTTGGTCAGTTCTAGCCTATGGGTCTATTATGATGACCTATTTTGGAGTAAACTTCTATTTATCTGGTTTACATTCTTATGCAAGTGGAGATCAAGTTATTACTCCTAATTCTGTGTTTTATTCTATAGGTTTTATTTTTATCCTTGGAATAACTGCTTGGTTTAAGCATCGAAAATTTTATAAAAAATAAAAGAAAAGTGTACTTTTGTCCACTCTAAAACCTTGAACTTCGCTCAGGGTAATTATTAAAAATAAAAATTAATTATGTTTCATAAAAATATAAAATTAGCATTAGCAGGATTAACAATCGCTTGGTCAGTATTAGAATTCTGGCAAGGACATATTGGAAACGGAATAGCCATATTATTCTTAACCGGAATGTTTATTTTACTCTACTTTAAAAACGAATTTATTCTGTTAGCTTTTTTACAATTAAGAAAACAAAATTTCCCAGCAGCTCAAAAATGGTTAGGGTATATAAAAAACCCAAGTGGAGCTTTAGTTCAAAAGCAAGAAGGTTACTATAACTATTTACATGGAATTATGTTATCTCAAACTAACATCACTCAAGCAGAGAAATATTTAAGAAAAGCTGTCAGATTGGGCTTAGCTATGAATCATGATATGGCTATGGCAAAATTACAATTAGCAGGTATTGCAATGACTAAAAGGCGTAAACGTGAAGCAACAATGTTAATGGCAGAAGCTAAGAAACTTGACAAACACGGAATGTTGAAAGAGCAAATGCAAATGATGAAACAACAAATGAAGAAAATCTAATTTTCATTTACAATCATAAAAAACTCCTGACAGATACTAAACTAAATTTAGCACAAGTCAGGAGTTTTTTATTTATCTTTTTTAATTATTTGAGTCTTGTTAGGCTTAAATCCTCATTGTATTGAATAATAAAGATTCCGTTGTTTGAAGAAGTACTAAATAACTTTCTACTATAATCGAACTTACTTTCTAGTCGATAAGAAATTCCCTTTTTAAAAGTTTCCTTTAAACGATCTCCGGAAGCTAACCTTATTGAAGCATCAAAGACAATATCAAAACCTTTGGTTGCATAATAGGATGGATAAGCATTGTTTTTTTGTAAATATTGTTTGTTAAAAATCTGAACAGCTTGCGAACTCTCATCGATAAAAATATCACTTGTGTAGGTAAATCCTAATTTGGCTAATTTATTATTATCAATTCTATCAAACTGATTAGATTTATCAAATCCAAAAACCTTAATTACAGTATCTTCTGGTAAAATTTGCATTTCTGGCTCGTCACTCTCCTTTTTCTTCTTTTTATCATCATCTTCTTCCTCCTCTTCAGGTTCTTCTGTAGGTAAACTAATTAAACTATTGATTACATCAGAAGCTATGACACTGTCATCAGTCGCTAAAATTACCCAATTACCAACTTCTGCTTTTAAAGCATTAATGATATAATCTTTTCTAATATACCCGTTACTTGGATGAATGATTTGAGCCTCAAAAATTGAATCATGTGCTAATAAAATCGATTTAATTTGATCGCTATTTCGAATAGAAGTGGCAGAACTATCTCCAATAATTAATAAATTTTCGTTTGAATAGGTTTTTAAAATATGATCTACCAACTCTTTTTGATGGATTTCTTTATCAGCAAAAGTTTTTATAATTTTTGAGGATTGAAAGCTATTTTGATTTTTAGAATACACAGGAAAAATTACTGGAACTCCGGCTCTATTAGCAACTTTCGGAACTTCCTCTGAATACAAAGGACCAATTATAGCATCTATATCAGTAAAATCTGTCACAGATAAAATAGAATCTAATTTGGTATCTTTTCTTCCGGTATCAAAAAGTGAAATTTCTACATTAACTCCTAAATCTCGTAAAGAATCAACAGCAACTGATGCTCCTAAATACAAATCCGTAGTAATATTTGCTAATGCATTGGTTCTAAAAATATCTTTTGCATCAATGGTATCATATTCAATGGCTCTAAAAGGAAGCATCATTGCTAATCTAACAGTTGCACTTTCTTGAATCGTATCTCTATAGATTATGATTTCACTCTCATCTTCAATAGGTTTAATTTTTAGAAGCATTTCTAATTTTAGACCTTCTGTTTCTATAGCTGGATTGAGTATTTTTAATTCATTTTCTGACACATTATAAAAACGTGTCAAATTATAAAAGGTATCACCTTTGGCAACTTTATGAATTACAAAAGATTTTTTGAGTGCATCTATATCAATTGGTTTATCAATAACTGCAACGCTATCTACTTCTTCAACAATCGTTTCATCGGTAACTGGTACTTTCTTAAACTCTTTATTCGGAATTATGATGGTAGTTTCTAGAAACTACCATCATAATTCCGAATAA
>CAJXRR010000087.1 GCA_913060575.1 uncultured Flavobacterium sp.
GATCTAGTACGGTCTCGTGGGCTCGGAGATGTGTATAAGAGACAGGATAAAATCTGCTTTACTTTCAGCATTTTGTGCCTCATGAATATTAGCACCAATACTTGTTCCTGATTTTAACAATTGACCAGAAATTACATATTTTCTTTCGGTTTGTAAAACTTCACAATATTCAATTATTAATAATGCAACCTCAATCGATTTATCAACTACTGGATTTTTCATTGGTACATTAGTAAATTGATTAATTGTTTTTACGAACGGTTCTTTGCTCAATTCTTTTCTCATACGCCGAACCTTGAAAAATTCTTTGCACAAAAATTCCAGGTGTATGAATTTGATTTGGATCTAATTCTCCTACGGGAACTAATTCTTCTACCTCTGCAACTGTAATTTTTGCAGCACCACACATTGATGGATTAAAATTACGAGCGGTTCCTTTAAAAATTAAATTACCTGCCGCATCTCCTTTCCATGCTTTTACAAAAGCAAAATCTGCTTTAAAAGCAGGTTCTAGAATATACATTTTTCCATCAAATTCTCTTGACTCTTTTCCTTCAGCAACTTCTGTCCCATAACCGGCTGGTGTATAAAAAGCTGGAAAACCTGCTTGTGCAGCTCTACATTTTTCGGCTAAAGTTCCTTGTGGTGTTAACTCTACTTCTAGTTCTCCCGATAGCATCTGTCTTTCAAATTCATCATTTTCTCCCACATAAGAAGAAATCATTTTTTTGATTTGTTTTTTTTGCAAGAGTAAACCCAATCCAAAATCATCTACTCCAGCATTGTTAGAAATACAGGTAACATTTGTAACTCCTAATCTCACTAATTCTGCAATGGCGTTTTCTGGAATTCCGCTCAATCCAAATCCTCCTAGCATTAAAGTCATGTTACTTGTAACACCTTCTAATGCTTCTTTTACATTGTTTACTTTTTTATTAATCATTTCACTTATTTATTTAATAATAATAAATATGTTTCGACTTCGCTCAACATAACATCTGCGATGTTAGAAATCTGTATCGTCTTCTACGGGTTGTACTTTTTTAATTTCTTTATTTTCATTTACTTCTGGCTCTTTTCCACAATTCGTATCAATTCCTACATATTCAGGTTTTTCAAAATCTTCCTGACTAATATTTAGTGTAGGGTCAGCATACAATTTTCTCATATATAAAGCCCAAGTTGGCAAAGACATTGTTGCTCCTTGACCATTGGTTATTTTTTCAAAATGAACAGCTCTATCTTCACCACCCGTCCAAACTCCGGTTGCTAAATTGGGAACTACTCCCATAAACCAACCATCTGTATGATTTTGTGTAGTTCCTGTTTTACCAGCGATTGGATTTGTAAATTGATATGGAAAACCAGTAATAACATCTTTGTTATAATGTTCTGATGTTCTTAATCGAACACCTGATCCTGCCGTAGTTACCCCTTTTAACAATTCTAAGACTACATAAGCAGATTCTTCGCTTAATACTTCTTTTGTTTTGGGAGTAAAATCGGTTAAAACAGTTCCATTTTTATCTTCAATACGCATTAACATATTTGGTTCTACACGCAATCCTTTGTTTGCAAAAGTTGCATACGCTCCTGTCATTTCCATTAGTGATAATTCTACAGAACCTAAAGCTATGGATGGTGCTGCTGGGATTTTACTTTCAATCCCTGCAGATTTAGCTAAACGAACAACATTAGCTGGTGTAACCATATCAATTAATCTAGCCGAAATAACATTAATAGATTTAGCTAAAGCTTCTTTTAAGGTCAGTTCACCTCCATATTCATCTCCAGAATTTTTTGGGGTCCAAGGTTCAGGAATACCAAACCTCCCTTTCGGAATTGTGTAGGGTGTGTTTGGGTATTTATCACAAGGAGATAATCGTAATTGATTAATTGCTGTTGCATATAAAAAGGGTTTAAAAGTAGACCCTACCTGTCTTTTCCCTTGCTCTACATGATCGTATTTAAAATATTTATGGTTAATTCCACCAACCCAAGCTTTAATATGACCTGTTTGAGGTTCTATAGATAATAAGCCCGATCTTAAAAATGATTTGTAGTATTTGATAGAATCATTAGGAGACAAGATTGTATCGACTTCTCTATTGCTATTCCAAGAAAAAACTCGCATGTCTGTTTTGGCATTGAAAGCTGAATCTATTTCTTGATCAGAATATTGATCTTTTTTCATTTTTTTATAA
Organism: uncultured Flavobacterium sp.; assembly: GCA_913060575.1. Taxonomy (GTDB): domain Bacteria; phylum Bacteroidota; class Bacteroidia; order Flavobacteriales; family Flavobacteriaceae; genus Polaribacter. Next base: position 2,205 of record CAJXRR010000087.1, read on the forward strand.
CGTTCAGAATTTTTTATGGCTCTGTTATAAATAGATTCGATTTGCTCATCTTCTAAATCATAAAAGGGAGCTGTTTCATTTCTTTTTTGTTCTTTAAAAAAGTAACTCTGAAGATTAGACATATGTTCTTGAACAGCTTCTTGGGCATATTGCTGCATCCTGGAATCTAGAGTTACATAAATCTTTAAACCGTCTCTATTAATATTGTACAATTCTCCATTGGGTTTCGGATTATTCTTTGTCCAATCTTTAAGGTATGATCGTAAATATTCTCTAAAATAAGTAGCTAAACCATCATTGTGACTTTCTGGTGTAAAATTGATTTTTAGTGGTAATTTTTGAAGTGAATCTTTTTCTTGTTGTGTAATAAATTCATTTTTTGCCATTTGAGCAAAAACCACATTACGTCTGGTTAATGATTTGTCTTTAGATATTTCTCTTCTGGGATTGTATTGTCTAGGGTTCTTTAACATCGCAACTATAATAGCAGATTCTTGAAGGTCTAAATCTTTCGGTTCTTTCCCAAAATAAATTCTTGATGCTGATCTAATTCCTACTGCTTGGTATAAAAAATCTATCTGATTTAAATACATTGCAGCAATTTCTTGCTTTGTATATTGTTTTTCTAATTTTATAGCTACCACCCATTCTTTTACCTTTTGCATAATTCTTGCAAAAGGATTTCTTGACGGTTGTTTTGTAAATAAGTTTTTTGCTAATTGTTGAGTTATTGTACTGGCTCCACCACCTTTTCCTAGTTTTACAACAGCTCTTGCGGTTCCTCTAAAATCGATACCAGAATGTTCATAAAAACGTTCGTCTTCTGTAGCAATTAATGCTTTTACTAGATTGTCTGGCAGGTCTTTAAATTTAACAGGCGTTCTATTTTGAAAAGCATACTTTCCTATGGTAACACCATCTGAAGAAATTACTTCGGTTGCTAAATTTTTTTCAGGGTTTTCTAATTCTTCAAAAGTTGGCAAAACACCAAAAACACCCCAAGAAGCTAATAAAAATATCAGTAAAAGACTAGTAAAGCCTCCTAGAACGATGATCCAAAATCGTTTGATATACTTTTTAAAATTTGTTTGTTTCTTTTTTGCCATTCTAGTTTACTTTTTCAATTCTAAACCCAACATCTGTGATTCCTTCTAATTCTTTAATTCCATCTACATTTCCGTTTTTCCGCATCGCTTGCTTTAGAGATATTTTATAGACTCCTGATATTGGGAATATGCTATTTTCTTTCAAGAAAAGTTTACTGTCTTTTATTTCTGAAATTCCGGAACCTAAAAATTTTCCATTTTTATCTGCCATTTCATACTGCAAAGTATCTACAATTTTCTTGCCATCCGGAAAAACAATATGAGAAATCAGGTATAAATTACTGTATTGATAGTCGTTATTATTTCTAATATTGAGATACAAATGGTTTCTAGCTATTGTATCTGTTATTTGAAACTCAAAATCAATCGATTCTTCTTGTAACCAACTACTGTTTTCTAGCGATTTATATTCATCAAAAACTCTATTTGAATCGCAAGATGAGAATAGGAAAAAAACTCCTAAAATAAGAACTGCTATCTTACTATGTTGGATTGCTGTTGCCATTTGGATTAGGATTTCTTCTTCTCTTATTTTGTGGTTTATTCTGATTATTATTCTTTCTCTGAGCCTTAGGCTGGTTTGGTTTGTTGGGTTGATTTGGCTTTTTAGATTGTTGCTGTTTCCTTTGATTAGGCTTCTCACCTACAGCTACCTTTTTTCTATTGTTGTTTCTGTTTCTTCTTCTACTCTTTTTAGGAGCATCAAAACGAGTTAAACTATCTTGACCTACTACGTTCTCAAAATCAACTTTTACAACTTCCTCTATCTCAGATTCATAATCTTCTAACGGAACAGCAACTTCTTTATTTTTGTTTAATTCAATTATTTCTAACACCTGATCTAAACTAAGTCTATACCATTTAGATCTGTTTTCTTTATAGGTATACCAAAGAAGTCTTTTAAAAATATCCATTTTCACAAATTCAGCATCTCCATTTTCTGTTTTCAAAACCACTTCTTGTTTTGGAAAATCATTTAAAGCATCTAAATACGTGTCTAATTCAAAATTTAAACAACACTTTAATTTTCCGCATTGACCTGCTAACTTTAGCGGATTTAAAGACAGTTGCTGATAACGAGCAGCTGTAGTTGTTACTTTTCTAAAATCTGTTAACCAAGTTGAACAACACAATTCTCTACCGCAAGAACCAATTCCTCCTAAACGAGCAGCTTCTTGCCTTGCCCCAACTTGTTTCATTTCTACACGAATTGAAAACGCGCCGGCTAAATCTTTGATCAATTGTCTAAAATCTACTCTGGTATCTGCTGTGTAATAAAAAGTTGCTTTATTTCCATCACCTTGATATTCAACATCAGAAAGTTTCATTTTTAAACCTAGTCTGCCTAAAATTTCCCTTCCTTTTCTTTGTGTCTCTGGTTCGCGAGCTCTTGCTTTTTCCCAGATATCGATGTCTCTTTGAGATGCTTTTCTGTAAATTTTTTTGACATCTTCACTATCAACATCAACTTTTCTTTTTTTCATTTGCACTTTTACCAATTCTCCACCTAAAGAAACGATTCCAATATCGTGTCCAGGAGAACCTTCAACTGCAACTACATCTCCCATAGAGATGGTTAAATTTTCAGTATTTTTAAAAAAGTGCTTTCGTCCGTTTTTAAAACGAACTTCGTAGATATTAAATGGAGCTTGACCACTTGGTAACGTCATGTTAGACAACCAATCAAAAACTGCTAGTTTTTCACTTCCACTTCCGCAAGTTCCTGACCCACAATTACCATTACTCTTGCAACCTTTTGGTACTCCATTTTCTGTTGTACCACAACTTCCACATGCCATAAAGTAAATATATTTTGAGAAGTCTAAAGACTTCTTAGAGTTCTTATTGATTTGCAACTAGATAGGTTTTATCTAGTCAAATTCCCTTTGATAACATTTAAACAATCTCAATGTAAAACGAAGGGTAAATATTTAACGAGTAAATATACGTAAACTATAATAATGATAAAATTGAAAAAACAAAAAAAATGGCTTCTTTACTTGTGCGAATTCAACGAATGAATAAAGTTTAATTTACTTCTTAAACTTCAACTTTTCTGAACGTCCTTTTTTGAATATTTTATTGCTATTACCTTTCCCTTTTCTAAGTTCTTTTTGTGCTGAATAGGGCAACTGAATAATCTCCTGACATTCCGTTGAACAGGTGTTTTCCATTTTTTCAGAACATTCATCACATTGAATAAATAACAAGTGACAAGCTTCGTTGGCACAGTTTACATGTACATCGCAGGGTTTCCCACATTGATGACAATTGGAGATCACATCATCGGTAATTTTTTCTGCTCTTCGATGATCGAAGACAAAATTCTTTCCGATAAATTTATTTTCTATTCCATCAGAATTTACCTGGCGTGTGTATTCTATAATTCCGCCTTCTAGCTGAAAAACATTTTGAAATCCCTTGTGTTTGTAGTATGCCGAAGCTTTTTCACATCGGATTCCTCCGGTACAATACATCAATAAATTCTTATCTTCTTTGTTGTCTTTTAAATCTTCTTCAATGATATCTAATGAATCACGAAATGTATCAACATCTGGAGTAATGGCTCCATCAAAATGACCGATTTCACTTTCATAATGATTTCGCATGTCTACACAAATCGTGTTGGGATCTGCCAGCATTTCATTAAATTCTTTAGCATTTAAATGAACTCCTTTATTCGTAACATCAAAAGTTTCATCATCCAAACCATCGGCTACAATCTTGTTTCTGACTTTTACTTTTAATTTTAAAAACGATTTATTATCCTGCTCAATTGCCACATTCAATCGAATTCCGTTTAAAAAAGTAATGGCATCTAATTGATCTTTTAAAGCTAAAAAGTTTTCAGATGGAACAGAAAGCTGCGCATTAATTCCTTCATAAGAAACATACGTTCTTCCTAAAACATCGAGTTCATTCCATTCTAGGAATAATTTATCTCTAAACAATTGTGGATTTTCTATCTTGTGGTATTGATAGAAAGAAATGGTGATTCGGTCTTTACCTGCCTCATCTATTAATGCAGCGCGTTCTTTAGCGCTTAACTTATTGTACAGTTGCATGCTATACTAAATTCGTTAAACAATCTATTTTTTGTTATTCTGAACGTACCGTAACTAAAAACTCAAATCACTTAGATCGTAAGATTTCTCGACTGCGCTCGAAATGACATTCTTAGGCAAAATTACTATTATTTTCCATTTCAAGAACTCGTTTAGGTTTTTTAATTTGCTGAAAAGACCTAAACGGATTTTAAGTTAAAATTTCAACATTTCATTAATTTCCGATGAATTTTTAAATTTTAAGCTTTTCTTGAGCTAATAAATAGAAGGCTACATTACAATTTTTAGCATCTTTGTACTTAAGTAGTAATTAGCAGAGGAAGTTAGTTGCGTTTTAAAATAATTGAACATGAGAATTGCTGTTATTGGCGCTACCGGAATGGTAGGAAACGTGATGTTAGAAGTACTGGCAGAACGTAATTTTGAAATCACTGAATTAATTCCAGTTGCATCAGAAAGATCAGTTGGAAAACAAATTTCTTATAAAAATAAAAACTACACAATTGTTGGTTTACAAGATGCTGTAAATGCAAAACCAGACATTGCGTTATTTTCTGCAGGTGGTGACACTTCTTTAGAATGGGCTCCAAAGTTTGCTGAAGTTGGTACGACTGTTATTGATAATTCTTCAGCATGGAGAATGGACCCAACTAAGAAATTAGTAGTTCCAGAAATTAATGGAGATGTGCTGACTTCAGAAGATAAGATTATTGCAAATCCAAATTGTTCTACTATACAATTAGTAATGGCTTTATCTCCATTACATTTAAAATATAAGATGAAACGTGTAGTAATTTCTACCTATCAATCCGTTTCAGGAACCGGTGTAAAAGCAGTGCAACAATTAGCAAATGAAGAAGCTGGGATAGAAGGTGAAATGGCGTATCCGCATCCAATTGGAAGAAATGCATTACCACATTGTGATGTTTTTTTAGAAAACGGCTATACCAAAGAAGAAATGAAATTGGTCAAAGAACCAAAGAAAATCTTACGTGATGAAAGTTTTTCAGTGACAGCGACTGCTGTAAGAATTCCAACTGCTGGCGGACATTCAGAAGCTGTGAATGTTCAATTTGAAAACGATTTTGAGATTGATGACGTTCGTAAATTATTAAGTGAGACTCCTGGAGTTGTGGTGCAAGATAATTTAGAACTCAACTTATATCCAATGCCGATTACCGCACATAATAAAGATGAAGTTTTTGTTGGTAGAATAAGAAGAGACGAATCTCAAGAAAACTCCTTAAATTTGTGGATTGTTTCTGACAACCTACGAAAAGGTGCTGCAACCAATACGGTTCAAATAGCAGAATATTTAGTCGAAAAAAATCTAGTATAACATACATGAGTACATTTCATAAATTATCAATAAAAAATATCATACAACAAACCGCAAGTGCGGTTTCTATTGTTTTTAATGTTCCTGAAAATTTAAAAACAAATTTTTCATTTAAGGCGGGACAATATTTAACCTTGAAAACAGAAATCGAAGGAGAAGAAATTCGTAGAGCATATTCTATTTGTTCATCTCCAGAAAGTGGTGAATTAAAAGTAGCCATTAAAGCTGTTGAAAATGGAATTTTTTCAACCTATGCGACTTCTCAATTAAAAGTAGGAGATACTCTAGAAGTTCATGAGCCAGAAGGTAATTTTATTTTAAACCCTGCTAAAACTAAAAACTATATTGGTTTTGCTGCGGGTAGTGGAATTACACCTGTTTTATCAATGATAAAAGCGGTTCTAGAACAAGAGCCAAGCTCTTCATTTACTTTAATTTACGGAAACAAATCTGCTGAAGAAACCATTTTTAAGTCAGAATTAGAAATGCTTTCAGAAGAGTATACAAGTCGATTTAACTTACATTATGTGTTTAGCAAGCAAAATGTTGAAGGTTCTTTATTTGGTAGAATTGATTCTGCTTTTACCAATTATTTTGTAAAAAATATTTATAAAAATTGGCCTTTTGAAACTGCTTTCTTATGTGGTCCAGAAGAAATGATTAAAACAGTTTCTGCTACCTTAAAAAACAATGGTTTTAAAGATTCTCAAATTCTATTTGAATTATTTACAGCTTCCATTGATGAAGAGAGTGTTTCTCAAATTAAAAATGGCGAAACTGAAGTTACTGTTTTGTTAGATGATGAGGAATTTTCTTTCACAATGAAACAAACCGATGATATTTTAGCCTCTGCATTACGAAATGATATTGATGCGCCTTATTCTTGTCAAGGAGGAGTTTGTTCTAGTTGTTTAGGAAAAGTTACTGAAGGGAATGCTGTGATGTCAAAAAATAGTATTCTTACAGATGCTGAAGTTAGTGATGGATTTATTCTAACATGTCAGGCACATCCAACCACATCAAAAATATCAATTGACTATGATGATGTTTAAAAATAAGTATCTTTAACACATGGATGTTTACGACATAAAAAATGCCATTTTATTTGGGTTCTTTCTTTCATTTATGATTGGTCCTGTTTTTTTTATGTTGATTCAAACTAGTATTATTAAAGGTGCTAGAGCTGCTATTGCTTTTAACTTAGGTGTTATTTTAGGAGATGTTGCTTTTATTGTTATTGCATATTACGGAAGTAGACATTTGCTAGAACGAATTAAAGACGATCCTAGATTATTTTTTATTGGTGGTTTAATTTTAATCGTTTACGGAGCAATCACCTATCTTGACAAGTCTGGCAAGAAAGAAACTGAAGAATCCTTCAAATTACCCACAAACAACAACTACTTTAAACTGATTTTAAAAGGGTTCTTTTTAAACTTTATAAACATTGGTGTCTTGGCTTTTTGGCTAGGTTTAATTGTGGTTATTGGACCTACTTTAGACATGAACCCAACATCTATCTTTTATTATTTCACGATTATTCTTGCTAGTTATTTTCTTACTGATATTGGAAAAATTGTTTTGGCTAAACAATTAAAAAGCAGAATGACCCCGGTAGTTGTTTATAGAATAAAACGAATTATGGGAATCTTATTAATCGTTTTTGGAGTGGGCTTAATGTTGAAAGGGTTTCTTCCAAAAGACAATAAAATAAACGACTTATTAGAACAAGTTGATAAACAATAAAAGCGAAGTAAAAACTTCGCTTTTATTGTTTAATAGATTAATTATTTATTATTTGCCTTTCTTCATGTTATCAGCCGGATAGATATCTGCCATTAATTTTGAAGGATCAATCTCTACAGATGCAACTTCTTTCGTTACTTCAAATTCATAGGTTGGATGCGCCCAAGTCCAGTCTTCTAAAATAGTAGCTTTGGTTGGTTTATTGCCTCGCATCATTCTTAGCGGGATATTAAAATCCTGTGTAGTTCCGTCTTTATAAGTTACTCTAACATCGATAGGCATTGGCATTTTACCATGTCTTTGTAGAGTAATTTTCTTCTCTTTGATACTTTTTACACTGTAATCTATGGTATGTGTCGTTTGTGTCCATTCATTTAAATACCAGTCTAAATGAATACCAGAAACTTTCTCCATCGACCTTTTTACATCATTCGGTGTTGGGTGTTTAAAACTAAAGTCTTTAAAATACTTCTTTAATCCCTTAGCTACATTTTCTGAACCAATTATATATTCTAATTGAGACAAAAACATATTCCCCATACTATAACTTGCAGTACTGTAGGATCCATTTAAGTTAAATCTATCTGCATGAGTAGACAATGGTTCTTCAGTTCTGTACGAGATCATTTTAAAGTATCTATTGTAAGATCCTGCATGTGGGTTTTCTTCATTTTTTTCTAAGATTTTATCTTCTGCAATATTAGAAATGTACGATGTAAAACCTTCGTCCATCCATGGATGTTTGCTTTCATTACTCGCTAATAAAAACTGAAACCATGTATGAGCCAACTCGTGAGAAGTCACTCCAAATAAACTTTCAAATTCTCTTTTTCCAGTAATTAAAGTAGCCATTGCATATTCCATTCCACCATCTCCTCCCTGAATAACAGAGTATTGTTTGTATGGGTATTGACCAACATTCTGACTAAAAAACTTCATCAATTCAGCCGTTTTAGGCTGTAAATCTTTCCAGTTTTTTAAATATTTTTCTTCCAAATCTTTCTTGTAAAAGAAATGCAAATCAATTCCATCTTCTGTTTTTAGAATATCATGGTTGTAACTAGTATCTGCTGCCCACATAAAGTCGTGAACATTAGGTGCTTTAAAATGCCAAGACAATTTTTCCCCTTCAGGTCTTTTTAATTTTTTTGATTTGTTCTCATAGCCATGTCCAATTTCTTGCGGATTTTGCAAATATCCAGAACCTCCAATTACATAGTTTTTATCAATATGAATCGTCACATCAAAATCTCCCCAAACACCATGAAATTCCCTTGCTAAATATGGTGGAGTATGCCATCCTTCAAAATCATATTCTGCCATTTTTGGATACCATTGCGCCATAGAAAGTGCAACACCTTCTTCATTTGTTTGTCCAGAACGTCTAATTTGTTTGGGAACTTGAGCATCATAAACCATTTCAAAAGTGGTGC
>CAJXRR010000088.1 GCA_913060575.1 uncultured Flavobacterium sp.
AGATCTAGTACGGTCTCGTGGGCTCGGAGATGTGTATAAGAGACAGATTTATTGCAATCCCTTTTGGATTCTTAGGAAATGTATTTTATGAGCAAATAAGTATTTTCCTTTCACAAAAAAATGCAGTCATTAAAGACTACACGTATATTATTTATTTAGTTGCGGTAGCGACAGCTTATTTTGAAGTTTTTTATGCTTGGTCTAAAGTGCAATTACGATCGATTTTCGGAAATTTCATCAAAGAGATGTACAATAGGTTGGCGGTAATGTTTTTGCTCTTTTGTGTCTATTTTCAATTTATTACAGAAGTAGAGTTTATTTACTACTTAACAGGAGCTTATTTTTTGAGATTACTAATTATGATGCTGTATGCCTTTAAATTATACTTCCCAAAAATCACTTTTTCATTACCCTCTAATTATAAAGAAATTCTTAGATATTCTTTATATATCATTTTAGCAGGAAGTGCTGGCGCAATATTATTAGATATTGATAAAGTAATGATTCCTGGTAAAAAAGAAGGAATGGCATTGGCTGCTTATTATTCGGTTGCAGTATTTATTGGAACTGCAATAGAAGCCCCAGGAAGAGCGATGTTACAAATTTTACAGCCCTTAACTTCTAAAGCGATTAATGAGAATAATTTTAAGGAGGTAAATAAATTATACAAGCAAAGTTCTATCAATTTATTATTAGTATGTGGCTTGCTTTTTCTTTTAGTCAATTTAAATGTAGATCAATTGTTTAAGTTATTACCTCAAGAATATTCTGGAGGTAAATGGGTAGTATTAATAATTTCTGGCGCAAAATTATTCAAGATGTATTTGGGTATAAACGGAGAGATTATTATCAATTCTAAATATTATAAAATGTTACTTCCTGTAGGTTTAGGAATGGCTTTTTCTGTGGCATTTTTAAATGATTGGCTGATTGATTTGTATAGCACAAATGGTGCGGCAATTTCAACCTTAATCGTTGTACTATTTTTTAGTGTTATCAAGCTTTGGTATGTAAAACGCAAGTTTTCTATTACTCCTTATTCTGGAGAAACAGGAAAGCTGTTACTAATCTTACTACTTGTCTTTTTTAGTTTCTATTTCTGGAGTTTTAACTTTCATCCCATAATTAATATTGCTTTAAATACGATATTAATTTCTGGAATTTATCTCTTTACTGTAGTGAAACTTAAAATTTCTTTAGATATCAATAAATTGCTCTCAAGATTTATAAAAATCTAAAGATAGCAGTCGATACTATCTGCAATGATATGTATTAGTAATCCTATTGCTAGAATTCTACTTTTCTTAGGAATTAATAGAATAAAATAACATCCAATAGCATCATAAGAATGCAATGGATGAAAGTTAATACTACATCTATTAGGGTCAAAAACTGGAGTTGCTAATAAGTGATCTAAATCAACAAGCATCGTTGCAATAAGTATTAAATATACTTGCATCCACTTTTTTTTATAAAATAGGATTGCAATCAGAAGCGGTATGATGAAATGAATACCGTAATGTGTCATAAATTTCACTACCATTTAATAAGGATTAGAGAGATCTAATAAACAAAAAACTTGCTTTATAAAAGCAAGTTTTTAAATATGGGGCAAAATAATAATTTCTTGGGGGAAATATTATATGCAATAAAAGTAGCTATAATTTTTTTTATAGATGTTAACCTATGTTAATAGAATTGATTATTTGTAAAGCTCTTTTCTGATACGACTTAATTGAACAGGTGTAACATTTAAATAAGAAGCGATATGATATTGTGGGATTAAAGTCTCAATTTCTGGGATATACCTCTTAAGTTTTAGATATCGTTGTTTAGCATCTAATAGAGAAAGTTCAAAGATTCTTTTTTCCATTCTTACAAAAAGTCTTTCTAAAATCACATTATATAAATTTGCGAGCTCTATATTAGTTTTAGCAAATTGTTTATACTTCTTAAAATCACCCACTAGAAGTGTACAATCTGTAAGGCAATCATAAACAGTTTCTGTGGGTTTTTTAGTGATTAATGAAGAGAAAGCTCCTACTGCTCTTAAGGGTACGTATAATGCACGTATAAATTCCTTGCCTTTTTCGTCAGTAACATAGGATCTTACAATTCCAGATTTTAAAACAAAAAAATTAGTTGGAACTTCTCCAAAAGAAGCTATTTTATCTTTCTTTTTGTATTTTTTTTCTACAAATATTGAATTTAATTGCTCTAAAGATTCTTTCGAAAGAGGGTAAAACTCATTTAACGTACTAATTAGGTTTTTCATTTATTTTATTCGTTGCGGGGGCAAGAGAATAGCAATTACAATTTAAGTAATTTTTACATACTTTATTCTGATTAATAACAAAATATTATGTGGTACGACAAACTTTTAATCTCCATAATTAGAATTAGAAATTCGCTTAAGGAAATAGTTTTTAAAATAAAATTAAATATTTAATTATGAGTTATTTAGGGTATAGCTTTTTTCTAATTCTACTAAGTTGAATAGGAGTGATGCTTAAATAAGATGCTATATGATTCAGTTGAATTAAGCTTTCTATATCAGGAATTTGCTTTTTTAAGTGCAAATACCGTGCCTCGGCATCTAAAGTAGAGAGAATAGTTGCTTTATCTTGCATTCTAATAAATGCTTCTTCTAAAAATCGGTTATATAAAATTGAAATATCGTGATGCTTTTGAGTAAGATTGATAAATTCTAGAAAATTACCTTCATACATAGTTACATCAGTTAAACAATTGAATTCGGCCAAAGAAGGTTTATTGTTTAAGCTAGAAACAAGTGAGGTAAAAACAATAGGAGCTTTAAAAATAGTTCTCGTTTTTTCTTTGCCATTACTGTCTAAAACTACAGATCTAGCAATCCCTTTAGTTAATATAAAGAACCTTCCAGATTTTTCTCCAGTACGATAAAGAACATCGTTTTTATTGAATTTTATCTTTGTAAATAAACTGGTAAATTCTTCTAATGATGAATTAGATAAAGAATGATAAGAATCCACGAATTTTTTAATCTGTTCCATGACGGAATATCAATTTTGGTTTAAAAAATTTATAGGAGTATTACTTCAAAGTTACATTAACTTTCTCTAAAAAACTAATTGAATTAGGTCCTTCCATAAAAAGAAGGTCAAGGATTGATAGGTTTTCAAGAAAGCCATATTTGTCATCAAACATTTGTATATAAGGTTCGAAATTGTAGCTTAAATTAGATTTAGCACTTGCCAAATGTCTAAAGTCATTCAGGTTAGAATCATTATATTCTTTGCTAACTACATGATTTTTTGCTAAATCTAAAGCATCATTTATAAAAAGAAAACTATCTAAAGTTACATCTAAAAGATATTTATATTTTTTTTCAAAGATCAGTTGTAAATCATCTTTATAAAATTCAAAAAAAGGAGAATGACTGTAAGCTATTTTTAACGATTTATAATGTTGTGTTTGCCAGTTAGAATCTTCAACTAAAATATCTTTAGTTTTTTTTCTTCCCTCAGTTTTTGGATATGACAGTGGTATATTTAGTATTTGTTTCCCATTAGCTCCATAAATATAACATCTATTTCTGTAGGTTTGTTTTTGAAAGTTATCCTCTACCTCAAAAGTAATCGAATCAAAATTCATCAAAGCTCCGTATTGAGAAATAGGAGAGAAGTAAGTGGGTAAAAACAACGCCATTATGAGGTAGTTTTTTTCTTTTTCTTTAAGAATGAATAGGCAATATATCCACCTAAAGCAATCAAGAAATAAAGTAAGTAAGAAACAGGTTCTCCATCACCACCAACGGTTGTAAATAATCTTTCCCAACGAACTTTACCGTTTTCTATACTAAACCAAATTAAAACAGGTTTTCCAACAACATGATCAAAAGGAACGTATCCCCAACTTCTAGCATCTAAAGAGTTTTGTCTGTTATCACCCATCATCCAGTAATAATCTTGCTTAAAAGTATAGGAATTTGCTTTTTTACCATTGATAAAGATATGCTCACCAATAACATCGAGTTGATTGTGCTCATATTCACCAATAATTCTTTTATAAAACGGAAGAGAGTTCTTGTCTAATGCAACTGTTGTTCCTTCTTTTGGAATGTAAATTGGTCCATAATTATCGGTATTCCAACCTAAGCTGGCAACATTTGGAAAGACGTTTCTATCTAGAACTCCTTTGGGCTCAATTACTTTAATAACACTGTCAACTTCTGAATCTTTTCTGAGTTTCTCAGCAATTTCATCAGTAATATTGGCTTTTCTTTTGAAGGTACTTACTTCTTTAATATCAAGTCTGTAAGCATTAATAATCTGTTGAGGTATTCCGCCATCTGAAGTGGTAATTTTGTACTGATTGTCCTTCACATTTTCAGGATTTTCAATCACGTAATTCATTACGGCTCTATATTGCTCTTGACTTGTAAAGCTAATTACAAACTTTCTTTCAAATTCTTTACTAGTATATCTTTCTAATTTGCTTGTAGATAATCCTTTGCTAGAATAGATCATGTTATAGAACTGAAGTTTTGCTCTATCTGGAAGTATATTTCTTTCACCATTGATATAGACATAGCCATCTCTAACTTCAAGTGTGTCACCTGCAATTCCTACACACCTTTTCACATAGTTTGTCTTTTTATCTAAAGGTTTATAATCGATACCTTTACTAGGATCTATCCAATGCGCTAAGGTATCTACAGGCCAGTTAAAAACAACAATATCATTGCGTTTTATCTTTTGAAAACCAGGAATTCTTAAATAAGGAAGTTGAGGTTTTTTGAGATACGATTTTATGTTCTTTTTACCGATAAATGATGTTGGTAAACTATCGTGTAACATTGGAGCTGCAACCATTGTTGATGGAAATCTTGCTCCATAATGAAACTTACTTACAAATAAATAATCTCCAACTAATAGCGTTTTTTCTAAAGAAGAAGTAGGGATGGTGTAAGGTTGCATAACATACGTATGAACCATCGTAGCAGCTATAATAGCAAAAGCAATAGAGCTCACCCATTCGCCCAAACCAGTTCTTGGTTTTAAGCTTCTATCAGCTTTGTAAGGTGTATCAGTTGCATAATTAATATAGAAAAGATAAAAACCAAAAGTTAGTAAAACTAAAGCGGTATCCTTTCTTTTATTGAAGCCAAAACTTCTTGCAGTTTCTATCCAAAGAATTGGAAACATTAACTGATTTACAATTGGAAAGAACAATAAAAAAACCCACCACTTAGATCTTTTTATAATCCCTAATAAAACAATTGCATTATAAATAGGAATTGCAGCTTCCCATGCTTTCCTTCCTGCTCTTTGATATAATTTCCAAGTTCCAGCAAAATGAATTACTTGTACTAGTATGAAAAAAATAAACCACTCAGTAAATGTCATATTTTGTATTTTTTACTTTAGCTATCAGTTACAAATAAAAGAAAATGTTACGGTTTTTAACCAATGTTTAACACATCTTTCATGGTGTAGACTCCTTTTTTATTAACTAACCATTCTGCAGCAATTACAGCACCTAATGCAAATCCTTTTCTGCTGTGTGCAGTATGTTTTATTTCTATAGAATCGATTTCTGATTCATAGGAAACAATATGTGTACCGGGAACCTCTGGAATTCTTTTAGCTATAATTGGGATGCTATTTTCGTTAATTTCTGTTTGATTTTCTTTTAGTTCCCAAGTGCTTTTAGAAGAGTTGCCAATGATACCTTCTGCTAAGGTAATTGCAGTTCCACTGGGTGCATCTAATTTCTTTGTATGATGAATTTCTTCAAGCTTGATGGAATAATCATCTAAGGATTTCATCATTTTTGCTAGTTGTTGGTTCAGTTCAAAAAAAATGTTAACTCCAATACTAAAATTTGATGCATAAATAAAGCTTCCGTTATTTTCTTTACAGATAGCAATAGCATCTGTATAGTTTTCTAACCAGCCTGTTGTACCAGAAACAATTGGAACATTATTTTGAAAACAATTGGTAATATTTTTAAAAGCAGCTTCTGGTATGCTAAAATCTATTGCAATATCAGCAAGAGTAATATCGTACTTCTCATCTCCTTGAATTCTTAAAACAATTTCATGTCCTTTTTGTAAAGCTATTTTTTCAATTTCTTTACCCATTCTTCCATAACCTAAAAGAGCTATTTTCATGTGTTTTATTTAATTAACTTTTAAAGTCACGTAACATCCATAAAATTATTTCTTTCAATTTTAAAGTTATGAATAGATATTTCATTTTAAATTATATTTAAGACTAAAACCAACAGTTGGTGCTTCTAATCTGAAAGGATTATTTACCATTGTAGGATTTACTGAAAGATTATCGCTAGCATCAAATTGCAATAAATGTGCATTAACACTGGCTTCAACAATTTGTAAAACATAAATTAAAACCGTTGATAAAATTGATAAATCTCTATTTCCTCTTAATGTTTTTTGGGCACTTTCTAAACCGTCAATAGAGATAATCTCTGTTCCGTCATCGAGTGTGAATTCATCTTGTAAACCAGCTTTTCGTTGTTTAAAAGCTCTCCTGTATCTTTTGTATTCACTATTATTATCTAAGTAAAAATAAGTGCTAGTTCCTAAAGCAGCCCAAACGATGGGAGCTTTCCAGTATTTCTTATTGTAAATCTGTCCACCTCCAGGAAAAATGGCAGAATAAAAAGCTGCTTTTGAAGGAGAAAGAGGATTGTATATTCTATTTGGAGTTAGTCTAGATGTTTTAATAACCTCTTTTTTTTCAACAGCAGTAGAGTCTTTTTGACCGAAAGAGTAAAAAGAACAAAGAAGAAAGGAGATTGCTAATATGACGTTTTTTTGAAACACTTATTTTAATAAGTTTTTAATTCTTTCAAAATCTTCTTGAGAATGAAATGGTATCGAAATTTTTCCTTTACCTTTTGAGTTAACAGTGACATCTATCTTATGACCTAAAAACGAATTAATTTCAGGTAAACTTTCTTTGATGTATTTTGGTAAAACTTTCTTAGTTGCTTTAGTTGGAGTTTCACCAGCTTTCAAATTTTTTACCAATTCTTCAGTTTGTCTGACCGAAAGTTTTTCGCGTAAAATTTTCTCGTAGATATCTAATTGGTCTTCTGAGCTTTCAATATTAATTAATGCGCGTCCATGACCCATAGAAATAAAACCATCTCTCATTCCAGTTTGTAAAATTGGATCGAGTTTTAATAATCGTAAATAATTTGCAACGGTAGATCTTTTTTTACCAACTCGTGTGCTTAATTCTTCTTGTGTGAGTTGGATTTCATCAATTAATCGCTGATATGATAAAGCAACTTCTATAGGATCTAAATTTTTACGCTGAATATTTTCAACCAATGCCATTTCTAGCATTTCTTGATCGTTAGCAATTCTTATGTAAGCCGGAATCGTTTTATTTCCAATCAATTTAGAAGCTCTAAAACGTCGTTCTCCTGATACTAATTGAAATGATTCACCTACTTTTCTTACAGTAATAGGTTGAATGACTCCTAATTCTTTTATAGAACTAGCAAGTTCACGTAAAGCTTCTTCATCAAAATAAGTTCTCGGCTGATAGGGGTTTACATCGATGGTTTCTAAGCCAATTTCAATGATGTTTCCTACTACTTCTGTAGCAACAGCTTTGATGTCTGATGTGTCTTTAAGTAATGCGGATAGACCTCTTCCTAGTGCCTGTTTCTTATTGGCTTTTGCCATAGTATTGATTCTTTTTTAAGAGTTCATTTGCCAAATTTAAGTAATTTACAGCACCTTTGCTTGTTGCATCATAGGCTATAATACTCTCACCATAACTTGGCGCTTCTCCTAAACGTGTATTTCTTCTAATAATTGTGTCAAAAACCATGGTACTAAAGTGCTTTTGTACTTCATCTACTACTTGATTTGACAAACGTAAACGAGAATCAAACATGGTTAATAATAATCCTTCAATATCTAAATCTGGATTGTGAATTTTTTGAATACTTTTTATTGTATTTAATAATTTACCTAAACCTTCTAGTGCAAAATATTCACATTGAATAGGAATGATTACTGAGTCGGCTGCTACTAAAGAATTTAAAGTAATTAAACCTAAAGACGGAGCACAATCGATAATTATATAATCATAATCGTTTCTAATTTCTTCTAGAGATTGCTTAAGCATGTATTCTCTATTTTCTTTATCAACCAATTCTATCTCAATGGCAACTAAATCTATATGAGAAGGGATGATGTCTAAATTAGGAGACGAAGTTTTTAGAATAGCATCTTTAGCTGTAGCTGTATGTTCTAACACTTGATAAGTGCCTAGTTCTATAGCTTCTATATCAATACCTAAGCCAGATGATGCATTGGCTTGTGGATCTGCATCTATCAACAATACTTTCTTTTCTAGCACCCCTAATGAAGCTGCTAGATTAACTGAAGTAGTTGTTTTTCCAACACCACCTTTTTGATTTGCTATTGCTATAATTTTACCCATTAAATTCTTATGCTTTCAACAAGTAAATTTACAATTAAATCCTATTTTTAGAAAGCAAAGATGTTAACAAAAACATAAACTTTCAAGTATTTGATTTACTTGCATTTACGTTGTGTTTTTTAAAGTTTTTAAACAATTAACTTGCTGTTTAAAAAAAGATAATTTCTAGATTACAGCTTACTAAATTAAGAGTTTCTTGCAGGGATGTTTTTTAAAATTTCTAGCGTAAATTTCCAAAATTTTTGAACTGAAGAGATGCTTACTCTTTCATCTGGTGAATGTGCACCTTTAATCGTTGGTCCGAAAGAAATCATATCCATGTCTGGGTAATTTTGTCCAAGAATTCCACATTCTAAACCTGCATGACAAGCAACTACATTTGCTTTTTCTTGAAATAATTCTTCATATAACGGACTTAAGATTTTTAAAATCTCAGAATTCACATTAGGTTGCCAACCTGGGTAAGAACCAGAGAATTCAACATCAAAGCCAGACAACTCAAAACAAGAACGCAATGAATTGGCTAAATCATATTTTGAAGATTCTGAAGATGATCGTGTTAAGCAAGCAATCGTTATCTCACCATCTTTTACAATTATCCGTGCAATATTATTGGATGTTTCTACTAAATCTGGAATGTCTGGACTCATTTTATAGACGCCATTTAAAGCAGCATACACTGATTTAATAAATCCTTCTTGAACTCCTAAACTCATTGTTTTCATAGGAGAATCAACAGGAATAATATCTATAGATAAATTTGGTTCTATTGTTTTAAATTCACTTTTAATAGTTTCAATTAAAGCATCAATTTCAAAAAGGAAAGGTTCTTTAGAAATTTCGTCAATGACAATAGTTGCAAAACTTTCTCTTGGAATTGCATTTCTTAGACTTCCGCCCTCTAACTCAGCAATTCGTAGACCAAAATGTTCAAATCCATTATAAAGCAATCGATTCATTATTTTATTTGCATTCCCAAATCCTTTATGAATATCCATACCAGAATGTCCTCCTTGTAAACCAGTTGCCGAAATTTTAAACGCGATTGTTTTTTCTGGTGTAGTTTCTTCTGTATAATTTCTTGTTGCAGTTACATCGACACCACCGGCACAACCCATATCAATTTCATCATCCTCTTCAGTATCTAAATTTAATAGAATTTCGCCTTCTAAAAGACCACCCTTTAAACCCATGGCACCAGTCATTCCTGTTTCTTCATCAATGGTAAACAGCGCTTCAATTGCTGGATGCTCAATATCATTTGAAGATAGAATTGCCATAATGGTTGCAACACCTAAACCATTGTCTGCTCCTAAAGTTGTTCCGTCTGCCGTAACCCAATCTCCATCAATTAACATTTTAATTCCTTCTGCTTCAAAATCAAATACAGTATCAGAATTTTTCTGATGTACCATATCTAAATGACTTTGCATGACAATCGTTTTTCTATTTTCAAAACCTTTGGTTGCTGGTTTTGTAATAATTACATTTCCAACAGAATCTACGATTGTTTTAAGATTTAAATGTTTACCAAAATCGACCATAAACTGAATGACACGTTCTTCTTTTTTTGAAGGACGAGGAACTGAATTTAAATCAGAAAAATGATTCCAAAGACTTGTAGGTTCTAATTTTCTAATAGCTGAGTTCATATGATTTGGTTTATATAGGTTTCTTGTAAAAGTAAAAAATCAAAATTTGGTTAGTGAATTTCTAAGACGATTTCTTCGATATTTTTTCTAACTTTTTTCTGATTGTTCATGATATCATCTTCAGCTCTAAATCCAACAGGCAAGACTAAGACAGAAGTCAAATTCTTTTCTTGTAAGTTTAGTACTTCATCGTATTTTTCTGGAATAAATCCTTCCATAGGACAAGAATCTATTTTTTCATTTGCACAAACAGTTAATAAATTACCCAATGCCAAATAAGCTTGATTTTTTCCCCAAGAAAGTAAATCGTCTACAGATTTACTAGCGATGGTGCTTTTTAAATAATCTCTGAATGAGTTGATAATTTCATCAGGAGTATTTCTGATTTCTTGAACTCTTTCAAAATATTTCTCTACATCAGATTCATCAAGTTTTGTATCAATACAAATTACTAGTAAGTGAGAGGCTTGAAGTACCTGTTGTTGATTCCAACTATGCGGTACTAATTGTTGTTGAATTTCTTTATTTTTAATAATAACTAACTTAATAGGTTGCAAACCATAAGAGGTAGCTGTTAGATTAAAAGCTTTTTTTAAAGTTTCAATTTGAGTGTCTTGTAAGAATTTTTGATCATCAAATTTCTTTACTGCATATCCTG
>CAJXRR010000089.1 GCA_913060575.1 uncultured Flavobacterium sp.
GTTTATATTTATTTCATAATATTTTATGAATGATTGATCACAAACAATTTCTCACCTACAAAGAACATTTAGAAAAAAGATATAGAAAATTATTAGAAAGATCTGATTCTTACAGATTTATCGACGAATCTATAAGTGATGTATCTGCTTTCAAAGCAATGAAAATTAACAGAAAGTTAAATCAAATTCAATATTTAAATCGCGAGTTATTCAATTCTATCTCTTAATTTTTTGAAGTAATCAAAAGATTTCAAAAGTCTACTCCCATACCAGCTGAACAATTCACCATCTACAAAAATAACTTTTGCATCATTCATAAATTGCTTTATTTCAAGAGTATGTTCTTCTTTAAAAGGATATGGTTCAGAGGAAAGTAAGACTAAATCAGGTTCGCCATTTAAAAGAATTTTTTTCAAATCAACTTCTGGATATCTACTTTTATTTTGATAAATATTTTCAAATTTATTCAATTCCAAAAGATGATTTATAAACGTATTGTTGGCGACTGCCATCCATGGATTTCTCCAGATAAAATAGGCGACTTTTAACACAGATCTCTCTTTGATGTAGCTTTTGAAGTTCTTGATTTCAAAGTCTAAATTTTTATTGATATGGATTGCTTCTTTCTCTTTATTAAAGATATGGCCATAGTCAATAATCATTTTTTTTACATCATCTAATGTATAAATGTCTGTAATATGAACGTTACAAATATCTTCGCAAATTTTTACAATCTCTAAGGTGTTTTCCTCTTTATTACATAGAATAATATCTGGTTGTAACTCTCTTATAAGTTCAATTTTTAAGTTTTTTGTTCCGCCAACAATTTGTTTGCTTTGTTTTGCTTTTTGTGGATGGACGCAAAATTTTGTAATTCCGATAATATGATCTTCTAAACCAAGATCAAATAATAATTCAGTCTGACTTGGAACAAGTGAAATAATTCTTTTTGGAATAGTTTCTATTTGTAAAATACGACTCGTTTGGTCTGTAATTTGCATTTAGCCTAAGATTTCAGCCATTTGAATTTGTAGTTCTTCTGCTTTTTTAGCAGCAACTTCTGCAAAATCAGCATCTTTAGAAGCGTAAATAATTCCTCTTGAAGAATTAATTAATAAGCCTACTTGGTTATTCATTCCGTATTTGCAAACTTCTTGCAGGTTTCCTCCCTGAGCACCAACTCCAGGTACTAACAGAAATGAATCAGGAATTATGTTTCTGATGTCAGCTAAGTATTCCGCTTTAGTTGCACCTACCACATACATTAGGTTTTTCGAGTTTTTCCAGCTTTTAGAAGTTTCTAAGACATGTTTGTATACTTCTTTCCCGTCTATTTCTTTAGTTTGAAAATCAAAAGCACCAGCATTAGAAGTCAATGCTAACAAAATTGTGTGTTTGTTTTCAAAAGCTAAAAAAGGTTCTACAGAATCTTTTCCCATATAAGGAGCAACAGTTACACTATCAAATGATAAATCATCAAAAAATGCTTTTGCATACATGGTAGAAGTATTTCCGATGTCTCCACGTTTTGCATCAGCAATTGTGAAAATTTCAGGATGATTTTTATTGATGTAATTTATTGTCTTTTCTAAAGATTTCCAACCTTTGATACCGTAAGCTTCGTAAAAAGCAGTATTGGGTTTATATGCAACACATAAATGATGCGTTGCATCAATAATCGCTTTATTGAATTCGAAAATAGGATCTTCTTTTTCTAATAAAAAATCAGGAATCTTATTGAGGTCAACATCCAAGCCAATGCATAAAAAAGATTTCTTTTTGTGAATCTGAGTTACAATTTCTGCTGTAGTCATCTGTCTTTTTAAAAGTTGTACAAAGGTACATATTTTTAAGACTTTCTGTTATCTTTGTTTAAGAGTCATTCTGCATGATACAATTTATACTTAACAAAATTTTCTATGGTATCTTAACGCTTTTCGGAGTAGTTACAGTCATTTTTTTGTTATTTAATGTCTTGCCAGGTGACCCTGCAAGAATGATGTTAGATCAACGGGAAGATTCTGAGCAGCTAGAAAATATCAGAAAGAAATATGGGTTTGATCAATCGATTACTCGACAATATTTTTATTATTTAAATGATGTTTCTCCGTTATCATTTCACTCCAAGAAAACGGAAGATTATACTTTTTTAAGTGATGGTAAATATTCTTATCAATCTTTGTTTGCTATTGGAAATGCTTCCATAGTTTTAAAATATCCATACCTAAGAGAGTCATTTCAGAAAAACGGAAAATCAGTAGCAAGTGTAATCTCAGAAACATTACCAAATACTGCTATTTTGGCTCTGTTTGCTATTGTTATTGCCATCGTTTTAGGTATTTTTTTTGGCATACTTTCCGCAGTATACAAAGACACTTGGTTTGATAGAATTATTGCGGTGATCAGCACATTTGGAATGAGTATTCCGTCGTTTTTTTCAGCAATTTTATTTGCTTGGTTGTTTGGATTTGTTTTACAAGAGTATACAGGTTTGCAAATGACTGGTAGTTTATATGTAGTAGATGATTTTGGTGAAGGAGTTCATATACAATGGAGAAACCTAATTTTACCAGCCATTGTTTTAGGTATCCGTCCATTAGCTGTAGTGATTCAATTGATGCGAAATTCACTATTAGAAATTTTGAGTATGGATTATGTAAGAACCGCCAAAGCAAAAGGACTCAGCAAATATCAAGTGATTAAAAATCATGCTTTAAAAAATGCATTGAATCCAGTTGTTACAGCCGTTTCAGGTTGGTTTGCCTCTATGTTAGCAGGAGCCGTTTTTGTAGAATATATCTTTAATTGGAATGGTTTAGGAAAAGAAATTGTGAATGCTTTAAACACCTTAGACTTGCCTATTATTATGGGAAGTGTTTTAGTGATTGCTACCTTGTTTATTGTCATAAATATTTTGGTAGATATCATTTATAGTTGGTTAGATCCTAGAATTAGATTACAATAACAGATGAAAAAACTCATTTTAATAGTGGTTGTTTTATTTCTGAGTTGTGGAGAAAATCCAAGGCAGTTTACTAAGGAAGCACTACAAGAAAAATTTACAGATTTAGATCAACAAGAAGTTACTTTTCAGGAAATATTAACAAAGCATCAAGGAGAAAAAATATTAATTGATATCTGGGCATCTTGGTGTAAGGATTGTATTGTTAGTTTACCAGACTTAAAAAAAATACAAACAGAAAATCCAGAAATTAACTATGTTTTTTTATCATTAGATAGAAGCATCGCTAGTTGGAAAAGAGGAATTAGTCGTTTTCAAATAAAAGGTGATCATTACTTTATGAAACAAGGAAAGAAAGGTGAGCTTGGAGAGTTTTTAAATCTATGGTGGGTTCCAAGATATTTAGTTGTCAATGAGTTAGGAGAAATTGAACTATTTAAAGCTACTAAAATAACTGATAAAAATATTCTTGAAGCCCTTAAAAAATAAGTAATTTAGCGTCTTTAAACTAAAAACAAAAAGCATGAGAAATAAAATAGTAGCAGGGAACTGGAAAATGAACAATAACGCTACACAGACCAAAGCTTTAATCAACGACTTAAAAGCATCTTTACATAATATAAAAACGAATTGTAGAGTAGTAATTGCGCCAACTTCTATCAATTTAAGTTTGGCAGTACAAGAAACTAAAGATTCGGTTATTGAAGTTTCTGCACAAAATATGCATCAAGCTTCAAATGGAGCTTATACTGGTGAAATTTCTGCTGATATGCTTTTAGATGTTGGAATTAATACAGTCATCTTAGGACATTCTGAAAGAAGAACACTGTTTGATGAATCCGATGAGCTTTTAGCAGAGAAAGTAAATACAGCCTTAGAAAAAGGATTAGAAATCATTTTTTGCTTTGGAGAATCCTTAAACGATAGAAAATTAGACAATCACTTTTTAGAAGTTGGTAGTCAAGTTAAAAAATCTCTTTTTCATTTGCCAGAAGCATCTTGGAAAAACATCATTTTAGCCTATGAACCAGTTTGGGCTATAGGAACTGGTGAAACTGCAAGTCCAGAACAAGCGCAAGAAATGCATGCTTTTATAAGACAAATTGTAGAGAAAAAATATAATAAAGAAGTTGCAGAAAATGTTTCTATCTTATATGGTGGAAGTGTAAAGCCTTCAAATGCTGTTGAGATTTTTTCTAAAGAAGATGTCGATGGTGGTTTAATAGGAGGAGCTTCATTAAATGCAAGCGATTTTACAGGAATTATAACCGCGTTTTAATCCGTATTTTATTTTATGGATGCTATTTATATAGAATACATTTTTGAAGTTTACCCTAAAGAACCAGCTACTGAAATTTTGATTGCTCAATTAGGTTTTATAGGTTTTGAAAGCTTTGTGGAAAATGAAAATGGTGTTACTGCTTATATTCAAAAGCAAGATTGGAAACCTGAGATTTTAGAAGATGTTTTTATTTTAAACTCAGATGAGTTCACAATTACATTTACGCAGAATGAAGTTGCTCAAACAAATTGGAATGAAGAATGGGAAAAGAACTTTAACCCTATTCAAGTGAATGATTTGGTGAGTATTCGTGCGCCATTTCATGAGAATCCAAACCTTCAATATGATATTGTTATTGAACCAAAAATGAGTTTTGGAACGGGTCATCATGAAACAACTCACATGATGATTCAGCATTTACTGTATTTAGAGTTAAAAAACAAGAAGGTATTGGACATGGGTTGTGGAACTGGAATTTTAGCAATTTTCGCTGAAATGAGAGGAGCAAAACCTACTGATGCAATTGATATTGATACTTGGTGTTATGAGAATTCTCTAGAAAATGTTGCTAGAAATAATTGTCATCATATTACGGTTTTAGAGGGAGATTCATCTCTTTTAGTCAATAAAAAGTATGATGTTATTATTGCTAATATCAATCGAAATATTCTATTATCAGACATGAAAATTTATACAGATTGCTTACATGAAGATGGAATATTATTGTTGAGTGGTTTTTATAAAGAAGATATTCCTATCATCGATGAAGAAGTAGCTAAACACGGTTTAACTCTTAATAAAACAATCGATAGAAATAACTGGGTAGCCTTAAAATATTTGAAGTAAAAAACTTTTTATAAATTAGTCATCATGAGTACAAAAGAAAAGATTCAAGAAGAAGTTGATATACTTGAGAAAGAAGTAAATCAGCATGAAATTGTATTACATAACGATGAAGTAAATACGTTTGACTTTGTAATAGATTCTTTAATTGATGTCTGTGAACATTCTGTTGAACAAGCTGAGCAATGTACTTGGTTAGTTCATTATAAAGGAAAATGTACGGTAAAAACAGGAGAATTTAAAGATTTAGAACCACGCTGTTCAAAACTACTAAGTTTAGGATTATCCGCAGAATTAATATAATATGGAAAACGTATTCAAGTATTTCGATTTTTCAAAATTTAAAAAGGACACTTCAAATTCATTTAATGGAAATGAAATCTGTTTTACTGAATTAAATTCAGAGCATTTTTTAATTTTTGAAAAAGAAGAGAATCAGTATAATTTGTATGTTTCTAAATACAAAAACGAAAAAGAAATTGGCAAGAATACTCCAGAAATATTAGAACTTCTTGTTAAGAATTATGATAAAAGTAATTCAAAACATAGAATAGCGCTTCGTAGATATTTAGGATAGTGTAATTCTAGTTCTTTTTTTCCTGAAATGATAATATCAAACTATATGAAAACTTTCAAAAGAATTTTTTTCTTATTAAGCTTAGCGATGATTTTTGCTTGTCAGAATGAACAAGATAAAGTAACAAAGCCAAAAAATGTTATTTTATTAATAAGTGATGGAACTGGTTTGTCGCAGATTTCTTCAGCTTACTTTTTTAAAGATACTGAACCAAATTATTCTAGGTTTCAAAACATTGGTTTTATAAAAACATCCTCATCTAAGGAAGATGTCACAGATTCTGCTGCAGGTGCTACGGCTTTTGCTAGTGGTGTGAAAACTTATAATGGTGCTATTGGGGTAGATCCAGATACAACCAAGGTAGCTACACTAATAGAATTAGTTCAGCATAAAAAAGTTATGACAGGTGTCATCGCTACATCATCAATTACTCATGCAACTCCTGCTTGTTTTTATGCACATCAGGTAGTTAGGAGAATGCATGAAGATATAGCATTAGATCTTTCAAAGTCTGATGTAGATTTTTTTGCGGGGGGAGGCTTAAAATTTTTTACTGAAAGAAAAGACAGTATTGATCTTACTAAAAAGATGAGTGACAGGGGTTTTTATATAAATACAGAAAAGCTTGATCAGATCGAAACTATTAAAGATCAAAATAAAGTTGGATTTCTGTTAGCTGAGAATGCTATGCCGAAAATGCAAGATGGAAGAGGTGATTTTTTACAGAATGCTACTCAATTAGGAATGGATTTTCTTACTAATGATAAAGGTTTCTTTATGATGGTAGAAGGATCCCAAATAGACTGGGGAGGTCATGATAATGATGCAGATTATACAGTTGCTGAATTAATTGATTTTGACAATGCGATAGGAAAAGCGTTAGATTTTGCCGAAAAAGATGGAAATACTCTCGTAATTGTAACTTCTGATCATGAGACAGGTGGATTTACCTTAAGGTCTAAAAGAAAGAAACGTGAAAATGGTAAAGAATATAGTGACTATTCTGAAGTAGACATTTCATTCTCTACAACGGGTCATTCTGCAACTTTAATTCCGGTTTTCGCTTATGGTCCTGGAGCAGAAGAATTTAAAGGAATTTATGAAAACAATGAGATTTTTCACAAAATATTAGATGCCACTCAATGGACCTCTAAGAAATAAGAACATTTTCAATTCTATTTATACAATAAAAAAGCCCATCAAAATTTGATGGGCTTTTCGTTCTACATGCTTAAAAATATTGAATAGTTCACTAAGTGTCCATACTCAATTTATTGTTGAAAGTTAAAGAACTAGTTGTTTGCTGTTTTTGCTTATTGATCAAAAGAAATTTCTAATGTACCATTGATTCTTAGAGTTTTTCCTTCTAATCTTGCAATTTTTATAAATTCCTTAGCAATCATTCTTTCTTCTTCTAATTCCTTAACACGATTGTCTGGATACTCACAATCAGCATTTATGTTTCCTTCAGATCTTCCTAATCTTTGTAGTTTATGGAAGTTTATTTTTTCTGCAATTAATGAAGAGATAATATCTGATGCTTCAGATGGGGTAAACTTTCCTTCAACTAATTGTACTTTTTGGATTACTTCGGTCATGATAGATTATTTTTTAACTCGTTTAATACTAGTTTTTTGTTCACTTGTAGTTTTAATAAGTAAGATTAATCCTACAATAGATAGCCCCACAATAATGTTTGTGAAATAAATACTTTCAGAATAATAAGATAAAATGGTTATAGCAATAATTCCCAATGTTATTAAAGCGCTAAAAATTGTCGTTAACACTTTGTTTCTAGTAATAGACTTTATTCCAAGTGACTGTTTTGAATAAGTATCATTACTGGTTTCTCTTTCAAAGAACTGATTAAATCTGATCGTTTTTGGCATAGTATTTTCTTTTAACGATACAAAGGTGTGACAAAAAGTTTATTTATTTTTATTTATATTTATCATGTTTATTATAAAGATATTTTATGAACTATACTTTTCATCAATTACAGGTTTTCCTTAAAGTAGCTCAAAAACAGAGTATTACGAAGGCAGCGGAAGAGCTTTTTTTAACTCAACCAGCAGTTTCTATTCAATTAAAAAACTTTCAAGATCAATTTCCAATTCCACTTACAGAAGTAGTGGGAAGAAAATTATATGTAACAGATTTTGGTAATGAAATCGCTGAAGCCTCAGAGAAAATTCTACAAGAGGCAGAAGCAATTAATTATAAAACCATGGCATTTAGAGGTTTACTCGCTGGTAGGCTTAAATTGTCTGTTGTATCTACAGGTAAATATGTAATGCCTTATTTTTTATCTGGCTTTATGGATGCAAATGATGGAGTTGACTTGGTAATGGATGTAACTAACAAGTCGCAAGTTATTAAGAGTTTAGAAAAAAATGAAGTAGATTTTGCATTGGTTTCTGTGATACCTAAGCATTTGAAATTAGACAGAGTGGAACTGATGAAAAATAAACTTTTTTTAATTGGAAACACTAAAAGAGAGCTCCCTAAAAACAGTACAAAAAGGAAAATTTTTGAAGAAAACCCCATGATCTTTAGAGAAGAAGGTTCTGCTACTGGAAATGCTATGGAAACCTATATGAAAAAACACAAATATTATACTAATAAAAAAATTGAATTGACTTCTAACGAAGCCTTAAAACAAGCTGTTACAGCAGGTTTAGGTTATTCAATAATGCCATTAATTGGAATTAAAAATTCACTAAAAAATAATGATTTAAAAATTATACCTATTAATGACTTACCTATAGTAACTCACTGGAATTTAGTTTGGCTGAAGTCAAAAAAACTTTCTCCTACTGCAGAAGCTTTTTTAAATTATATCAAGGACGAAAAAGATAGAATTATTAAAGAAACCTTTCAATGGTTTGAAGAATATTAATGATTTTAGCACAAAAAAAAGCTTACTATAGATAGTAAGCTTTTTTATTTTTGTGACCATGACAGGATTCAAACCTGTAACCTCTTGAGCCGTAATCAAGTGCGCTATTCAGTTGCGCCACATGGCCTTTTGCGGGTGCAAATATAATAGCTTTTTTTAACTAAGAAAAGCTTAATCTGTTTTTTTAAGAAGAGATTTCCTTTTTAAAATCATCGACAATGATGCTTGCTTTTTCCAAATCAGAATTTAAGATAAAAAGGTCAACTGCATTCATTGGAGCTCCAAATCCTGCTAAGCGGCCTGATTCAAATTGATTTTTCACCAATGACCCAATATTTTGTTCTTCTAATAATGATCTTAACCTATTTATAATTATTGGTGTTTCTGAAAATATTTTAATGTGTGTGGTTTCCATGATTCTATTTTTTTAATCTAATGAATTGAGTGTTACAAAACTTCTCCATCCAATAATTGCTAATTGAATTTTAGAAGCTTTAGCAAGGTCTAATCTTTTTTTAGTAAAAGAAGGCAATACTATTTTGTTGAGTTTGGCTAAGAATTTAAAAAATGATTTTTTCATTAGAGTTGGTTGTTAATCAAATATAGCGAAAAAATAAATGTCAATTTGAACGAGGTGGTTAACCTCGTTCATCATGACTGGATTGGTTAGTTTATTTTAGTTCTTTTTCTTAATCATATTTTTGGCTAATTCGGCTCCAATTAATGATTCTAGCAAGTTCCCACCGTTTCCACTTTTACTTCCTTCTATATAAGTTTGAGGTAAGTTAAGTTCCTTTAATTGTTGGGCAACTCCAACAGCTGTTTTATATTCCCATTCAGCTTTTTCTTGAGGTGTCAAACCTGCACTTACTAGTTTTGCATTTTCATAGTATTGTGCATCTGCAGCAACTTTTTTACTTTTTGCTTTATACAATTCAACCTCGTATTGCTTTTTCTCTTTTATTAAGTTAAATCCGGCTACTTTAGCTTCAGTTTCTGCTTCAATTGTTTGCTGAATCTGGATTTTTTCTAATCGAGCTCTTTCTTTCGCCTTTTCAGACTCACCTTTAGCAACCTCTTTTTTAGCTCTGTAATATTCACGTTCAGCTTGTTGTTTTTCAAGTTGTGTTTGAGCTACTTCATTCTTTTGTAGATCTAGTCTTTCGTCAAAAGATTCTTCCCAATCAATTCCTGTAACTTGCGCTTGGTAGATTTTTAATCCATACTGTTTTAATGAATTTGAGTTATCTCTCACAATGTTTCCATCAGAGTCTTTTTTGATTCTAAATTTCTTTTGTTTACTAGATTTTCCGACCTTAATTTGTCTTACGGTTGTTGTATCACCAACAATTTCATTAATATTTTCATCTTCATAATATTGTTCTACTTGATACATTCCATTCTCTAATTGATCTCTAAAGTATCTATCAAAATCTGATGCTTGTCCAGAGATATAGTCTTGAGCATCCATTAATTTACAAGTGTTCTTTATGGCAGCATCGATGTTTGGTAAAACCCTTCCGAAAATTAATTTTCCTTCACTTTTATTTCTGTCAGCCATGTTCAGGAAAACGTCTTCATCATTAATGTTGACTCCCACAATTACTGAGGTGCTAATTTCTGCTTTTATAGCATCACTAAATTCCCATCTTTGTGCTTGTCTATTGTAGATACCTTGTCCGTCATCAGGAAGTTCATTTTTATCATCGACAATAATATCTTTTATAGAGATTTCATAGGATAGAGGAATAACTCTACCCCAATATTTTAATTTAATTCCTTGTGTGGTTATCATCTTATCGCCACCACTTATGAACTGAACAGCATAAGCAGTTCCGGCATCTGCGTAAAAGAACATTCCTGTTATTACGCTCATAACAATTCCTAAAATTGTTAGTTGAATACTTCGCGTTTTAGTGATTGAGTTTAAGAATTTATTTGTTGTGAAAATTGCTTTCAAAACAAGTGATAAAATTCCGAAGATGATGAGTAAAATTCCAATAGTAGTTAGCATAGCGTTTAGTTTTTATAGTTAATAATTAGAGTAATAAATAGGATATAATAGCAAGTGTTATTTGAACAACTTTTAATGCAAGGGTGATCATTATTATAGTTTTAAATGGTTAAATAATTCGTAATTCTAGAATTATATTAACAATATATAT
>CAJXRR010000090.1 GCA_913060575.1 uncultured Flavobacterium sp.
GAGTTTTTTTAAAAAAATATTTTCAAAAGAGAAAAAAGAAACTTTAGATAAAGGATTAGAAAAATCAAAATCTAGCTTTTTAAATAAGCTTTCGAAAGCTGTTGCTGGAAAATCTAAAGTAGATGATGATGTTTTAGATAACTTAGAAGAGATTTTAGTAGCTTCTGATGTTGGTGTAGCAACTACTTTAAAGATTATTGATAGAATTGAAGCCAGAGTTTCAAAAGACAAGTATTTAGGAACTGAGGAGTTAAATGTAATTTTAAGAGAGGAAATTGCAGGATTGCTTTCTGAAACTAATCTTGGAAATGATACGGAGTTTACAATTCCATCCACTAAAAAACCGTATGTTTTAATGGTTGTAGGTGTAAACGGTGTTGGAAAAACAACTACCATTGGGAAACTAGCAGCACAATTTAAAAAGAAAGGCTTAAAGGTTATTTTAGGTGCGGCTGACACGTTTAGAGCTGCTGCAATTGATCAACTACAGGTTTGGGCTGATAGAACAGAGGTTCCTATTGTTCGACAAGAAATGGGTTCTGATCCAGCTTCTGTAGCTTTCGATACTTTAAAATCTGCTGTTTCACAAGATGCAGATGTTGTTATTATAGATACAGCGGGTCGTTTACATAATAAAGTCAATTTAATGAATGAGTTGACTAAAATTAAACGTGTCATGCAAAAAGTAGTGGAAGACTCTCCTCATGATGTATTATTAGTTTTAGATGGTTCTACCGGACAAAATGCTTTTGAGCAAGCCAAACAATTCACCAAAGCAACCGAAGTTACTTCTTTAGCAGTAACTAAATTAGACGGAACAGCCAAAGGCGGAGTTGTGATTGGTATCTCAGATCAATTTCAAATTCCTGTAAAATATATTGGAGTAGGAGAAGGAATTGATGATTTACAAGTATTTAATAAACATGAATTTGTAGATTCTTTTTTTAAGTAATTTTATATCTTACAATAAGTTATAAAACTTCTTACTAATCGTTTTAGAGTTTTTTATTTTTATGAGTTATCTTTGAGTTTTACCAAATTTATATCCATGAAAAAAATCTCAATACTTTTCGCTATTTCTTTTTTATTGTTCTCATGTGAAAAGAATAAGGCACCCAGCTTTTTTAATACTTACGATGAATCTACAGCATTAGAAAAACAAGAAAATCATTTAAATCCTAGAATGAAATTTAAGTTATTTCAATCTAAAGTATTGGATATGAATGAGGTTTTTAAACCTTTTAATCAAGAATTAGCTTCTAATTTTTCTGAAGAAGAATACAACAACTTAAAGCCATTAATTCTAGAACAAGACATCCCATCATTACAAGAAAGTGTAAAAGAAGGAAAACTTTCTTATGAAAAACTAACCCTATTTTATTTATATAGAATTAGAAAATTTGAAAGTGATAGTACAAAATCGTTGAATGCTATTATTGCTTTAAATCCAAATGTATTAGACGAAGCTAGAAAAAGAGATGCAGAACGTACTAATAAAAATGCAACTTCACAGAAGGTTTACGGAATGCCAATTTTTCTAAAAGATAATATTAATACAAAAGGAATGCCAACAACAGCGGGCGCATTAGCCTTGGCTGATAATAAAAATACAGAAGATGCCTTTATCGTGAAACGATTAAAAGAAGAAGGGGCGTTAATTTTAGGAAAAGCAAACTTAAGCGAATGGGCTTACTATTTTTGTACTGGCTGTCCTTTAGGCTATAGTGCTGTAGGTGGACAAACATTAAACCCTTATGGTAGAGCAGAATTTGAAACCGGAGGATCTAGTGCGGCAAGTGGAGCTGTAGTCGCAGCCAATTATGCTGTAGCAGCAGTAGGGACTGAAACCGCGGGTTCTATTACTTCACCTTCTAGTCAGAATTCTGTAGTTGGATTAAAACCAACAGTTGGATTATTAAGTAGAACAGGAATTGTACCTATTTCTAGCACTTTAGATACTCCTGGTCCAATGACAAAAAGCGTTATGGATAGTTGGATATTTATAAATGCTATGTATGGTTTTGATAAACAAGATTCTAAATCATATGATTATGTAGATAAAAATTATGGATCTTTTAAAGATGATTTAAAAGGTAAGCGATTCGGAATTATAAAAAGCTATTTACAAGACTCTGTTTTTAATGCAAACATCAATATTATAAAGGAAAATGGTGCAGAAATCGTAGAAATCACACCACCACAAGTTGGTTTACCAGGATTCTTGACCTTATTAAATATTGATATGAAACACGATTTACCTCAGTATTTAAAAAATTATACAGATAAGAATGTAACAGTTTCTTCTGTGCAAGATGTCATCAATTATAATCTTCAAGATTCTATTTTAAGAGCTCCTTATGGTCAACAATTATTTGATGGAATTGTAGCAGATACTACAACTGTAGCGCAATTACAAGAAATAAAAAAGACTTTAATGGCAAATGCTCGTAATTATTTTGAAGCATTAGATAAAGAGAACTTAGATGCCATTTTATCGATTAATAATTATCATTCTGCATATTCTGCAGTTGCTGAGTATCCAAACATTACTGTTCCTATGGGATATAAAAAATCTGGAGAACCTATTAGCCTCACTTTTATAGTAAAGCCAAAAGAAGAATCAAGATTATTAATTTTAGGAAATGCTTTTGAACAACTTACAAAGCATCGAAAATTGCCAGAAAATTACAAGTAAAATTCATCTTAGAAAACGTACTTTTGTCGTCCTAAAAAAAGAGAATGAGAACTAAATCGGTTAAGAAAAATAAGATCAATGTTGTAACCTTAGGTTGCTCTAAAAACATCTATGATTCTGAAGTTTTGATGGGGCAATTAAAAGCCAATGGGAAAGACGTTGTTCATGAAGATAAAAATGATGAAGGGAATATTGTTGTAATCAATACCTGTGGTTTTATTGGAAAAGCCAAAGAAGAATCTGTTGATACAATTCTACATTATGTAGAAAAGAAAGTTGCAGGAGAAGTAGATAAGGTTTTTGTGACTGGTTGTTTGAGTGAACGCTATAAACCAGATTTAGAAAAAGAAATTACGGATGTAGATCAGTACTTTGGAACACATGATTTACCAAATCTTTTAAAAGTTTTAGGAGCAGATTATAAACACGAATTGATAGGTGAACGTTTAACAACCACACCAAAGCATTATGCATATTTAAAGATTGCCGAAGGCTGTGATAGACCTTGTTCTTTTTGCGCGATTCCTTTAATGAGAGGAAAACACAAATCAACGCCCATTGAAGAGATTGTTATTGAAGCTGAAAAATTAGCAGCAAAGGGTATCAAAGAAGTGATGTTAATTGCACAAGATTTAACCTATTACGGATTAGATATCTACAAAAAAAGAAACTTAGCAGAGTTACTAAAAGCGTTAGCTAAAGTAGACGGAATTGAATGGATACGAATGCATTATGCATTTCCAACAGGATTTCCAATGGATGTTTTAGAGGTAATGAAAAACGAACCGAAAGTTTGTAATTATTTAGATATTCCTTTACAGCACATCAATACCGAGATTTTAAAATCGATGAAACGTGGTACTACACATGAAAAAACTACCGCATTAATTCATAAATTTCGTGAAGTTGTTCCAGAAATGGGAATTAGAACAACCTTAATTGTTGGATATCCTGGTGAAACAGAAGAACAATTTCAAGAATTGAAAAATTGGGTAGAGGAGATGCGTTTTGAGCGTATGGGTGCTTTTGAGTATTCTCATGAAGAAAATACAGGAGCGTATGTTTTAGAAGATGATGTTCCTGCTGATGTAAAGTTCCGAAGAGTCAACGAAATCATGGAATTACAATCTCAAATCTCATGGGAAATCAATCAAGAGAAAATAGGAAAAACCTTTAGATGTTTGTTCGATAGAAAAGAAGGTAACTACTTTTATGGTCGTACCGAATTTGATTCACCAGATGTAGATAACGATGTTTTAGTAGATGCTAGAGAACATTATGTTAAGATTGGTGAGTTTGTCGATATCAAAATTCACGAAGCGGGTGATTTTGATTTATATGGAACTCCTGTCAAATAATTTTATTTTTTTCTAATATCATTTTTTTAATCAACGAAATCTGACCCAAATGATAGTAGCAATGTTCGATCATTCCTTCTATGTTTCTTTGGTAGCTGCCGTATTTTTCATCAACAAAAGCATCTAAAAGTTGATTGTCTTCAAGTTGCTCAACTTTATTGGCAAAGACTTCTGCATTTGTTATTAATGAGTTTACCAAGCTTTCCCAATCTTTTTGAGATGTAATTCCTGGAGTATCAAAACTGTATTTGTCTTTAATGTCTAATGATCCTCCATCAAAAACCGGTAAGATTCCAGCGATATAATAATTGATATGAAATGTTAAAGCAGCAATGGTATTCAAAGAACCAATTTTTGAGTTTGCTTGTTGCCAAGAAATATCAGTTAACTGATGTTTGTAATTGGTATTCGCAATCCATACACCATTTAATAAAACCTCTCTAAATCGATTCGCAAGTGCTACAGGTGATTTCATTTATTATAATTAAAAAAAGTTTTTTATCTCTTTATTTCACTAGAGTTTCTAAAGAAAATTGCATTCACGAAAAACAATTTTCCATTTTCCCAAAACGAACGAAATAAAGGATTGTCTACCATATAAATAATACTTCCACTTCCTTTTCTTTCTTCACCAATCAATAATGATTCAGGGATATTTTTTAAAGCTTTTTTACCTGCAAATCCAGATACATTAGTAGCATCTTGATCAAAGTAAGCAACATTGCTTCCGTTTTGTAAATATTCGTAGGTTCCACTTCCTAACTTTAATGAAAAATAAGAATCTTCATAACCAAAAGCTAACGGGTGGGTAGCATCTACAGTACTTTTAAAGATGGCTCCTGTAATTAAATTATCTGCTCCAGCTCTTTCTTGATCTGCATAAGCAGTTAAATTGGGAGTTTTCTTTTCTTTGCTATCAGGTGTAGCTTTCTTTCTTTTTAATGCAAAGCCATCTTTACCTGCAAAGCTTCTTAAAGCACTTCCTATTGCGATTACTGTTCCGCCATTTCTAGAAAATTTACTTACTTTTTCTAAACCACTTTTGTTTAAAATACTACTGTAATAGCCATTAGGAATGATTAAAACATCAAAAGCATCTAAATCTACACTACTAAAATAATCGGTATCTAAAATTGTTAATGGGTATTTTAATTGCGTTTCAAAGAAATGCCAGATCTCACCAAAACTTAAAGAAGAAGTTCCGTCTCCTGATAGCACAGCTACTTTTTGTTTGTTGATAGGATTTACACTTGATGACCCAAAATCTTTTCCAGAACTTACAAATCCTGTTTTTACTGATTGAAGTGCTCTACCGTGCTGGTTTGCTATAGCAGTCAATTCTGCATCAAAGTCGTTATTTTTTTTATTATCACCACGTAAAACAATTAAAGTTCCTTTTTTATACGATTGTCCTTCAATCGCAAAATCTTCTTCAGCAAAACGCACTCTTAGGTTTTTATTTAAAATATCCGCTAAGAAAGCAGCATCCTCTAGACTATTCCATTTTGATAAATAGGCGTAAGCCTCTTTGTTGGGTTTGTTAAAAACCATTCCTACCATGAAATCTTTTCTTGAAGGGACTTTAGTTTTAGATGCCATTGCTTTGAATCCGTGTGCATAAGGTAAAGACCAAGCTGTAATGTCATAGGTTAAAGAATCTGCTAATTTAGCATTCGGCTCAAAAAGTACTTTTACCATTTTTCCTTTGGGTTGATTGCTGTGAATAACTAAATCAAAAGGATTTACATTCATACGGCCTTCTTTCTGAGTTTGGTAATTGTATCCTTTTACTTGACCTTCTTCAGAATATTCATAGGCAATTTCATGCTTGTCTAATAAGTTAATCAATCGTTCTGTTTTGTCTTTATTTTCGTTTTTTAAGACATAACTTTTATATTGTAAATTGCTGTTGTCAAAGAATTTTTTAAACTCTGTATTCAATTTTGCAGCATTTTTAGAAGCTATTTCAACGGTAGATAAACCTGTGGTTTTATGATGAGCAACTCTATCAACTAAAGTTAATTCGTATCCATGATCAGTATCAATTCCTAATCCAGCCATTCCATGCCCCGCTTGCTCATAAGTCATTCCAATAGCTCCCATATAAGTTGGATAGGTATCTCCATAACTTGGATATAGTAAATCAAAGCTTTCTTTTGTAAAATAGAGCCATCCCTTTTGATCAAAATATTTTGCATGATTTTTTCCAATTTGTGTCTGAAAATCACGTTGCCAATCGGTAATTATTTCATGAAAGGGCTCTGCTGCTGGTGCAAAATAATAAGGACTATTAATAAATTGCTCATGAAAATCTACATGAATATGTGGCATCCATTTATTATAAATTTTTAAACGTTGCGAAGATTCTACTTGAGTAGCCCAAGCCCAATCTCTATTTAAATCAAATAAGTAATGATTTGGTCTTCCTCCAGGCCATGGTTCTCTGTGTTCTTTTGCATTCTGATCAACATTATAAGGCGTGCTTTTTACTTGATTAAACCAGTTTACATATCTATCTCGTCCATCAGGATTGATACATGGATCTATAATTACTAAGGTGTTTTCTAAATAATCTTTCTTTTTTGTAACTAGTTCATATAAAGTTTGCATTGATGCTTCTGTACTTGAAGCCTCGTTTCCATGAACATTATAACTTAACCAAACAATGGCAACATCATTATCACTTTTATTTTTTATTCCTGTCTGACCAAGATTGTTTAGACGGATTTGTTCTATATTTTTAATATTCTTTGATGAAGAAATATAACTTACATATAAAGGTCTATACTCGTTAGTTTCGCCATATTTTTCTAATAGAACATTGTCTAATTGATTACTTAGGTAAGTAAAATACTCTACGACTTTATGATGTCTTGTAAAACGTTTTCCTAATTCATATCCTAAAAATTCTTGAGGAGATTGAATGTTTTGAGAAAAAAGTGAAGTTGAAAATAAGGTGCATACTAAGACTAAAACTCTAATGTTCATATGATTCATTTTGATGAAAATCAAAAGTAAGAATTAATTTAGACAAAAAGAGGCGTTAAAGATTTGTTAGTGTTATTTTATACAGTAATGCTGTCGTCAAATTTTAGTATTTTTGAACAAATTAATTTTTAATGATGTCTACCACAGAATGTGAGTGTTGTTTTAATCGCGTAATTCAATAATTTATGAAGTTTACGCATATTCCTTTTCAGAAAACAGGTTTCTTTTCAAAGACCATGTCTGACTATTTAGAAAAGAAAGAAAGTATTCAACAATTCTATCATAATTTTCCTGATTTAGCTGGATTTGCTAAGCAAATAGATGAAAAGAAGAGTTCATTTCCTTCAGATTCTAGAACTGTTTTGGTAGATGTCTTACAAGAGCTATATAAAAATGTTGACGCTTCTGAATCGACTCTTGAAAATATCAAATCGTTACAAAGTCAAGATACATTTACAATAACAACCGGACATCAATTAAACTTGTTTACAGGACCATTATACTTTTTATACAAGATTATTTCAGCCATCAATCTATCAGAAGAATTATCTGAGAAATTTCCTAAGCAACATTTTGTGCCTGTGTATTGGATGGCAACAGAAGATCACGATTTTGATGAAATTAATTTTTTTAATTTTAAAGGAAGTAAAGTAGTCTGGAACAGACAAGATGGTGGAGCCGTTGGGAGATTCTCTTTGGATGGTTTACAAGATGTTTTTGAAACTTTTTCAGAACATTTAGGAAGCTCTAAAAATGCAGTATATATCAAGCAACTTTTTGAAAAAGCTTATTTACAACATAAAAATTTATCTGAAGCAACTCGTTTTATAGCGAACGAATTATTTAAAGAATATGGTTTGGTCATTATTGATGCTGATCATCAAAAACTGAAAGATGTTTTTGCTCCCATCATGAAGGATGAGCTATTGTCTCAAACTTCGTATAAAGCTGTTTCTAAAACAATTACTGAGTTAGAGAAAGACTATAAAGTACAGGTAAATCCAAGAGAAATTAATCTCTTTTATTTATCTGATAATTCACGTGAGCGAATTATTGAAGAAGATGGACAGTATAAAGTAAACGATACCAATCTTGTTTTCTCTGAAGCTGAAATTTTGCAAGAATTAGAAAATCATTCAGAAAGATTTAGTCCGAATGTGATTATGAGACCCTTGTACCAAGAGGTGATTTTACCGAACCTTTGTTATATTGGAGGAGGAGGAGAGCTAGCGTATTGGTTAGAGTTAAAAGCATATTTTGATTCGGTAAATATTCCGTTTCCAATATTACTATTGAGAAATTCAGTGCAAATAGTTTCTGAAAAACAAGTAAAGAAATTAAATAATTTGAATATTTCCTTTGAAGAAATGTTTCTTAAACAGCATGATTTACTCACAAAAAAAGTTC
Source organism: uncultured Flavobacterium sp. (assembly GCA_913060575.1). GTDB lineage: Bacteria > Bacteroidota > Bacteroidia > Flavobacteriales > Flavobacteriaceae > Polaribacter. The sequence continues at coordinate 8,449 of CAJXRR010000090.1, forward strand.
AAGAGAATTCGGATATTCAATTTAGTTTTGAAGATGCAAATGAATTATTAACGCAACAATTTTTAGCTTTAAGGAGAGTAGCAGAAAAAACAGATCCATCTTTTATAGGAGCTGTAGATGCGCAACATAGAAAACAACTCAAAGGTTTAGAAAATCTAGAAAAAAGATTATCACGAGCAGAAAAAAGAAAGCATTCAGATTTAGTTACAAGAATCACAGCATTACAACAACAATTATTACCTAATCAAAGCTTAGAAGAGCGTCAGCGAAATTTTTCTGAGTTTTATTTAGAATACGGTCAAGATTTAATTATCGCACTTAAAGAATCATTAAAACCACTAAAACTAGAATTTACAATCTTAGAACTCTAAATGAATTCAAAACCGGGATTGCATCCTAGAAACAAGCACAAAAATGGTTATAACTTCGATGTTTTAATCAAGCACAATAAAAATTTAGCACCTTTTGTTAGAAAGAATGAATATGGAACTGTTACGATAGATTTTTCTGATCCTAAAGCAGTCAAAGAACTAAATGTGACTTTATTAGAAGCGCACTACGGAATTAAAGATTGGACGTTTCCTGATGAAAATTTATGTCCGCCTATTCCTGGACGAGTAGATTACATCCATTATATCGCAGACTTATTAGAATCCTCAGGAATCACAAAAGACATCAAAATTTTGGACATAGGTACAGGAGCAACCTGTATCTATCCTTTATTAGGAGTTAAAGAATACAACTGGAATTTCGTAGCTGTTGATACTGAAGTAGATTCTTTAGATTCTGCTCAAGATATCGTTGATGATAATGGTTTAAAGAGTAAAATTACATTAAGACAACAATTAGATGAAGCCAATATTTTAAAAGGAATTATAGAAAAAGGAGATTCTTTTTCTGCGGTTATTTGTAACCCTCCCTTTTATAAATCGGAAATGGAAGCTAAAGGAGCCAATGCAAGAAAGTCTAGAAACTTAGGAAATAATGCCGTAAGAAATTTTGCAGGAAATAATAATGAATTATGGTATCCTGGAGGTGAAAAAGCATTTTTACACAATTATTTCTATCAAAGTTCATTGTATAAAGATACAAGTGTTTGGTTTACTAGTTTGGTTTCTAAAAAAGAAAATATTGAAAGTCTTCAAAAATCTGGAGAAAAATTAAAAGTAAAAAACTTCTCCATCATTCCGATGCATCAAGGAAATAAAGTAACAAGAATTGTTGCTTGGCAGTTTTAAGTGTATAGATTTCTTGAAACCGTCATTGCGAGGAATGAAATGACAAAGCAATCTGTTTATTTGAATTCATATTAATGAGATTCCTTCACTCTGTTCGGAATGACAATATGCTCTAAGTAAACACAATATCGTTGATCTTCCATTTTTTACAAATAGAAGATAAGATGATATACACCAGCATATGAACAAACACCAGACATGCAAAAGCATAGATAGGAACTCCAAAAATTTGATAAGGCCAATAATACGTCCAAACTCCTAAATTAATGGTGATAATTTCTCCAAAAGCAGGAATAATTAGTGATAACCAAAAGGCAATAATCAATTTGTTTTTGATGTTTTTATTTTTTAAGTGAGGAATCAGTCCAGATTCTATTCGATACAAAAAGTAGAAAGCCAACATCCAAGCAAAAGGCAGCCATAAAGGTAAATCTCTAGAAACTTCATGATATTCCCAATATTGATTGCTAACGCCCCAAAATTCACCTAAAATTCCACCAAAACCAGTAAGGATCATTCCAATAAGTAAGATCCAGTTTTTAGCTGTAGATTTTACAATGTTCTTATAGATAACATGCATTATTTTTAAGACAAGTAGAATGGCAAGGATTAAATCGTATTGTTTTAAAAATCCAATTAGAAAACCAGCAATCGTAAGTTTTACAAGTGCTTTTAGAATTTCTGTAAGAAAAGCTTTAGAATTGGTAATTTGAATCATCTAGATATCTTGAACAACAAAAATAGCATTCTTATTTAAGTTCACACAGTGAAATTTAACTGTTTATACGAAGTATTTCACAAATCAATTAGTTGACTAAATCTAGAAGTTTAACATCAATATTTAAATCCAATCGCTCCATGTCAACATCTGTCTCTTATACACATCTCCGAGCCCACGAGAC
>CAJXRR010000091.1 GCA_913060575.1 uncultured Flavobacterium sp.
AGAGTAGATCGTCGGCAGCGTCAGATGTGTATAAGAGACAGCTTCAATAGTAAAAAACACTATTGATTATTTAAAATCTAATTAGTTGGCAATAGGGGGTAATTAGCAACTAATAGAATGTTAACATGAAAACAAAAGAACAATTACAATGTAAAAATAGACAGACATCTCTAACTGTACAATACCTTGAATTGGGGAAATTTTTATCTCCCCAAAAATGGGGAAAAGCAAAAGAGCTCGATTTATTATCGAGCTCTTAAGTTTATGTATAAATTTTAAAGAATTATTGTTTGATGAATTTTTGCATAAATGTTTCTTCTTCATCAGAGAGTTCAATTAAATAAACTCCTGTTTTTAATGAATGAACATCAATTGAATTATTTAAAATTCTTCCTGTCTGAATTAACTTTCCATTAAGGTCTATTATTCTATATGTTGAATTTAAATGATAACTTGGATTTATATTTAATAAATTCTTAACAGGGTTTGGATAGATTATCATATCGTCACTAATAGAATTATTTCCAATAGTCTGACCCGAATTTAATCCTAATGCAAGTAGATTATCCACTTTAGGAGAATTTCCTGTGACACCCGTAATAGTTACTTGATCTACATAAATTTGATCGTTATTTCCTGAAGCATCATTTTGGAAACGGAACCCAGAATTTGCAGCAAAATTGTATTGGGCGGCATCCAAAACTACTGTCCCTTGGTAGAATGTATTGTTTTCTATACCAGAACCTCTTACATAGGTAGCTACAGTGATCCAACTAGAACCATCAAAGAAGCGAACCCAGAAATCTTCTCCATTTTCCATGCTATAAACATAGAAGAAAAAATCAATTTCAACTTGATTGTAAGGGGTTACATCAATATTGTTTAAAGACATTGCACTAGCAGTTCCAGAATTATCTCTTAATCTGATAGAGAAACTTCCTTGATAAGATCTAGATCCTGAATAACGGAAACTATCGCTTCCACCATCAATCCATCCATCCCAACCAGACTCAAAGAAACTTTGATTTAAGATTGTGTTGCTTGCAGTACAAGGTGTACAAGAAGTTCCACCACAATCAACTCCAGTTTCATCTCCATTCTGAATTCCATCAGAACATGTTGGAGCTGCTAAAGTAGTTACGTTTGCAGTATTACTTGCTCCAGAAACATTTCCAGCTGCATCTTTAGCAACTACGCTAAATGAATAAGCAGTGTTTTCTGTCAATCCAGTTACTTGTTGCGTTGTACCTGTTACTGTTGCAATTACAGTTCCTCCTAGAGAAACATCATATCCAGTGACACCAACATTATCAGTAGAAGCATTCCATGATAAATCTGTTGTTGTTTCTGTTGTATTCGATGTAGACAATCCACTTGGATTGCTTGGAGCATCCGTATCTGGACCAGCTGCAGCAATTACAACTGTATAGTCTTCAACTTCACCATAGGTGAAAGACTGACAAGATGTTGGTGTTGCATTGTAATTCATAGAGACACGCATTCTTGTTGAAGTTTCATTTGCTCCAGCAGGAACGGTAAAACTTCCTGAAACAGGAGTTGATGTTGTTGGTGCAGATGAGAATACTTGTTCTCCTGCATCCGTGAAGTCTCCATCTTTGTTATAGTCAATCCAAACAGAATATCCTTCAGAATATACAGTTCCCGTCCAAGTTGGGGTTACCGTAATTGTATACTGATTTCCTTTCGTTAATGAAGTTGAAACATTTGTGAAGTCAGTGTAGAACTGAGGCCCAGAAGCATTATCAATTGTATTTAATTGAACTCTACTAATGTATTCGTCATTTGTGTTTGAACTTTGAGAAGCACAATAGTTGATTGGAGTAGCATCAGTAGTTACATTCACTGTATTACTTGCGTCTGAAACATTTCCAGCATCATCTTTAGCTCTAACATTAAAAGAGTATGCAGTGTTTGAAGCAAGTCCACTTACTGTAAAACTTGTATTTGCGGTATTTCCTACAACGGTTGCTCCTTGGTAAACATCGTAAGATATTACTGCTACATTATCTGTAGAAGCTGCCCAAGATAAACTTACGCTAGAATCTGTTGTACCAGAACTCGCTAAACTAGTTGGCGCAGTTGGTGCAGTTGTATCTGGTGCGGTAGTAGTAGCATTTGCGGTATTACTTTGTGCTGAAGTATTTCCAGCAGCATCTTTTGCAATTACATAAAAACTATAGGCCGTATTTGAGGATAAACCTGTCGCTTGATAGCTCGTTGAAGTTGAATTTCCAACCAAACTTCCACCTTGATATACATCATAACTAGCAACACCTACATTATCTGCAGAAGCTGTCCAGCTTAAATCGATTGTATTGTCAGTGATATTAGAAGTTGCTAAACTACTTGGAGCAGTTGGATCTTCTGTATCCGGAGTAGAAGTTGCTGTAAATTGACCAGTAAATACTCCTCTACCATACGTAGAAGCAATAATTTTATTGTTTGTATCGTCTCCATTCACAGCCCAATAATCAAAAGAAGTTACGCTTACATCACTCATTCCATTGTAAGATTGAATCCAAGTTGGATTTGCGTCATTGAAGTTGTCAGTACTCCAAACTCCTAATTGAGTTGCGATAATCGCTTCATTAGTACTTAATGGATTCAATAAGAAATCTCTTACAGGAATATTTGGTAAGTTTCCTTCTTTGCTAGACCAACTAGATCCTGCATTAGAAGAGTACCAAACACTTGTTACACCATAATTATGCATTGTAACAATTAAATCATTTGAAGTTTCGCCATAACGAACAGAGGAAACAGATCCTACAAAAGGAGTTGTAATAGTTGTCCATGTTGCAGAAGAATTACCAACATTTGTTAATTTTACTAAACCACCATTTGCCAATCCAACATACCAAGTGTTAGCTGCAAAAGGAGAAGCTCTAAAAGCAGTTGGTTTATTAGTTAATGCAGCGTTGGTAATTGTACCATTAGTGTTAGCAGCAACGTTGATACTTCTAATAGAATAACTAGTACCAGCAGAATTATTTGTTAATAAACGATTTGCATTACTATCATAATCCATCGGATTTACAAAGTCTCCAGTAGTTTGACTACTTAAAAGGGTTGTTGCACCACCTTGTCTTCTTCCTTGTCCATTCCATGGTAAATTGAACCGGTAAATAACATTATTTACAAAAGTAGCTATTGCATATTGACCATCTTTATCTATAAATGTATAGAAACCATCTCCATCACTTAATTCTTCAGAAGAATTTATTCCAGCTGAGGTATTAGCACCTCTGAAAGCTTGTGTTCCATTATCTTGAGCACCAGCAGAGAATATTCCATTAGTATCACCAGAACCATCAGGTCCAATACCTGCTTTCACAAACTGAGTAACATTAAAATTATTATTTCTAGCTCCAATTACATTAGAGTTTTGTGCACTAGATAAGCTGGAAGCATAATAAACACCACCATCATTTCCAAAAACAGCTTGATTAGAATTTCCTGGGCGGAAAGTCATCGCATGTTGATCTGCATGAACTAAAGAGGAATTTAATGTATTTAACCCTGGGTTATTTGACCATTTTGATATTTGTGACCAGGAAGAACCTCCATTTATGCTTCTAAACAGATCAATACCACCAACATAAACAACATCATCATTTGTAGGGTCAGCTTCAATAATTAAATCATAAAATGCTTGACCACGTGTAAAATCATTAGCAGGAATACCTGTGTCTGCATCATTTGGTAATGCTTTAGTTGTAATAGAGCTAAATCCGTTCGTTGTCCCATAGATATAAACGGGTGCACTTGTTCCTTGTGTTAAGGCGTATAATTTATCACCATTACTAGTTGAAGTTTCAATTTCAACACGATTAGAATTAGGCAATGGGGAAGCTGCTGCTTCTGTCCATGTTCCTCCGTTTGTAGTGCTAAAGATTCTACCACCACCTACGCCAAATGCATTGCTGATGGTTCCTACCCAAAGTTTATTGTCAGCGCCAATTTCAAAATCATTAGGAATATAATAATATGTTTTTCCGCTTTGTACATTACTCATGTTAGCAGATTCTATTCTTGCCCAAGTATTTCCTCCGTTTGTAGAACGGTAAATACCTGCAGTTTGGAGACCTAGCCAGTTTGCTGGACTAGCAGCATCTCCATAAACAAAAGCACCAACACCTACAAAAAGTTCAGTATTACCCCCGTTGTTCCATGCAATTATATCATTTACATAAAAAATACCTGATAAGAATAAGTTTGTACTATTGAAGTCAAAAGTAGCATCACCAGCAGCAGGAATATTTACAGCTGACCAACTATTTCCTCCGTCAGATGTTTTATATACTCCAGTACCAACAACATCTCCAGCCGTGTACTGTTCTCCTGTACCAACATACCAAATGTTAGAATTATTAGGATCTACAGTAATAGACGTTACAGATAAATTACCTGGAACATTAGCTACTCTTGTCCATTGAGAACTTGCGCTAGTTATGTTTGTGTTTTTCCATAAGCCACCACTAACTCCACCAGCATATACAGTGTTGTTTGAAGAATCGTTAGGGTCAAATAACATGACTCTAGTTCGCCCTCCAATATTATTGGGACCTCTTTCTTCCCATGCATTTGCTGCATCTCCAGGATTTCTGTTAAGAGTTCTTTCTTGAATAAGTTGTTCTCTAAGAAGTGTCAATTTACCATCATCTAGTTTTCCTGTAGCAGGATTGATGGTTAGCTCCCACATTTGCTCAAAGTATTTGTTTGGAGGTAATCCTTTTAATTTTCTTTCTTTTTTGTCCCATGTTAGTGATTCTTTAAAAGGGCTACTTTTAATGAATTCATTATGGGTTTGTCTTTTTTCTGCTATTTTTTGAGATTCATAGGTGTCCACAAGTTTTAATGTGACTATAGAAGATATTGCAATTACTGCAATACCACCTACTATAAATTTAACTTTACGTTTAATCATAATAAATTTAATTTAAATTAATTGAAATGAATTTTTTTATTGGAATAATTCAGAGCTATTTTTTAGATGAATTATCAAGCTAATAAGATTGGGTTGGTTTTAGGTAATACTATGTCATAGGAAAGGGTTTTGGGGGATGAGATTTAATAGTTTTATTTAATATTTATGCATTCAATATTTGTATTATCGAAAAAATTGTTAATAAGTCTTAAAAAAATACAAATAACGTATCAAATATATATTTATTAAAGGTATTTTACAATACCCAAAAACAGGGATATTTTATCTCCCCAAAAAAGGGGAGGGTATAAATTGAAAAAGTATCTTTACTTTAGAGCTATGTTAGAAGTAAAAAATCTTAGCGTAAAATTTGTTTCCAATCAACAAGAAAATGAAGTTGTAAAAAAAATCTCTTTTCAACTAAAGGAAAATAAAATTTTAGGAATTGTTGGAGAATCGGGAAGTGGTAAATCGGTGACTTCTTTAGCTATTTTAGGGTTGTTGCCTAAAAGCACTATTCTAGAAGGTACTGTTTTTTATAATGGAGAAAATCTTTTAGAAACTTCTGAAAATGAATTTCAAAAAATTAGGGGAAAAAAAATCGGAATGATTTTTCAAGAACCAATGAGTTCTCTAAACCCAACACTAACTTGTGGTAAACAAGTAGCTGAAGTATTACAACAACATACTACACTAAATAAGAAAGAAATTTATGAGGAGGTAATTTCTCTTTTTGAAAAAGTTCAATTACCAAAACCTGATAGAATTTTCAATTCCTATCCTCACCAAATTAGTGGTGGGCAAAAACAACGAGTAATGATTGCAATGGCAATCGCTTGTAAACCTGATTTATTAATTGCTGATGAACCCACAACGGCATTAGATGTAACGGTACAAAAAGAAATTATACTGCTATTAAAACAGCTACAGAAGGAAAATAACATGAGTATTTTGTTTATTTCACATGATTTGCCATTGGTTTCAGAAATTGCAGATGATGTTATTGTTATTTACCAAGGCGAGATTGTTGAAAAAGGTTCCTCAAAGAATGTTTTTCATCATCCAAAAAAAGAATACACAAAAGCCTTGATAAATTCTAAACCTAGTTTAGAGGTAAGATTAAAGAAACTTCCAACAGTAGATGATTTTATCAATGATAAAGTTGATGCGGAAATTTATACAACAAAAGAAAGGGAACAATTTCATAAAAAAGTATATGCCTCAGAACCTTTGTTAGAACTTATTGAAGTCAAAAAGTATTTTGAAAAGAAATCTTGGTTTCACAAAAACGAACCTGTAAAAGCTGTAGATGATGTTTCATTAAAAGTCTACGAGGGAGAAACTTTAGGTTTGGTTGGTGAATCTGGTTGTGGAAAAACTACTCTTGGAAGAACTATTTTACATTTAGAAAAAATTACTTCTGGGAATGTGTTTTTTAGAGGGAAAGATATTACCAATCTTTCTAAAGAAGATTTAAAAAGCCTAAGAAAAGAAATTCAAATTATTTTTCAAGATCCATTTTCTTCTTTAAATCCAAGAATTTCAATTGGAAATTCAATTTTAGAACCCATGACAGTTCATAACATCTTAACTTCAAAAAAAGAGAGAAAATTATATGTATTAGAGTTACTAAAAAAAGTAGGTTTAGAAGAAATGCATTATAATAGATATCCTCATGAGTTTTCTGGAGGGCAAAGACAAAGAATCGGAATTGCAAGAACCATTGCATTACAACCAAAATTAATTATTTGCGACGAATCCGTTTCTGCCCTAGATGTTTCTGTGCAAGCACAAGTTCTTAACTTGTTAAATCAGCTTAAAGAAGAGTTTAATTTTTCTTATATATTTATTTCTCACGACCTCTCTGTTGTTAAATATATGTCGGATCAATTGGTCGTTATGAATCAAGGGAGAATAGAAGAAATAGGAGATGCTGACGCGATTTATTCATCACCAAAAACTTCATATACCAAAAATTTAATTGAATCAATCCCCAAAGGGATATAGCTTTCATTCCTTTTTTCAATCAATGAATAATAGTATATTGCAAGACTATAAAAAATGAAAGAAATTATATGAAAATAATAGTTCCAATGGCCGGAATTGGCTCTCGTTTAAGACCACATACATTAACAATTCCAAAACCTTTAACAGTAATAGCTGGAAAACCAATCGTACAGAGGTTGGTAGAAGATATTGCTTCTGTTGTGAATCAAACAATAGACGAAGTAGCCTTTATAATAGGGCCAGCTGCCAAAGGATTTCCAAGTAATACTAAATACGAATTATTAAAGATAGCCAAAGAATTAGGAGCTAAAGGTTCAGTATATGTTCAAGAAGAAGCTTTGGGGACTGCACATGCAATTTTTTGCGCAAAAGACTCTTTATCTGGGCCGTGTGTTGTTGCTTTTGCTGACACCTTATTTAAAGCAGATTTTAAATTAGATGCAGAAGCTGATGGGGCAATTTGGGTAAAGCAAGTTGAAGATCCAAGTGCCTTTGGAGTTGTAAAATTAAAGGATGGTTATATTACTGATTTTGTTGAGAAACCAACAAATTTTGTGTCAGATTTAGCGATTATAGGAATTTATTATTTTAAAGATGGAGACAAACTATCTCAAGAAATCAAGCATTTAATTGATAATGATATTAGACCTTCTGGCGAATTTCAATTAACAGAAGTTTTAGAAACGCTAAAGCAAGATGGTGCTAAATTTGTACCAGGTAAAGTAGATGTTTGGATGGATTGTGGTAAAAAAGATCCAACGATAGATACCAATAAACAAGTGTTAGGTTTTGAACAAGCGAAAGGAAATAATTTAGTGGCTGATTCTGTAGTCTTAGAAAATTCTGAAATTATACAGCCATGTTATATTGGAAAGAATGTTGTTTTAAAAAACACTAAAATTGGTCCGTTTGTATCTTTAGGTGAAAATAGTGTAGTTGAAAATTCTGAAATTCGTAATTCTCTAATTCAGACCAACGTTCATATTAGTAATGCTACTTTAGACAATGCAATGATTGGAAATCATGCAAAATATAATGGCAAGTATACTTCGGTAAGTATTGGAGATTATACAGAACTGACATAAATAAAAATAAATGATAAAAAGGGTTGTGCTTATTGTCTTTCTAGGGCTGTTGTACAACCCTTTTTGTGCTATTGCACAAGACAGTATTGCTATTGCTGAAGATGTAGAAGAAAAAAAGTTAGTAAAATTTCAAGAATATTTTTTTAAAGCTCTTTCTGATAAATCAATCAAAAATTATCAAAAATCGATAGAGAGTCTAGAAGAGTGCAATCAAATATTTCCCGAAAACAAATCTGTTTACTTTGAATTGTCTAAGAATTATTTGTTGCTAAATAAAACAAGAGAAGCTAAAATTTACATAGATAAAGCTTTATCTCTTGAATCTTCAAATATTTGGATGTTACAACACTTGGTTTTAATTCATAAGAAAAAAAGAAACTATAAAGAAGCGATTAAAACTCAATTAAAAATAGTTGAGCAAAATCCAAAACAAAGAACAGAATTAGTCCGTCTTTATTACTTTAATAGACAATACACAGATGCTTTGTCTTTAATGAATACCTTAGAGCAAGAGAATGGATTAAGCAAAAGTTTGAAACAATTACAATATTCTTTAGTGCAAAGAAGAGGCCCTTTAGTAAAGAAAGAAACTATAGAAGACTTACCTAGTTTAATTGCTAATTTTGAAAATAATCAGACTTCTTTTACGAATTTAAAAAAGCTCTTAGATTTTACAATTAAATCAGATATACAAACGTTTCATACCTACAGTAAACTAGGGATAGATTTATTTCCAGCGCAACCATTTATGTATCTTTCCAGAGGAAAATCATTACAGATGCAAAAGAAACATCAAGAAGCGATTGATGTTTTAGAAAGTGGTATCGATTTTGTAATAGAAAACCCAAGCTTAGAAAGACAGTTTTATAATGAACTGGTAAAAGCTTACACAAGTATTAATAAACCAACGAAAGCAACAGAGTATTTAGAAAAAGCTAAAAAAATAAAAATATAGAATGAGAATTATTGCATTTTTAGTTATTGTAGCACTAGTGTTTTCTTCGTGCAAAAGCAATAAAAGCGTTGTAAATAAAGGTGTTGTTAAAAGTGTTTCGGCAAATAAAATAATAAAAAGGCACAATGCAACTTCTTTTGATGCAGAAACTTTAGATGCAAAATTACGAGTAAGTTATTCTGATACCAAAAAAGGCAAAAGAACTCGTTATACATTTACAGTTCGATTAAGAATGCAAAAAGATTCTGTTATTTGGATGAAAGGAACCTATAAGATTCTTAGTGCATTTCGAATTAAAATTACTCCAACAAAATTCAGTTATTATTCACCCATAGAAAAGCGCTATTTTGAAGGGGATTATTCTTTGTTAGAAAAAATGTTAGGAACTAAAGTTACCTTTACACAACTGCAAAACTTATTGTTAGGGCAAAGTATTTTGGATCTAAAAGATCAAAAATACCTAGCCGAAGTTGAAGGGAGAGCTCATAAATTGACACCCAAAAAGCAGCGAAATTTATACAACATTTTCTTTTTATTCAATCCTCAGAATTTTAAACTCCAAAAACAGTTATTGGAAGTTGATGAAACAAAGCAGCGATTAAGAATAGATTATGATAATTATGTCTCTCTAGAGAATCAATTAATCCCTAGAAAAATTGTTTTAAATTCTTACAAAGGTGAAGATTACACTTTTATTGATATTTCTTTTCGATCTCTTACCATAAACAAAGAAATTAGTACACCATACAGTATTCCAGAAGGCTATAAAAGCATAGAATTGAAATGATGAAAAAGCGCCGTTACATATCTTTTCTATTACTTCTGTTTCTAACAATTTCTGTAGTTGCTCAAAATAAATCTAGAAAGCAGTTAGAATCTGATCGAAAAAGAATTAAAAAAGAAATCAAAATGGTCAACAAATTACTTTTTGATGCTCAAAAAAAAGAGAAAAGTGCGCTAGATGATTTAAAAAATCTAAATCAGAAAATTGATGTAAGGGAACAACTAATTACAACCATAAATTTAGAAGCAAAATCATTATCTAATGAAATAGCGGTTAATGAAAAGGAAGTTGATAGACTAACCAAAAAATTAACCACATTAAAGGAAGATTATGCTGCAATGATTTATAAGTCATATAAAAGTAAATCTCAACAAAGCAAAACGATGTTTTTGTTTTCTTCTAAAAACTTTTATCAAGCCTTTAAACGATTAAAATACATGAATCAATATGCTTCTTTCAGAAAAAAACAAGGAGAAGAGGTTGTTGTTTTAACTAATCAGTTTCAACAATTAAAAGATTCTTTATTTTTTCAAAAACAATTAAAACTGTCTCTTATACACATCTGACGCTGCCGACGATCTACTCTGTGTAG
>CAJXRR010000092.1 GCA_913060575.1 uncultured Flavobacterium sp.
TGAAGAATTAATAACGGAGCACCTTCTCCAATTATTTTTGAATGTACTATTTTCATTAATCAGTTATCAAAATTTCAAAATATAGTTCACTAAATAAAACTTCCAGAGGCCCCTATTACGTGGGTATTGAGCACTTAAAAACACCTTCTAGCTAAGTCTATGCAAATACATATTCACCACATTTTGCAGACCTAAATATAAACTCTCAGAAATTAAGGCATGACCAATAGACACTTCTGCTAGATTTGGAATGTTTTGCTTAAAGAATTCAATATTCTCAAGATTTAGATCGTGACCAGCATTAATCCCTAGTCCTAATTTGTGAGCAAAAAGAGCTGCTTCTGTGTAGGGTTTTATAGCTTGCTTATCCCCTTTTTCATAAGCGCCTGCAAAATATTCTGTGTACAATTCAATTCTATCTGCCCCTGTTTTGGCTGCAGCTTCAATTAATTTTAAATCTGTATCAATAAAAATAGAAGTTCTAATTCCAGCATTTTTAAACTCGTTAATTACTTCTTTTAAATATGATTGATGAGTAATAGTATCCCATCCAGCATTGGAGGTAATTTGATTGATATTATCTGGAACCAATGTTACTTGAGTAGGCAGTACTTCCAACACTAAATCCATAAATTTACGAATAGGATTTCCCTCAATATTATACTCTGTAATAACTATTGGTTTTAGATCATACGCATCTTGATAGCGAATATGTCTTTCATCTGGCCTGGGATGGATAGTGATACCTTGTGCACCAAAATCTTGAATATCTGAGGCAACTTGTAATAAATTAGGAACATCTCCGCCTCTTGAATTACGTAATGTTGCAATTTTATTAATATTTACGCTTAACTTTGTCATTAGTTTCAAATAAAATACAAAAGTACGGCATTAAATGATTTTAAACTATATTCGTAAAGCATGAATATGAAAGAATACATACTAAATGAAATTAAAGTCCTGACGCTTGAGAGCTCTGTTAAAAGAGCTCAAAAAATGTTTAAACGACTTCCTATTACTCATGTCCCTGTTGTAGAAAATGGAAAGCTAATAGGTTGTATTTCTGAAAGTGATTCTCAAACTATTGAAGATCATGAATCTTCAATAACTAATTACACTCATTTGGTTGATTATTTTTTTGCAGATGAAAATGCCACAGTATTAGAACTCATTAAACTATTTGCTGATAATGAAACCAATATACTGCCTGTTCTAAATAATGAAAAAAACTATTTAGGCTATTTTGAACTTAATGATGTCCTAGACTTATTTTCTTCGAGTCCTTTTTTATATAATGATGGAGTAATCATTGTAGTAGAAAAAATTAAAAAAGATTTTTCCTCGAGCGAAGTTTGTCAGATAGTTGAAAGCAATAATGGAAAAGTACTAGGTTTTTATATTTCATCTGAAATTTCAGACACAACTCAGGCAACTATTAAAATTAGTTCAGAAGATATTAATGAAATTATTCAAACATTTAGACGGTACAATTACATTGTGATATCTTTACATAAAGACGATTTTTATTTACAGGATCTAAAAGATAGATCTGATTATTTACAGAAATACTTAGACATGTAAGCATGAAAAAAGTAGCAGTTTTTGGACAAACATATACCGTAAATGCTGAAAAAGAAATTAAAATTCTTTTAAAGGCTCTAGAGAAACATAAGGTGGTTGTTTTTTTTGAAGAGAATTTTTACGAAGTATTAAAAGAGCACAATCATCTTAATAAAAAATATGCAACCTTTACCAGTTTTCATGATTTAAATAACTCTTTTGATTTGTTTTTTAGTCTTGGAGGTGATGGTACTATTTTAAGAGCAGTAACTTATATCAGAGATTTAGGCATCCCTGTTTTAGGAATCAATACAGGTAGGCTTGGTTTTTTAGCCAATATTCAAAAAAATACTATAGAGGAATCTATAGAGTTATTAGTAGCAAAAAAATATAAAATTCAAGAAAGAACCCTTTTAAGTATTAAAACTAGTCCAACGGTAAAAGAATTTGATGAACTTTCTTTTGCTCTAAATGAAATTACCATTGCTAGACAAAACACCACATCAATGATTGGTGTTAAAACCTTTTTAGACAATGAGTACTTGACTAATTATTGGTCAGATGGTTTAATTATAGCAACACCTACAGGCTCAACAGGATATTCATTAAGTTGTAATGGCCCAGTGATTTCGCCAAATTCTAAAAACTTTATCATAACACCTATAGCACCACATAATTTAAATGCAAGGCCTATGGTTATTCCTGATGATACAAAAATAGAGCTAGAAGTAAACTCAAGAGAGAAAAGCTTTTTAATCTCATTAGATTCAAGGATTACCTCCGTCCCAAAAGACACCAAAATATATATTGAAAAATCTCCATTTACGATTAAAAGTATCATCCCTTCAAATCAATCATTTTTAAGTACACTCAGAACAAAGTTATTATGGGGTGAAGACACTAGAAATGAATCTAATCTTTAGACAGAATACTACAATAAAAAATTAAAATTGTTGTTATTCAAAAAGACTCACGTATTAACTTTATAAAGCAAATAGAATTATTTATATTTGCACGCTATTTTTTAGGATGAAAAGGTATTTAACGTTCTTATTATTTATTTGTATTTCAAGCAATTGTTTGTCGCAAATAAACGAAATTGGATTTTTTGTAGGAGGTGTAAATTATGTTGGAGACGTTGGTCGCACAAATTACATTCAGCCAAACAATCCAGGAGCCAGTATTATTTACAAATACAATTTAAACCCAAGAATAGCTTTGCGAGGATCTTACAGTCACTTTTCTCTTTTAGGAGATGATGCTGATTCAGAAAATGCAATTAGACAACAAAGAGGTTTTAGTTTTAAAAACCCAATAAACGAGTTTGCAGTGGGTATAGAATATAATTTTTTTCAGTACGATTTATCATCTTATGATAAGATAAGTACTCCTTATATTTTACTCCAAATAGCAGCAGTAGATTATGAGACTCCTAGGTTACTTAATCTAGACGGTAGCTATCGATTTACTAGAAACACGTCTATCTCTATTCCTTTTGGACTAGGATTTAAAACAAAAGTATACGGTAAAATAGCGTTTGCAGTAGAAGCTTCTTTCCGATATACATTTACAGATAAATTAGATTATACTTCTAGCGATTTCCCAGATTTAGATTTTGGAGGAACTTCTAATGATTGGTATATGTTTACAGGTATATCATTAGTATATACTTTTGGAAGACCCGCTTGTTTTGCTAATCAAAGATAAATTTATGGACAAAAAATTACTCATTGACCTTACTAATGTTCCCAACCATGTTGCCGTAATTATGGACGGAAATGGACGTTGGGCTAAAGGCAAGGGTATGAATAGAATCTTTGGTCATAAAAATGCACTTACTGCAGTAAGAGAAACTATAGAATCTGCTG
The DNA here is from genome assembly GCA_913060575.1 of uncultured Flavobacterium sp. GTDB lineage: Bacteria > Bacteroidota > Bacteroidia > Flavobacteriales > Flavobacteriaceae > Polaribacter. Next base: position 3,429 of record CAJXRR010000092.1, read on the forward strand.
CAGAAATAGGAACAAAAGCAATTACCCTATACGCTTTTTCTACAGAAAACTGGAAAAGACCTCAACTAGAAGTAAATGCTTTAATGAGTTTATTGATTAGTTCTCTAAATAAAGAACTAAAAACATTTCAAGAAAACGAAGTGAAGGTAAATGCCATTGGAAATATTAAAAGTCTTCCAGAAAAAGCTCAAAAAACCTTACAAGAAGTAAGAGATAAAACTCAAAACAATAAAAGAATCGTATTAACATTAGCTTTAAGCTATGGAGCAAGAGAAGAAATTGTTAATACTATTAAAAACATATCTAAAAAAGTTGTTAATAACGAGCTTTCTATCGAAGAAATAGACGAAAAAATTATAAATAATCATTTATATACGTTTAATTTGCCCGACGTTGATTTAATGATAAGAACTAGCGGGGAACAACGAATAAGTAATTTCCTTTTATGGCAAATGGCTTATGCTGAATTATATTTTACAGATATACTTTGGCCAGATTTTAGAAAAGAGCATTTTTACGATGCTATTATAGAATATCAGAATAGAGAACGAAGATTTGGAAAAACTAGCGAGCAAATTACACCAGCAGAATAGCACTATTTTTAGTGCAATTATAATTACTATTTTATTTACAATTTCTGCTTTTTCTGCAAAAGCACAAACTGTGAAAGATTCTACTGCGGTAGTTAAAACTGATAGTATTACTATTCAAGATAATATTATTTTTGAAAAAGGTAAAGACTACATCTTAGGAGGTATTTCAGTTACGGGTCTTCAGAAATTTACAGAATCTACGGTAAAAGTTTTTACAGGACTTAAAATTGGTCAGCCATTAAAATTACCTGGTGATAAATTAACGAGTGCTATTAAAAAACTCTATCAAAGTAAGCAATTCAGTAAAGTTGATGTTTACCTAATCCGTGTTGATGGAAATACCATATACCTTCAGTTTGATGTGAGAGAATTACCTCAATTAAATGAAATTAAAATAGCCGGAGTTAGAAAAAATCAATCTAAAACTTTAAAATCTGAAGCCGAATTAAAAACTGGGGCCATGGTAACAGACAATTTAATTGTTACCACTAGAAATTATTTTAAGAAGAAGTATACTGATAAAGGTTTCTTAAAAGCTAAAGTTAGTGTAGACACAAAACCTGACTCTTCAGATATTAATGTTGTGAACATGAATATCTTTATTGACAAAGGTTCGAAAATTAAAATAAAAAACATCAATTTTCAAGGAAACAAAGCACTTTCAGATGGTAAGTTAAGAACTGCTATGAGTAATACTCGAAGAAAGTTTCTTGGAAGATTTTGGAAAGGATCTAAATATATTGATGATAAATTTAGTGAAGATCTAGAAAGTATTCTTGACACCTATAGTCGTCTTGGTTATAGAGATGCGAGAATATTATCAGATTCAATTTCTTGGAATGAAGACAACACCATCAATATAGATGTTAAACTAGAAGAAGGTAAACAATATATTTTTGGAGACATTATCTATGTTGGAAACAAAAGCTATACTGACGAGCAATTAAATCTTATTTTAAAAATTCAAAAAGGAGATGTATATAACGGTTCTGTTTTAAAAGAACGAATCTCAGGTGACGGTTCACCAACTTCAGATGACATTCAAACCTTATATCAAAATACAGGTTATTTGTTTTCATCGGTTAATGCTGTAGAAACTAAAGTTGTTAATGACTCTATTACAGTAGAAATTAGAATTAGAGAAGATGAAAAAGCGACTATAAACAAAGTAACGGTTGTTGGTAATGATAAAACCAATGATTATGTAATATTTAGAGAACTAAGAGTTAAACCTGGTTCTTTATTTAGTAGAGATGCAATTATTAGATCTATTCGTGAAATTGGTCAACTTGGATTCTTTGATGCAAATGTGACACCAGACGTAAAACCAAACTATCAAGATAAGACAGCTGATATAGAATTTAGTGTTATCGAAAAAGGAGGAAGTCAGATAGAACTTCAAGGTGGTTATGGTGGTGGATCATTTATTGGTACACTTGGATTATCCTTTAATAACTTCTCTCTTAAAAACATCTTTAAAAAAGAAGCTTATAAGCCACTTCCAATGGGAGATGGACAATCTTTATCATTACGATTACAAACAAGTAGAACATTTAACACCTATAGCTTTTCATTTACAGAGCCATGGTTAGGTGGAAAAAAACCACAATCGTTATCGTTTTCAGTATATTCTTCAAAACAATTTCAATTGAATCCACAAAACTTTGATGTTGATAGAGGTAGAAATTTAGGAATTGTTGGAGCATCCATAGGTATTGCAAAAAGACTATTATGGCCAAGTGACTGGTTTACATTATCTCAAACTATTAGTTACCAGAGTTTCACTCTAAATGATTACCAGTTTAGAGTTGGTGATGATATTTTAAGTGATGGAAGCCTAAATAACCTTGCCTACAATATTACTTTAAGTAGAAATTCTGCAGGACCAAGTTTAATATTTCCAACTTACGGATCAACATTTAGTCTGAGTGCAAAAGCTACAATACCTTATTCTTTATTTAGTGATAAAGATTACCAAAGTTTAGCTCCGGCAGAAAGGTTCAAATGGCTAGAATACTATAAGTTAGGATTTAAAGGAAAGTGGTATAACGGCTTTACTGATAAGTTAGTTTTAATGGCTAATGCAGAATTAGGATACTTAGGTTTTTATAATGAAGAACTAGGAAGCACTCCTTTTGAACGTTACTTTGTTGGTGGTGATGGAATTGCACAATTTCAACTAGATGGAAGAGAAAATGTAGGGTTAAGAGGTTATGAAAACAATAGATTATCATCTATTGAAGGAGGAACCATCTATAATAAATTTACTTTAGAACTAAGATATTCAATAACAGATAAACCATCTGCATCTATTTATACTTTAGGTTTTTTAGAAGCAGGTAATTCTTATGACAATTTTAGTACCTTTAATCCGTTTAATTTAAAAAGGTCTGCTGGACTGGGTGTTCGTATATTTATGCCTGCATTTGGATTGTTAGGGATTGATTTTGCTCATGGATTTGATCCATTGCCAGGTGCCAATATTAAATCTGGATGGCAAACTCACTTTATCATTGGACAGCAGTTTTAACAAAAAGGGGAACTAATTTTAATTTTTTGGCATGATATTTTCAAAGCATAGTAGTATGAAGTTGAAAATCTCTTTATCTATTTTTATTTTCTGTACCGTTTTGGTTACAGCTCAAAAAGCACAAAGAATCGCTTACATAGATATGGAGTATATTTTGGAAAATGTTCCAGAATATCTAGAAGCTCAAAACACACTAGATTCTAAAGTAACTAAATGGAGATCTGAGTTAGACAAACTAACAAGATATATAGAAAAGTTAAAAACAGATTTAGCAAACGAAAGAGCCATATTAACGAACGATCTTATACAAGATAAAGAAGACGAAATCACTTTAAAACAACAAGAATTAAGGAGATTAGAATCGTTATATTTTGGCCCAAATGGAGATATGTTTTTGCTGAGAAAACAATTAGTAAAACCAGTACAAGACCAAGTATACAACTCTATACAGGATATTGTTGCTAGAAGGAAATATGATTTTGTTTTTGATAAATCTAGCGATTTAGTTATGTTGTATTCCAATAAAAAATACGATATTAGCGAACTCGTTTTAAACGACATTGTTAGAGATCGAAAGCTAAAAGAAAACAAGGCTAAAAGAGCTAAAAAAACAGCTCCAAACAAAGAATTATCTGACAAACAAAAAAATGCAATTGCAGCGAGAGAAGCCGCAAAAAATAAAAAAGAAGCAGACAGAATTGCAAGAAAAAAGAAAATTGATGAAGCGAGAAAAAAGAAGTTAGCAGACATCGCTGAAAAAAGAAAAATATTAAAAGAAAAGAAAGAAGGTGCTAGGAAGAAGAAAGAAGAAAACAAAAAAGAAGAGGATAATAATTAAATTAAATAAAATGAGAAAATTGAAGAGTTTACTAATCGTTGCTTTTTTAGCATTAGGAATGAGTGGAGTCGCAAATGCACAAAAAGTAGGTCATGTAAATCTTGAAAGAGTAATTGCAAATATGCCGGAAACAAGAGCATTACAGACTGAAATTGAAAAAATTTCGAAGACTTACAAAGATGATATCACCGGAATGGCTAAAAAGTTTGAAGCTAAGTATAAAAAATACTCTGCTGAGCAAGCATCTCAAACAGATGATGTAAATAAGCAAAGAGCTGAAGAAATTCAAGGTGAAAGAAACAGAATACAACAAGCAGAACAAGCAGCAGGGCAAGACATTCAACAAAGACAGCAAACCAAATTAATTCCTATTCTACAAAAAGCAGAAAAGGCTATTAAAGAGGTTGCTAAAGCTAAAGGTTTGTTATACATATTAGATGGGTCTGCGGGAAAAGGTCTCTTAGTTGCAGATGGACCAGACATCTATGAAGATTTAAAAGTAAAATTAGGTTTGTTACCTAATCAGAAGCAGCCTCAACCAGCAGCTCAAAAATAAATACACAATTTTTAATTGAATAAAAATCCTGCTTATATAGCAGGATTTTTTATTTTTACAATACATGATATCTTCACAAAACAATCCTATTGGTTTCTTTGACTCAGGAGTAGGCGGAACATCTATTTGGAAAGAAGTACATCAACTTTTACCAAATGAACACACAATCTACTTAGCGGATAGTAAAAACGCTCCCTATGGCGAAAAAACAAAAGAAGAGATTATTCAATTTAGTATTAAAAATACAGAATTACTACTCAATAAAAATGCTAAAATTATTGTTGTCGCCTGCAATACAGCAACCACTAATGCAATTGCTTTCTTACGAGAAAAATATACCGTTCCTTTTATAGGTATTGAGCCGGCAATTAAACCAGCAGGATTGGTTACTAAAACCAAAAAAATTGGAATCTTAGCTACGCAAGGAACTTTAAATAGTGAGCTTTTTGAAAAAACATCGGCTACAATTGATGTCTCCATAAAAATTCTCGAACAAGTTGGTGAAGGGTTGGTAAACCTAATTGAAGAAGGGGAAATAAATTCTGAGGAAATGAATATGCTTTTAAAAAAATATTTAAATCCAATGATGAAAGAAAATATTGATGCCTTGGTTTTAGGATGCACTCATTACCCTTATTTAATCCCTCAAATCAAAAAAATTATTGGTAATTCAGTAGAAATAATTGATTCTGGTTCTGCCGTTGCAAAACAAACTAAAAATATTTTAGATAACTTTGGGCTTTTAAATACAACAGTAAAACATAAAACTACACATCAGTTTTACACTAACAAGAATGCAAATGTTTTATCAAAATTATTAAACAACAGAAAACTAGAAATCATAGAAAAAGATTTCTAAAAAGCGGCATTTAAGTTAGGGCAAGCAGAAGCTCTAGGTCTTCTTGTGAAGAGATTAACACCAACAGATACTTGATGAAAACCACCATCAGTTAATACAATTTCATTTACCTGTTTTGTATAGGTATACGAGAACATCCATTTATTATAATTAACACCAATGATTGGCGTAATGTACGTTAAGTCTTCTATAGGATTCGTATCAAAACTTCTTCTGTAAGACAATGCTGCCCATAATTGGGTGTTGTTAAAGTCTTTATAAGCTTTCATATTAAAATCAACAATTCTTTCTCCTGTAGATTCTCTAAGTTGAATCATAATTGAAGGCTCATATTGAATCATTCTCTTTTGACCAAAGTAGTAACCAAAAGAAAAAACATAGTTTCTTAAGTCTAATGGTTCGAGATTATTGTTTAAATTATTTTTAGCAGATAAAAGCAAATTCTTAATCGTTAAATAAGAAGAAAATCCTGATTTATGATATCCAACACTAAAGTCAGCATTAAAATAACTATCACTTTGTATTAGTTGTGCAACCGTTTGATCACCAAAAAACTGAGATTGATCTACTTGATTTTGAACTGCTGTTAACGAAAGTCCAAATGAAATTTGATTTATAAAAGACCCCCTATTAATATCTATATGATATGCATAGGTTCCTTGTACACCTTTCTGTGAATGAAATCCATTACTGTCGTTAAATAGTATAAACCCAAATGCAGCTTTCTCTCCAAAACGATTATGAAAACTTAATGTTTGCAAAGTAGGTGCATCTTTAATTCCAGCCCATTGCTGTCTAGCTGTAAAACGTAGTTTTCCTGTATTTCCAATACCTGCTGCTGCTGGATGCACTAAATAGACATTGTCAGATAAATAATCAGAATAAATAGGCAATGTTTCTTGAGCAGTTAATTCAACTACAAAGAAGATAGAAACAAAACAATAAATTAGCTTTTTAAATAGCTTCATGAAAGTTATCATACTTAAGGATGTCAAATATATTGTTTTTATCTTAAATAGCGCAAAACGACCATACAATTTAACATCAACATTTAAACTAAAAAATAATAAGATTATTGTCTATTGTTATAAAAAAGTAAACATTATAAAATGTTAGCTAAATCAAATGAAAGAAGCTTCAATTGCTATGCAATACATGTTTTATTTAACCTCCTAAGACGAAGCAAGCTTCACTTTGTAAAAAATAAAAGCTTCTTGATTTCTCAAGAAGCTTCTTTGTAGCGGGAGTTGGACTCGAACCAACGACCTTCGGGTTATGAGTTTGAAGCACATATTTTCAAGTGCTTCATAATCAGTAACCTATGTTTTTTACATTTACAAAACCGTATGCATAATCGTATGCACTTAAAATCGGTTTAAAATTGTAGTTAATTACTAAATTTTATACTATAAATTTAATAAAATATTTCTAATTTTTACTATTA
>CAJXRR010000093.1 GCA_913060575.1 uncultured Flavobacterium sp.
AAGAGCTTCTTAAGCTTTCTATTTGTTTTTTTGAAGTATCATTTTTTAGAAATAAGGTTATTACTACTTCTTCTTTAAAATGATTCGCAACTTGAGTAGATTTCAGTAATACAAGTCCAAGAATCCCAACCATAAATAAGACCAAAGCAATACTAATTACTACAGAAAAGTAAGAAGAACGCAGTCGACGTTTTTGATAAGAATCAAACTTAGATGACATAGGAATCAATTAGTAATAGGCTTGCAAGATACAAAAATTAAGAGGCATCTATTTTGTTAAAAATTAGTCAATTTCTTGACAAAGTTCTATTAAAACCCCGTTGGTAGATTTTGGATGTAAAAAAGCCACTAGTTTGTTGTCAGCTCCTTTTTTTGGCGTTTCATTTAAAACAATAAATCCTTCACCTTTAAGTCGAGTTATCTCTGAAACAATATCTGTTACAGCAAACGCAATATGATGAATTCCTTCTCCTTTTTTATCAATAAATTTTGCAATCGGACTATCAGGGTTTGTAGCTTCTAGTAGTTCTATTTTATTTGGACCCGATTTAAAAAAAGAAGTTTTCACTCCTTCACTAGCAACTTCTTCAACTTTATAATGAGGTGTTCCAAAAAGACCGGCAAATAATTTATTAGAAGTTTCTAGGTCTTTTACCGCGATTCCGATGTGTTCTATTTTATCCATCTATTTAAAAAGAATATGTAGTTGATCTTCAAAGAAGATCTAATGAAATAATATTTTACGTTTCTGTGAGACTCAAAAGTAAGGAATGTTTTGGGATTTATTGTAGATTTGCAGCATGGAAGAAACGAATAGACAGCGAAAAATAGCTGGTGTTTTACAAAAAGATTTGGTAGATGTTTTGCAAAAAGCAGCTCAAGAAGGAATGCAAGGTGTTATCATCTCGGTTTCTAAAGTTACTGTGACTCCAGATTTGGGTGTTGCAAAAGTTTATTTGAGTGTTTTTCCTTCTGAAAAAAGAAAGGAAATTATTGAAGGGGTCAAATCTAATGCGCCATTAATCCGTCATGAATTAGCCAAAAGAACTCGTAATCAATTGAGAAGAATGCCAGAATTATCATTTTTTGGAGATGATTCTTTAGATTATATAGAAGAGCTAGATAAATCCTTACGTGGTGAAGATGAAAATCCAATCAAAAATCCAGATTTATTGCCAAGACGTAAAAAACAATAATTTAATTCTCCTTGAATTTCCCATTATACATAGCTAAAAGATACCTGTTTGCTAAGAGTGGGAATAACGCAATTAACATCATTACCATAATAGCTTCGATCGGGGTTGTTGTAGGAACTGCCGCTTTATTTATTATCCTTTCTGGTTTTTCGGGTCTACGAACGTTTAACTATTCATTGTTAGATATTTCAGACCCTGATATTAAAATAACAGCAACTAAAGGGAAAACTTTTATTTATACTGATACTTTACAAAATGTCATTGAAAACAATACAGACATCGCTGCTTTTTCTAAAGTCATCGAAGAACGAGTTTTTTTAAAAAATGGCGAAAAACAACAAATAGCTTCTGTAAAAGGAGTTGATTATAATTACATTAATGTTGTAAAGTTAGACTCAGCCATTCAAGTAGGAACTTGGTTAGAAAAAGAATATCCAAACACCAGCGTTATTGGAAATAGTTTGTCTTATAAGCTATCTGCAGGAGTTGCCAGCTTTGGTGAAACCTTACAGATTTTAGTTCCAAAAACAGGAACAGGATTTTTAAATCCTGCGAGTAGTTTTAGAAGTATTGATACTCAAATTACAGGAACTTATTACGGAACAGAAGAGTTTGAAAATAAATATGTGTTTGTTTCAAATGCGCAAGCACAGCAATTATTAAATTATCAAGACAATCAATTTACGGGGATAGAAATAAAGCTACAATCTAATGTGAATGCGGATGATTTTTCAGAAAAAATACAACAACAATTAGGCGAAAATTATAGAGTTCAGACAAAAGCGCAACTAAACGAGCTCTTTTATAAAGTCATTAATACAGAGAATTTTGTGTCTTACCTTATTTTTACATTGATTGTAATTATTGCGATGTTTAATGTAGTTGGGTCTATTATTATGATGATTATTGATAAAAAGAAAAATCTAAAAACTATTCTAAATTTAGGAGCTACATTGTCTGAGATAAAAAGAATTTTTGTGCTTCAAGGATTTTTATTGACGATTGCAGGAATGACGATTGGATTAATAGTATCTATGATTGCTGTTGCCATTCAAGAACAGTTTGAGGTTTTTATGATAACTTCTTCAATTCCATATCCAGTTGAGTTAAAACTTTCTAATTTACTTATTGTAATTACTACGATTTCTGTCTTAGGTTTCTTGGCAGCAAAAGTTGCTAGTAGCAGAATTTCTGTTAACTTTATTGAAAAATAAAGCTGTGAAAAAAGTATTCTTATTAATTACACTAGTAATGATGTCATGTGCAAGTTCTAAAGAAAGCAAAGAAGAACGTTGTAAAAAAAGGTTTTCAAAAGAATCTATACTTATTAATCAAGATAGTAGTTATATCTATAAAAGCCCTAGAGCATCTTTAAGCTTTCCAAAGAATTGGAAAGCATATCTTACATGTGAAGGTTATTTGCATTCTCCAAATGGTGAAAACAATAAAAATGGATATCCCTTTACATCCATAACAACAGGCTATTATATTCCAGATAAAAAGATTGATTCTATTCATTATTATAGAGCTATTGTCCACGGAGATATGCAACCATCAGAGACTTATAAACCAGAAATAAAAATTTACGATTTAAATGGAAAATATAGGAAGTCTTATATTACAGAAACTAAGTATCAATTTAAGGACGAAAAAAGAAGGAAAATTACTCAAACCTTTTATGTTAGAGGAAAAATTTACGTAATTGTTTATAGAGCTATAGAAAAAGATTATAAATTATATTATAAAGACGCGATGAAAATTTTTGATTCTTTTAAAATTCTTAAAAACTAACCAATTTCTGGAATCATAGCGTTTCCAAACTTGTTTTGCACTTCATCAAAAGCAGCAAAGACATCTTTTGGATCGTCAGAAGTCACCATTTTTAAACGATGTTCTTTAAAATGAGGAATTCCTTTAAAGTAGTTGGTGTAATGTCTTCTGGTTTCTACAACCCCTAAATGTTCACCTTTCCAATCAATAGCCATTTGTAAATGACGACGCGCCATCTCAGTTCTTTCACCAATGGTTGGCCCGGCAAGATGTTCGCCTGTTTCAAAATAATGCTTTACTTCATTAAAAAACCAAGGATATCCAATAGAAGCTCTCCCAATCATGGCTCCGTCTAAACCATAGACATCGCGCATTTCTTTTGCTTTTTCAGGCGTAGTAACATCGCCATTTCCAAAAACAGGAATGTGCATTCTTTGGTTGTTTTTTACTTCAGCAATGGGTTTCCAATCGGCATTTCCTTTGTACATCTGCGCACGTGTTCTACCATGAATGGAAATGGCTTTACAACCCACATCTTGTAATCGCTCGGCAACTTCTACAATTCTAATAGAATCGTGATCCCAACCCAAACGCGTTTTTACAGTGATTGGTAACTTGGTGTGTTTAACCATGGCTTCTGTAAGTGAAACCATTAAGTCAATATCTTTTAAAATTCCTGCACCTGCACCTTTAGAAACCACTTTTTTTACAGGACAACCAAAGTTGATGTCAATAATATCTGGATTCGATTTTTCAACAATTTCGATGGTCTTTAACATCGAATCTAAATTGGCTCCAAAAATTTGAATTCCAACTGGGCGTTCTTTTTCGTAGATATCTAATTTGATAAGACTCTTTGCAGCATCACGAATTAAACCTTCCGAAGAGATAAACTCGGTATACACAACATCGGCTCCGTTTTCTTTACACAAAGCACGAAAAGGAGGATCACTAACATCTTCCATCGGTGCTAAAAGCAAAGGAAAATCAGATAGTTCTATGTTGTCTATTTTTACCATTCGGCAAATTTAGTGCTTTCTTCACAAACAAAAAAAGCTTCCATAAAGGAAGCTCTTTTTCTTTTTCATAAGTCATTTTTAGAAGACTCTTACAATGTTAAATCCGAATAAAATATCTCCTTCAGCATTGTTAATGAAACCAGGTTCATTTGTAGATTGTGCGTTTGTAAATAACAATTGAAATACATGTCCTCCAGTTTCAATATCTAAGCCAAAAGCATATGAGTTATCAAAAGGAGATCCATCAGGTCTACTCATATTATATACATATTCCGCATTAAGACTCATTCGTTTACTGATCTTATAACGACCTCCAAATCCCATAGCAAACTGATTGTGATTTGCTTCTGGAAGAACATTTAAATTCTGTAAATTTTCTCTAACATACGTTGGCGCTATTTGAAAAGAAAAATTTTCAGAAAATCGTCTAGAAACTAATAATTGTGTTGCATAACTATTTCTATCATTGGATTCTAAAGCAGGAAAAATAGTTTCATCAATTAAAGTGTTTCTATTAATAGTAGTATATCCTACGATATTAAATGGCATTTTGCTTGATTGTCTAGCCAAACGAACTTTTGCTGAAGCGGCAAACGTTCTGTTGTATGATTCTCTACTAAGACTAAACTGTACACCTTCCCAAAAACTATATAAGAGTTGAATTTTAGTGTTGGCTTCGTCTAATCCTAAAAAGGTGTCAAAGCCTTCTTTTAATGCTCCAAAACGGTGGGAAACAATTAAATAGAAATCTCCTTTATCTGCCATTTTAGTCGATTGAAGATTTCCAATTTTCATTGCTTTAAAAGCAGGTAATTCATAAGACGTGTCAACAGAATCATCATCTAATTCGCTGAGTAAATCATCTTGTGCCGTTACATTTGATAAAACAAATAACGATGCACAAAAAATAAGTAGGTGTTTTTTTAACATGGTTGGGTTGATTATTGAATGATACATTGATCTAATTTTAATTCTTCTAACAAATCGTCATATCCGATGACTCTTCCTTTTAGAGAAATTTGGTTGTTTTGTATTAATGTTTTTGCAATAGTAGTGTCTCTTAGCTGACAATAGATACTAGATGAAAGAATGAATCCTTTATCATCTAGGTTAGTAATTTCTCCAGAAATGACAACAATCTTATCTTGCCACTCGGCCGCGTTCTCTTGTATTTTGGCAAGTAGCTCATCAGAAGTTCCGGTAAAGTCTACTTTTTTACTTTCTATTTTAGCAGGAGCTTGCATAGAATACTTATAAACCACAACAACACTAACTGCTATAAGTAAGATGGCGGCAACAATGATTTTACTTTTTTTCGATAAACTCATAGTCTAGAGAGATGTTAATGGTTCCTGCTATTTTTTTACTAACGATTTTTGGAATCTTGATTTCAAAATCTTCTGGCTTCACACCAAATGAAGCTTGTAATCTTAATTTATCGCCTTGCTTTGTAAATTTAGCGAGTGTAGTAACTTCTTTTTTTACACCTCTAACAGTTAAAATTCCCTTGAGTGTATATTCTTTAGAATCTGAGATTTCTGATAGGTTAAAACCTTCAATTTTTCCTTTAAAAGTAGCTTTAGGAAACTTATTAGAATCCATATAATTTTCATTGAAATGCTCTTGCATTAAAGCAACACGAAAATTAAAAGCTTTCATAAATAAAAGAGCTGCAATATCTCCTGTTTCAACTTTTAAAACAGCTGAGGTACTATTGTTTTTGGCTTCAACAGGTTCAAATGCTTCAACGGAAGCCTTAAACTCTGTAAGTCCTGTTTTTGTATAATATTTTTGAGCAAAAGTTGCTGTTGTTAAAAATAAGAATACTAGTAGTAGTGATTTTTTCATAATTTTTTAATTTTCGATATACCCATCTATTGCCCATTGTTCTATTGTTGCTATCAAAGCTGGGGGCATTTGACCACCTTGAGGCATCGGATTAGAGACACTATTTATTCTTGTTAAAAGGTTTCCGTTTTCTGTTGCATTTCTAACATTTGAATATCCATCTAAGTTTAGACCTGCTGAAGCAAACGTTCCCGAATGACAAGACAAACAATTATTTGAAATAATGACACTGACATCATCATCAAAAGTGATAATTTCTGTTATCACTACTTCTTCTATCGTAGCAGTGGAGCAACTAGAGATTGAAAAAGCGATAAAGGCCGTTAGAATAATGAGATTGATTTTTTTCATGAATTCAAATTTTATTAATTGATAGGTTGAATTATTATTACAACAAATTAATGGCAGCAATAATTTCTACACAATTAAAACTAGGCAAAACCGAAAAAAACAGGTTAAAGCGGAATTTTTACCGATAAAATATTAAAGATGCATTATATACTTTTTGCTTGTAATACTGCAATTTAATAAATATATATGAAGAGAAAGGCTAAAACTGTATAGAGCTAGTTACTTCTTGTTGATCTCTTTTAACAACAACTTTAGTTTTGTCTCCTTTGTCAAAAATAGATAAGGCTCTCATATAGCTCATCATGTTTGTAACCAAGCTATCCCCTAATTGAATAACAATATCTCCTTTTTTTAAACCAGCTTTCTCAGCAGGTCTTCCTTCAGAGATTCCATCAATCCGCATTCCCTTTCCATCAAATAAATAATCTGGAATTACACCTAAACCAACTTTAAATCTAGGAGTGCTTTCACTTTCATTTTTTGTTTTTCTAAAGGCTAATTTTCCATTATCATCTAAATCAGAAATAACGTCAAAGATATATTCAGAGATTGTTTCCATTCCAGTATAGTTCAGTTTTTCAGAATCATCTCCAGGTTTGTGATAATCTTCATGCTGACCAGTAAAGAAATGTAATACAGGGATATCAGCTAAATAAAAACTTGTGTGATCACTTGGTCCAACACCTGATTCATTTTCAATGAGTTTGAATTTGTTGTTATGACTCTTTAAAACTTGTTTAAAGATAGGAGAAGTTCCAGTTCCGTAGACAGCCAATGTAGTATCTTGTTTTAATCTTCCAACCATGTCCATATTAATCATGTAGGAAACAGCTTTTGTGTCTATAGTAGGGTTTTTAACAAAATAATTAGAACCCAATAAACCCATTTCTTCTCCTGAAAAAGCCATAAAAAGATAATTGTTACTGGTATTTTTGTCTTTTAATTTACTTGCTAAATCTAACATTACAGCAGTTCCACTGGCATTATCATCAGCGCCATTATGAATAGCTTTTATAGAATCTCTATACAAAGAACCTTCGCCTCCATATCCTAAATGATCAAAATGAGCACCAATAATAATAGTATTTGCAGCTTTATTATCAATATAACCTATAACATTTCTACCGGTAATGGTTCCGTCTTGATTCTTAGTAAATTTAACTTCAGAATGTGGATCTGTTTTTGGTAAGAAAGAAAACTCTTGATAGTAACCATTTGTTCCTTTTGCTGTTAATCCCATTTTCTTGAAACGATTTGCAATAAATTCTGCAGCTTTCTTTTCACCTTCTGTTCCTGTTTGTCTTCCTTCTAATTTATCATCAGCTAAGAAAGAAACATCTTCTTTAATTTTTGAAACATCTTCAGTTTTTTGTTGACAAGAGATGATTAACAATAAAAAGATGGCAAATACACTATTTTTCATGGGATTAAATATTATTTTTGCTCAAAAATACATGATTTTTTTTATTCTAAAATTTGTAAGACTAAGAATAAAACAAAAATCAGGTGTTAAAGTATTGGTTCACGAAGTAAAGTGAATTTTTGTATTTTTTTCAAACAAAATTTCACTACTACTAAAAAAATAAGGATTAAAAATTACGATATGAAATTTAATGTATTATCATTATTACTTGTTCTTTTTCTAACTATAGGATGTAACAAAGAACAAACAAAAAAAACAGACATTAAGGCTGAGTTGATTGCTGGAAAAGATTCATTAATCTTTCCAGAAGAAGTTCATTTTAAAAGCATGCGCCAAATTACTTTTGGTGGTGATAATGCTGAAGCTTATTGGAGTTTTGATGATAAACAAATGATTTTTCAATCGAATAATAAAAATTGGGGAGTAGACTGTGATCAAATGTTCTTAATGAACATTGAAGAGAGCTTCAAAGAGAAAGTTCCACCAATGATAAGTACCGGTAAAGGAAGAACTACTTGTGCGTATTTTTTACCAGACAATAAGAGTTATGTTTATGGTTCTACACATTTAGGAGGAGATGAATGTCCACCAGCTCCTTTACGTAAAAACGGAAGATATGTTTGGCCAATTTATGATAGTTATGACATTTTTGTTTCTGATTTAGAAGGAAACATTACAGGGCAATTAACTAATGAACCTGGTTATGATGCTGAAGCAACGGTTTCTCCAAAAGGAGATAAAATTGTGTTTACATCTACAAGAAGTGGTGATTTAGAATTGTATACCATGAATATTGATGGTTCTGATGTGAAGCAAATTACAAACGAATTAGGATATGATGGAGGAGCCTTCTTTTCACCAGATGGAACAAAGTTAATTTTCCGTTCTTCAAGACCAAAGACACCAGAAGAAGTTAAAGCATATAAAGATTTATTAGCACAAGGATTGGTAGAGCCTACTGAAATGGAATTGTATATCTGTAATGCAGATGGATCTGATATGCGCCAATTAACTAGTTTAGGAAATGCCAATTGGAGTCCGTTTTTTCATCCTTCAGGAAAGAAGATTTTATTCTCTTCTAACTTTGAAGCAGAAAGAGGCTTTCCTTTTAACTTATATATGATTGATTTAGACGGGAAGAATCTAAAAAGAATTACACACGGAGAAACTTTTGATGCATTCCCAGTATTTTCAAATGATGGGAAATGGTTGGCTTTTTCATCAAATAGAAATAATGGAGGTGGTAGAGATACCAACTTGTTTATTGCAGAATGGCAAGAATAGGAGTAAAAACACCATTAGAATTAGGCTATATTTGCAAGCATTTTAGAAATCAAATTTAACGAATGAAGAATATTAGAAACTTTTGCATCATCGCACATATCGATCACGGTAAAAGTACATTGGCAGATAGATTGTTAGATTATACAGGTTCTGTAACTGATAGAGAAAAACAGGATCAGTTATTAGATTCTATGGATTTAGAGCGTGAGCGTGGAATTACAATCAAGTCTCATGCTATTCAGATGGATTATACTCATGAAGGAGAAGATTATATCCTGAATTTAATTGATACTCCTGGTCACGTAGATTTTTCATACGAAGTTTCTCGTTCCATCGCAGCCTGTGAAGGAGCGTTGTTAATTGTTGATGCAGCACAAAGCATTCAAGCACAAACAATTTCTAATTTATACTTGGCTTTAGAGAACGATTTAGAAATTATCCCAGTACTAAATAAAGTAGATTTACCTTCTGCTAATCCAGAAGAAGTTACCGATGATATTGTAGACTTATTAGGATGCAGACCTGAAGAAGTAATTCATGCAAGTGGAAAAACTGGTTTTGGAGTTGGTAATATTATACAAGCAATTATTGACAGAGTTCCTGCTCCAAAAGGAGATCCTGATGCACCATTGCAAGCTTTAATTTTTGATTCGGTATATAATTCTTATAGAGGTATTGAAACCTATTTTAGAATTATGAACGGTGAAATAAAAAAAGGTCAGCGGATTAAATTTATGGCAACCAATAATGAGTATTTTGCTGATGAGGTTGGAACGTTGAAGCTGAATCAAGTGGTGAAACAATCTGTAAAAACAGGTGATGTAGGGTATTTAATTACAGGAATAAAAACTGCAAAAGAAGTAAAAGTAGGAGATACCATCACAGATGCAGCAAATCCGACTACCGAAATCATTGATGGTTTTGAAGATGTAAAACCCATGGTTTTTGCAGGAATTTATCCTGTAGACACTGAAGATTATGAAGAGTTGCGTTACTCTATGGAGAAATTGCAATTAAATGATGCTTCATTAGTGTTTGCCCCTGAAAGTTCTGCAGCTTTAGGTTTTGGATTCCGTTGTGGATTTTTAGGAATGCTACACATGGAAATTATTCAAGAACGTTTAGAGCGTGAGTTTAATATGACTGTAATTACTACAGTACCTAACGTTTCGTATCATGCATACACAAAGAAGAATCCAAATGAAATTTTAATATTAAATAACCCTACAGATTTACCAGATCCATCTCGTTTAGATAGAGTAGAAGAGCCTTTTATTAAAGCTTCTATCCTGTCTCTTATACACATCTCCGAGCCCACGAGACCGTACTAGATCTCG
>CAJXRR010000094.1 GCA_913060575.1 uncultured Flavobacterium sp.
AGTAGATCGTCGGCAGCGTCAGATGTGTATAAGAGACAGTCCCATATGATCTCCTTGTACACGATCCATTCCATTACTAGCACCAGCAACACCTCTAAAGATATTTCCTCCACCTATAACAATGGCAAGTTCAATCCCTTTCTCTGTTACTTCTTTAATTTCTTTGGCATATTCTTTTAGGCGTTTAGGATCAATTCCATATTGTCTATCGCCCATAAGTGCTTCACCACTTAATTTTAAAAGTACTCGTTTGTATTGCATAGTTCTGAAAGTTGTACAAAACTAAGCATTTTTTTCTTTTCTTAAATACTTGTTTCCATGAAAAAACCTCGCTAGTGCTCTGAATTTATTTCAGTGACTAACGAGGTCTTATGTAATAAGATTCTAAAAATACACTTCAGCTAGTTCAGTGTAAGAATTAAGAATAATTTACCCTAGAGCAACACGTTTAAAACCTGTTACGCTTACATCTCCAATAGTTTTTACATACTCTGCAACACTTTGCTTATTATCTTTAATGAAAGATTGGTTTACTAGCGTATTGTCTTTGAAGAAACGTTTTATTTTTCCTTTGGCAATATTGTCTAACATTGCTTCTGGTTTCCCTTCAGTTCTTAATAGATCTTTAGCAATTTCAATTTCTTTTTCAATGATAGAAGCATCAACTTCATTTTCATTTAAAGCTATTGGATTCATTGCCGCAGCTTGCATAGCAACATCTTTTGCAACAACATCTGCACCTTCTGTAGCAGAAGATAACCCTACGATTGTAGCAATTTTATTACCAGCATGAATATAAGAACCAACAAACGGAGCTTCTACTTTTTCAAAAGCATTGATTTGAAGTTTTTCTCCAATAACACCAGTTTGTTCAATTAATTTATCAGCAACAGTCATTCCGTTAAAATCAGCAGCTAATAATTCTTCTTTAGAAGAACAATTTAATGCCAAAGTTGCAAATTCTTTTGCAAGGTTCACAAAACTATCATTTTTACCAACAAAATCTGTTTCACATCCTAAAACGATAGAAACACCAACTGTTTTGTTGTCATTAACTTTAGCTATAGCTGCACCTTCAGTAGACTCTCTGTCTGCTCTTTTTGCGGCTACTTTTTGACCTTTTTTACGTAAGATGTCAATTGCTTCTTCAAAATTTCCTTCTGCTTCAACTAATGCCTTTTTGCAGTCCATCATACCTGCGCCAGTTGTTTTTCTTAGCGTATTTACTTCTGCAGCGGTTACTTTAACCATTTTTATAGTCTTTAAAAAATTTACAATTTATTTCTTTTCAACAGTTGTTTCGGTTGTAGTTTCTACTACAGGTGTAGCTTCTTTTACTACTTCTACCTCTTTAACAACTTCTTTTTTAGCTGCTTTAGCAGCTTTAGCTGGTTTAGCAGCTTTTTTTACAGCTTCTTTAGCGGCTGGTTCTTCAGCTGTTTTTTCGGCTGTTTTTTCAGCTGGTTTTTCAGCTGGTTTTGCTTTTTCTTTCTCTGCTTTTCTATCAGACAAACCTTCTGCAATACCTTCTGTAATAAATGATAACACTTTTTCTATAGATTTTGATGCATCATCGTTAGATGGTATTACAAAATCTACAGGTCTTGGATCTGAGTTGGTATCAACCATCGCAAAAATTGGGATGTTTAATTTTTGAGCCTCTGCAATAGCAATGTGCTCTTTTTTAACATCAACAACAAAAATTGCTCCTGGTAAACGAGTCATGTCTACAATAGAACCTAAATTCTTGTCTAACTTTTCTCTTTGACGATTGATTTGCAATTTTTCTCTTTTAGATAAAGCATCAAAAGATCCATCTTGCTTCATTCTATCAATAGAGGTCATTTTTTTAACCGCTTTTCTGATTGTGATAAAGTTTGTTAACATCCCTCCAGGCCATCTTTCTGTGATGAAAGGCATGTTTACAGCTGCAGCTTTCTCAGAAACAATATCTTTTGCTTGCTTCTTGGTAGCAACAAATAAAATTTTTCTTCCAGAGTTTGCAATTTTTTGCAATGCTAATGAAGCTTCTTCTATTTTAGCGGCTGTTTTGTATAAATCAATAATATGAACTCCATTACGTTCTGTATAAATATAAGGAGCCATGTTTGGATTCCATTTTCTAGTCAAGTGACCAAAATGTACTCCATTGTCTAATAATTCTTGAATGTTTGCTTTTGCCATTTTTTAAAATGTGTTTACTTTCTGTTATTTGAAATCAATATATAAGTAGTCTTGAAATTATGAGTCTTATATATTTAGATACTAAACTGTTATTAATAATTGATAACAGTAATCTAAACAAATTATTAACGTTTAGAGAACTGGAATTTTTTACGTGCTTTTTTCTGACCAAATTTCTTACGCTCTACCATTCTTGGATCACGAGTTAATAATCCTTCTGGCTTAAGAATAAGTCTGTATTCTTCGTTAATAGATACTAGAGCTCTAGTAATTGCTAATCGAATAGCTTCAGCTTGACCTGTTACTCCACCTCCATAAACGTTTACTTTAATGTCGTAAGATTTTAAATTATCTGTTAACATTAGAGCTTGCTCTACTTTGTATTGAAGAGTAGCAGTAGTAAAATAGTCTTTGAAATCTTTTTTATTTACGATTATGTTTCCTTTTCCTTCAGAAAGGTAAACACGAGCTACGGCAGTTTTTCTTCTACCTATTTTGTGAACTATATCCATTATTTAAGATCGTTTAAGTTAATAGCTTTAGGGCTTTGAGCGTCATGCTTGTGCTCTGTACCAGCATATACATACAAATTTCTAAAAAGAGCACTACCTAAGATGTTCTTTGGTAACATTCCTTTTACTGCTTTCTCTACTAATCTAGTAGGGTCTTTTTCAAACATTTCTGTTGCAGTTAACGATCTTTGTCCTCCTGGATATCCTGTGTGACGGATGTAAGACTTATCAGTCCATTTTTTTCCAGTTAGATTAATTTTTTCTGCGTTGATCACAACCACGTTATCTCCACAATCTACGTGTGGAGTAAAGTTTGGTTTGTGCTTACCTCTAATTAGCTTAGCTATTTTAGAAGCTAGACGACCCAACGTTTGCCCGTCCGCATCAACTAAAACCCACTCCTTATTAACGGTAGCTTTGTTTGCTGATACTGTTTTGTAACTTAATGTGTTCATAATTACACTTTTAGTTTTTGTTCAATTAATAATTTAGTTTTTCCTTAAAAAAGGAGTGCAAATGTACTACTAATTATTTGATTGACAAACAGTAAAGAAGCTGTTTTTAAAGAGGTTTGTATTTTTTTATTTATCAGGATGTTTTTACTTACAAATAAGATCGTGTTTTGATTTTTAGAGAAGATAAAATGGGAAAATTTTAACGGAATATTTATCAGATAAAAAATAGCTTTGCTGCTTGAAATGTAAAATTTCATAACAGAACTAACCAACATGACTAGCTTTAATTTATCAAAGTTTTTAACTTTTTCTTTCTTTTTTTGCTCATTATTTGCTGTTTCTCAAGTAGATAGCTTAAGTATTGAAAAGAGAATATATACTACTCAATTACTGAAGAAAACTCCTGTAATTGATGGAGATGTTACTGATGAAGCTTGGGATGTTGTCGAGTGGTCTTCAGACTTTACTCAAAAAGATCCAGATGAAGGAGCGCCTCCTGCACATCAAACAAAATTTAAAATTATCTATGATGCAAAATATTTATATATAGCATTAAGAGCATTGGATGATCAGCCAGAATTAATACAACAACGACTTAGTAGAAGAGATGGTTTTGCTGGAGATAGAATTAATGTCATTATTGATAGTTATCACGATAAGAGAACCGCTTTTGTTTTTACAACTACTGCTGCTGGAGTAAAAGGAGAAGAGATTGCTACTGGAAATGGAAGTAATTTTGACCCAAGTTGGAACCCAGTTTGGTATACCGATGCTAAAGTAGATGACAAAGGTTGGACAGCTGAAATGAAAATCCCTTTTAGTCAATTGCGTTTTGGGAAAGCAAAAGAACAAATCTGGGGATTAAACATCAACAGAACTATTTTTAGACTTCAAGAAAGATCACTTTGGCAACGAATTCCAAATGATCAAGCAGGATTCATTAGCGAAGCTGGAGAACTTCATGGATTAATAGATTTAGTTCCACAAAAACAATTAGAGATTCAACCTTTTACAGTATTGCAATACGATTCATATCCCAAGGAAGGAGACAATCCTTTTAGAGATGGAAGTGATTTTAAAGTAAATGGTGGTTTGGACGCTAAAATAGGAATCACTAATGATTTGACATTAGATTTAACCATCAATCCAGATTTTGGACAAGTGGAAGCTGATCCTGGAGCTATTGCTTTAGATGGATTTCAAATATTTTTTCCAGAACAAAGACCCTTTTTTGTTGAAAACAAAAACATTTTCGATTTTGAATTTGCTAATGGAAGAGACAATCTTTTTTACAGCAGAAGAATTGGAAGAAATCCACACAGAGATGCAAATTTAGGAGTAGGTGAATTTGGAAAAGTTCCTCAAAACTCAACAATTTTAGGTGCTGCAAAATTTTCAGGAAAAACACAAAACGGATGGTCACTTGGAATTTTAGAGAGTGTTACTGCCAATGAATTTGCAGAAATCAGAGAGACTGATGGTGGTACTAGAGAGCAAATTGTGGAGCCATTGACAAATTATTTAGTTCTGAGAGCTCAAAAAGACTTCAATGAAAGGAATACTTTTTTTGGCGGAATTTTTACGGCAACTAATCGTCATTTGGATGGAGATTTTTCTGAATTGCACAAAGCGGCTTATACAGGTGGAATTGATTTTCAACACAATTGGAATAATAGAGATTATTATATTGACGGAAATGTTATTCTAAGTCACGTTTTAGGAAGCCCTGAAGCCATCGAATTAACACAGCGGTCTATTACTCGATTATTTCAAAGAACAGATGCAACCCATGTTTCTGTAGATCCAACCAGAACTTCTTTAACCGGTACAGGAGGAAGAATTGAAATAGGAAAAGCGGGTGGAGGAAATTGGCGATATAACGGTGGTTTTATCTGGAGATCTCCAGAATTAGAATTAAACGATGTAGGGTTTTTACGTAGAACAGATGAAATCATTCAATTTACGAATCTTACCTATTTATGGCAAGTACCAACAGATATCTATAGAAACATACGCTTAAGAGGTGAGCAGTCTACTGATTATGATTTTCAAGGAAATTTAAACAGAGTAAAGTTTGAGATACAAGGAGATGTAAGTTGGATTAATAATTGGTCTTCAGATTTAGGAATTGGAGTGAATAATAATCGCTTTACAAACGCTTTTTTAAGAGGAGGTCCTAGATGGAGAAGTGCAAACAATAGTTATCTTTTTGGAGGTTTTGGGTCGGATAGAAGTAAAAAATTAAGTTTTAGAGTGCGTTACACAAATGTAAGTTCTGACGAAGAAGTTTTCAATAGAAATCGTTATACCATTAGTTTTAATTATCAACCGGTAGATGCCTTAAATATTTCATTAGAAAATCAGTTGGAAATTACAAAAGACAGAGCTCAATATGTTTCTACAGAAGATTTTGGAAATGATCAACGATATATTCTTGGGAATATTAAAAATGATGAATTCACCACTACATTAAGATTAACCTACAGTATTAATCCTAATATGTCTATTCAGTTTTATGGACAACCATTTATTTCTAGAGGAAGATATTCTAATTTCAATTTTGTCAATAATTCTATAGCATCTAGTATTAATGATCGTGTAAATTTTTATAGCTCAGATCAAATTTCTGAAACGATTGATACGGATGGAAATGCTATTTTTTCTATCGATGAAAACAGGGATGCTACAGAAGATTACACGTTTGATAAACCCGATTTTTCTTTTGTACAATTCAGATCTAATTTGGTTGCACGATGGGAATACATTCCAGGTTCAGAAATTTTCTTGGTTTGGGCACAAGGTGTCGTAGGTTCTGAAGATCCAGGAGAAAGACTTGGTAGCTCTTTAAGAAACCAGGTGTTAAATCAAAAAAAAGACAATACTTTTTTAATAAAAGTTACTTATCGTTTTGTAAAGTAATTTTTTAAAAATCTGGTGCAACAGTAAAACTCATTTTTTCTTTTGTTGTGGGATGTTCAAATTCGATATACTCTGCATGTAAATGCAATCTATCTTGTTTTTTTCCATACAAATCATCGCCAATAATGGGAGTGTTCAACCCATCTTTATGTGCAGCATGAACTCTTAATTGATGTGTTCTTCCAGTTATTGGAAAAAAATGAACACGGGTTTTATTGTCTTTTTGTGCTACAACTGTCCATTTAGTTTCAGCAGGTTTACCGTTGGTAAAATCTACTAATTGTCTTGGCCTGTCATCAATATCTAAACGAATAGGAAGGTTGATAACACCGTTTTTTTCAGTTAAACTTCCATCTAATAAAGCAACATATCTTTTTTTAATGGTTCTTTTTATAAACTGACTTTGTACTATTTTATTGGCTTCTTTAGTTTTTGTGAGCACTAAAATTCCGGAGGTAGACATGTCTAAACGATGTACAATTAAAGGTCCGGTAGCATTTGGATATTGTTTTCTGATTCTTGAATACACAGAATCTTTAATTTCCTTTCCTGGCACTGATAAAAATTCAGATGGTTTGTTAACCACTAGAATTACATCATCTTCAAAAATAATTTCTAATTCTTGTTGTTCTGCTAGATTTTCTATCAATAAATTGGTATCCATTTCAACACCCTTTAACATGTGTGTTAAAATAGGCTTACATCTACTTTGACAAGCGGGGTAATAATTTTTATGCTTTCTAACTTCTGAGTTTGGTGAAATTCCCCACCAAAACTCTGCCATAGCAATGGGAGTTAAATTGAACTGAAAAGCATATTGTAATAATTTGGGAGCAGAACAATCTCCAGCTCCAGCGGGAGGTTTTATTAACGGATTGTTGAAAATATCTAGCAACGCTTTTTCTTCTTTCTGTTTGTTTAGAAATTGATATTTACCAAACAAGGTTTCTTGAAGCACTGCGGAGGTTTTTTTTCTTTGTTTTTTCAGAGATTGAATACGGTTTTCATAATCACTAAGCTGTTGCTGATTTTTTTCAATTTTTGCTTCATAATACTCTACAAGTTCTTTGTAGAAAAATTGATCATTAAAACTCTCTTGTACTAGCTCTTGAGAGAAAGTTTTATAATTTTCTGCATTCAATTCTTTTTTGGCATTTCTTTTTCTATATCTACGATCTAGTTTGCTTGCTTTCATTTTCTTTCTTTGGAAAGCTAAATCATCTTCAATAGTTTTTGTGAGTTTTTTTAAAGATTTTTTTAAAGATATATACTTTTTGTCTTTCTTTAGAAGACTTATTTTTTCTCCAATTTCTTCAATCTCTTTTTCTCCTTTGATATAGAAACTGCCTTCGGTTCTCATATTAAAAATGGGAGGCACAAATTTTGTAGGCAAACTTTTATCAGCTAATTTTCCAGAAAATGCAGCTAAATATCCGAGTTCATTTTGTCGATTTTTTACAACTAAAACACCAAACATTTTTCCGATGGCTAATTCTTTGGTATTAGAATTGAATCCAAAATTATGTTCAAAATCGGTTTGGTTTTCTAAATATTCTTGGATTTCTTTTACAGCAATTTTTGCAATATCATGAGGCTCGTAATAAAATGGAAATGTAAATTTTTCTGGGAGTTTGAAGCCAGAAACATCTTCTTTAAAATTTTGTAAGTGTAGCAAAATGGTATAATTTACTATTTTAAATGAGTTACTTTCTTTCTTCTAATTCAGTATTTATTTGCTCTTTAAGTAAGCCAACATCAATGATCATTACTTTATAGCGTTCTATAATATAAGTCAGCCAGCCTAGACTATATTTTAGAGTTTCTTTAAAAACATGGTTATTCTGTAGTTCTTTGATATTAATAGGTTTCGCATTATCTGTTAATGATTCATGAATAAAATTTTCTATTAATAAAGATTCTAATTTTGTTTTGTAGAAATTAGAATGATCATTTTCAAGGTTTTCTATCCATTGATATCTATTGCTGTAAATATGCATGATATTTTCTTTTAAACGATCATTTTTTATAATCTCAAAACCAATAGATTTTAGATTTTCATATGCAGAAGTTATTTCGATAAAATACGGATGAAGACCCAGGTTTGCATAAGAATAAGGTAAAGAATCGTTTTCAAAAGCAGGGTCAGTAAGTTTTTTAAGCACCATGATTGTTGCTCTTTGTCGGATCTTATAAAAATCAAGATTTCCTTTCATGTCTTCTAAATCAGAATTCAAGTTTTTTTGCATTAGATCAAGAATTTCAAGCTCTGTATTGGAAGTATTTTTTTGTGTATTCCAATTATTTATCTGTAGCGCAATTAAAATTCCGATGACTACTAAAATAATTTCGCCTACTGCGTATTTAAAATATTTTGAAGATTGATTTTTCATCAATAGATTTTTACGGATTGTACCAAAGAATTTAAGCATTAAAGAATGTTTGTTTTGATTATTAAATACTACAATTTGTGCCGATCTCTAAATCTGTTTGTGTTGGATTTAAAAAGTTATCTTCTATTCTAACTATACCAATAGTTCCATTAACAAAAATAGATTGTAAGTCACATAAATCTCTTAGAATATCGTTATCATGTACGGCAACTAAACCTGTAAAATTTGAAATTGTTTCAAAACCATTTAAATTGGTTAAAGCATCGTTATTCCTAATTCCAATTCCGTTTCCTTCAATTTCTTGCCCAATACTTAAGTTGTTAAAGCTTACTAGAGAAGTTAATCTAGGATTGTCTTTAATGTCTATTCCTATTGGAGTACTTTTTAGATTTTCTATCCCTTGTAAAGATTGAAGATTAGGATTATTTGAGATTTCCAATAAACCAATAGTCTCAATACTTTCTAGTCCAGATAAATCAGTAATGAAAGGATTTTGATAAATCCAGAATCGACCACCAACATACTTTAGTGCATCTAATCCATCATAAGATTCTAAACTTCCGCCATTTACCCAAAAAGCATCTTCAACTCTTTCTAATTTGTTAAGACCTTGCATATTTCTATTTCCGCCAGTAAGTTGAACGCTGTTTACTTTAGTTAAATTAGAAAAAGCACTTAAATCAGGTATGCTAAATCCAGATATTGATAAAGCATCAAGTTCTGTAATGTCTTTAAAACTTCCAATAGAAGTAACTCCAGCGGAAACATCTATAAATATACTTTCGCCTACAAATGTATTGTCTTGAAAGACATCTAGATTTTCTACAGCAGAAGAACCAACCAAAAGATAACCACCTACATGGAAAACATTTTCTAAACCATTTAATGAGGTTAATTGCCAATTCCTTCGAATCCGTAAGAAGCCATTTACTTTATGTAAAGAAGCTAATCCGCTCAGGTCTATGATATCAGACTGTTGACTTACAGCATCTCCAATGGTTAAATTTCCATCAACAATACAATACTCATTTAGAATAAAATTATCAACATCTGCTTGAGTTTGTAAATGAATGTCACCTTTAAAAGTACAAGCAACTGCGACTTCTTCAATATTAATAAAAGGAAATGCGTACTCATTATTAGTACATCCGTTTAAAACTGAGAGGACAAGTAATGCGGTAAAATAAAGTTTAATTTTTTTCATACTTTTTTTTTATAAATATATGAATAAACAATAAGTTTTTAAATGGATAGATATTAGGTTAAAAAAATCTCTTAAATGATAAAAATCGTTGATGGTCTAAAAAATGAGGGCAACGTTGTTTTTTAACTCAGTTCTTTGTTGTAGCCAGTTTTTATTACTTTTCTATTCCAAAATTTGCCCAATTCAGAGTATTGAAATTTTCTTTCTGATAGTTGGTTAATTCCGATTTATTAAATATCAATTCTACCTCGTTTTCTATTCGGTCAAAATTCACAATCCAAGGCGAACAAATTCTGTCAGTCAATTCAATTGATTCTGAAATCGAATTATTTTGGTCAGCCATTTTTCCAATAATTTCAATTCGGTATGAGTCTTTCAGTTTCTCGTATTTTGAGATTTCAAATCCTTTTTCACAATTCAGAGTTTCGCATATCAATTCTGCCTGTCTCTTATACACATCTGACGCTG
>CAJXRR010000095.1 GCA_913060575.1 uncultured Flavobacterium sp.
CTACACAGAGTAGATCGTCGGCAGCGTCAGATGTGTATAAGAGACAGTCTTTATTAAATTCAGTGAATTAGGTTTTTTTATTTGTGTCTTTTAGAGCTCTTAGTTCTTAGCATAGTCAAACAATTATTGCATGATTTTAAAATGTGGCACAAGAATTGTTGTTCACAAGGAAACTTAAAAAAAAACTAAAAAGTTATTATGATTAAAAAAAATATTTACCTCCTGTTTGCAGTGCTTTCTTTTAGCTGCTCTAATTCAAACAATACCGATATTATTACTGATATAGAGGCTGAAAACCCTGTTTATCTTGACGTCAATGGAGTTACAGTTAAGGCAAAGGAATGGGCTGAAATAGGAGCGGTTGGAGAAGTTAATGGAATTGAATATACCATTGTAGATTTTAGTACACTTAGATCTATGATTCAATGGGGTAAAGATGTTTCCAAAGTGTGTACTTCGAAGATTACGTCTATGGGCACACTCTTTGAAAATGAATTTATTTTTAATCAAGATGTTAGTTCTTGGGATGTTAGTAATGTGACTTCTATGGACTTGATGTTCAGTGATGCGCACGCATTCAACCAAGATATTAGTTCTTGGGATGTTAGTAAGGTAACTTCTATGGGCGGTATGTTCAATGATGCGCATTCATTCAACCAAGATATTGGTTCTTGGGATGTTCGTAATGTGACTCTTATGGATATTATGTTTTTGCGCGCGACATCATTCAATCAAGATTTAAGTCCTTGGGATGTTGCCAATTTAACAGGTACAAGGCACTGTCAAGGTTTCTCAAGATACACTCCTCAATGGACACTGTCTAAACCTAATTTCCCAAACTCTTGTAATTAAAAGTATAAAGAGATAAGAAATTAAAAAGAGGAGCTAAACAAGGTCTTAGCCTTTTGTTATTGCATTACAGTTATTTAACGGTTTTTGTTATGTCTGTTAGAATTATTTCATCTTAGGATTGTCAAGCAATTGTTGTATAATTTTAAAATGTGGCTCAATAGTTGCGTAGTAGAAGGAAACTTAAAAAAACTAAAAAGTTATTATGATTAAGAAAATTATTTACCTCATGTTTGCAGTGCTTACTTTTAGCTGCTCTAATTCAGACAATACAGATGCTAATACTGATGCTGATGACAATAACCCTGTTTATCTTGATGCTAATGGAGTTACAGTTAAAGCAAAAGATTGGGCTGCCATAGGACAGAGTGGAAAAGTTAATGGGGTTGATTATACTATCGTAGATTTAAACACACTAAAATCTATGATTGAAGATAATCAAGATGTATCTAAAGTGTGTACTTCAAAGATTGAAAACATGTATCTTCTTTTTAAAGATAAAGAGCAGTTTAATCAAGATATTGGTTCATGGGATGTTAGCAATGTTACGACTATGGGAGGCATGTTCAATATGGCTACCTCCTTCAATCAAAACATCGGTTCATGGGATGTGAGTGTTGTAACAGACATGGCATTGATGTTTGGTGAGGCTAATTCTTTTAACCAAGACATTGGTTCATGGGACATCAGTAGTGTTACGACTATGTTCGGGATGTTCTCCATGGCTAATTCTTTTAATCAAGATATAAGTTCATGGGATGTTAGCAATGTTACGACTATGGGAGGCATGTTCAATAGTGCTACTTCCTTTAATCAAGACATAAGTTCGTGGGATGTAAGTAATGTTTTAGAGATGGATTTTATGTTTAGTGAGGCTAATTCTTTTAATCAAGATATTGGTTCATGGGACATGAGTAGTGTTACGACTATGCTAGGCGTTTTCAATAGGGCTACTTCCTTTAATCAAAATATTAGTTCTTGGGATGTGAGTAGTGTTACTGATATGAGAACTATGTTTTTTAATGCATCCTCTTTCAATCAAGATATTAGTTCTTGGGATGTGAGTAGTGTTACTGATATGGAAGGGATGTTTTTAAAGGCAACCTCTTTCAATCAAGATTTAAGTTCTTGGGATGTGAGTAGTGTAACAGGAAGTTGGAAATGTCATACGTTCTCAATAGATATACCACAATGGACGCAACCTAAACCTAATTTTCCGAACTCTTGTAATTAAACGTATAAAGAGATAAGAAATTAAAAAGAGCTGCTACACAAGATCCTTGCCTTATGCAAATGCTATCTAAAACAAGGAATAGTATAAGTGGTACATACTGTCAAAAGGAATTCTTTTTTTGTAAACAGTTATTTTAATTGAATCTGAAAGTTTTATCACCATTCTAATCATTAAAATAATAAACCTCAACTCTTTGTGTATAAAGATGTTGAGGTTTTTTGTTGTACTCGAGGTGGGAATCGAACCCACACTCCCGAAAGAACTGGATTTTGAATCCAGCGCGTCTACCAATTCCGCCACTCGAGCATTATAATAGGACTGCGAATTTAAAAAATATTTTACTATTGTGGGATTTATTCGGTAAAACTCATCAAATAATTTTATTTTTGTTCTTCACAACAACACAAACACAACTAAATGTCAGAAAATCAATTAACTCCCAAGCTTTTTGGATGCTCTCAAAGCATGGTATTAGCTGAAAAAATCGCTAAAGAATATGGGGTTCCGTTAGGAAAAGTAAAAACAACACACTTTAGTGATGGTGAATTTCAACCAGCTTTTGAAGAGTCAGTAAGAGGAAGAAGAGTTTTTATTATTGGTTCTACATTTCCTACGGCCGATAATTTGATGGAGATGTTACTAATGTTAGATGCTGCAAAAAGAGCTTCTGCTAGACACATCACAGCTGTGATGCCTTATTTTGGATGGGCACGTCAAGATAGAAAAGACCAACCTAGAGTTGCGATTGGAGCAAAATTGGTAGCAAATATCATTCAGGCAGCTGGAGCCACAAGAATAATGACGATGGATTTACATGCAGATCAAATTCAAGGGTTTTTTGAAAAACCTGTTGACCATTTGTTTGCTTCTACCATTTTTATGTCCTACATCAACGATTTAAAATTAGATAATTTAACCATTGCATCCCCAGATATGGGAGGTTCTAAAAGAGCCTATGCCTATTCTAAATATTTAATGTCTGATGTTGTTATCTGCTACAAACAACGAAAGAAAGCCAATGTAATTGGTCACATGGAACTAATTGGTGATGTAAAAGGGAAGAATGTAATTCTTGTTGATGACATGATTGATACCGGAGGAACGTTAACTAGAGCAGCCGATTTAATGATGGAAAGAGGAGCCTTAAGTGTGCGTGCAATTTGTACCCATCCAATACTTTCTGGAGATGCTTATGAGAAGATTCAAAACTCTAAATTAACCGAGCTAATTGTCTCTGATACAATTCCATTAAAGAAGCAGATATCTAAAATAAAAGTTGTAACTTGCGCGCCCTTATTCGCTGATGTTATGAACAAAGTTCAGCACAATACATCGATAAGTGATCAATTTTTAATGTAGCTTCGGCTACGTTCAGCCACCAAAAAGGTTGTTGACAAAAACAAATAATAATAATAATTAATAAAAAGTAATGAAATCAATTACAATCGAAGGATCAAAAAGAGAAAGCGTAGGTAAAGTAGCAACGAAAGCCTTACGTAATGCTGGTATGGTTCCTTGCGTTATATACGGAGGAGATAAGCCAGTTCATTTTTCTGCAGAAGAAAAAGCGTTCAAAAAATTGGTGTATACTCCAAATGTATATACAGCAATGATTGAGCTTGACGGACACAAATTTGCAGCTATTTTGCAAGATATTCAGTTTCATCCAGTAACGGATAGAATTTTACACGTAGATTTCTATCAATTATTTGATGATAAAGAAGTAACAATGACAATTCCGGTGAAACTTACAGGAACTTCTCCAGGAGTTTTAAATGGAGGTTCTTTACGTTTTACAAACCGTAAATTAAAAATTAAAGCACTTCCTGGTAAATTACCAGATTTCGTAAACGCAGATATTTCTAAATTAAAAATTGGAAATAAGTTATTTGTTACAGAATTAAAGAATGACGATTATACATTTATGCACCCAGACAATACAGTAGTTGTTCAAGTTAGAACTTCACGTAATGCTGTGGCAGATGCAATTGAAGAAGATGATGCAGCAGATGCAGAAGCAGCTTCAGCAGATTCATCTACTGAAACAGCTCCGGCAGAAGCATAAAAAATTAAATATTTTTTAAATGAAAGCGCTACATCTGTAGCGCTTTTTTATTTTCCTATTTTTACAAAATGAAACTCTTTGCATTCTTTTCTTGAGGATGAAAAGAAACAGAGAACAAATCATGAAAAAATTTCTAATTGTTGGTCTTGGTAATATTGGTGATCAGTATGCAAATACACGGCATAATATTGGTTTTCAAATTTTAGATGCTTTAGCAAAGGATTTGGAGGCAAAATTTGAAACTGAAAAATTAGGAGATATTTCTCGCTTTAGGCACAAAGGAAAAACATTCACTTTATTAAAGCCCAGTACTTATATGAATTTGAGCGGAAAAGCTGTAAAGTATTGGATGTCTCAAGAAAAAATTCCATTAGAAAACGTATTAATAGTAACTGATGATGTTAATATTGATTTCGGCTCCATCAGAATTAAAACAAAAGGAAGTGCCGGAGGACATAATGGTCTGAAAGACATTCAAGAAAAACTGAATACTCAGCAGTATACTCGTTTTCGTTTTGGAGTAGGAGGAAATTACCCAAAAGGGCGTCAAGTTGATTTTGTGTTAGGTCAGTGGAATAAAGATGAAGAAAGTCAGCTTATCGAGAGAATTCCGATGGCTACAAATGCGATCTTGTCTTTTGGAACCGATGGCACTAATAATACGATGAATCACTTTAACGGAAAGTAAATATTAATTTTCGCTTGCAAACCACTCTGCAAAAGAAGTCTCTGTTTCTTGAAGTTTGATAGAAAAAAGATGAATATTTTCTGGCAGTCTAGATTTTATTTTTTTTGCAAAATCAATCACCATCATTTCACTTGTTGGTTGATAATCTACTAAAATTACATGATGACCTCTATCACTTAATTCTTTCGCCAATTCAACGTGTGGTGTGTTTTTATTGAAAACCGTTGCATGATCAAACAAATCAACTATTTCTTCTTTTACAATTTTCTTTAAATCAGAAAAATCGATCACCATTCCATATTTCACATGTGAAGTGTCGTCAATAGGAATTCCAGAAACAGTAACCGAAAGTTTATAACTATGTCCGTGAACATTTCTACATTTACCGTCATAACCATACAGTGCATGACCGGTTTCAAAATTAAACTGCTTGGTGATTCTAATTGTACTCATAGAAAATATTTCGTCAAAATTACTTCTTTTCAATCAAGGGTAAAAACTTTCTTCTAAATTTTAGAATTAAAGGAATTCCTCTAGCTGCAATCCAAAGGATAAAGGTGAACCAAATTCCATATAATTTGTAATCATAATTATCAAAAATGAGTAAGGATGGAATAAAAACGATAAGCGTTGAGAATAATAGCAGGTTTCTTAAAAAAGCCATTTCTCCCATTCCTTTAAAAATAGCATCAAAAATAAAAGTAATTGCACACAAAGGTTGCATCACAAGAATGATCCAAAAGACCTTATTAAATTCTTGTTGCACTGTCTGATCTTTAATAAAAAGCGAACCAATTTCGTTGTAAAAGAGAAAGCCTAGACCCGTTAATAATAAACCAGTAACTAGTCCGTATTTAATCAATTGATTACTTAACTCAAGAAGTTTTT
Organism: uncultured Flavobacterium sp.; assembly: GCA_913060575.1. Lineage (GTDB taxonomy): Bacteria > Bacteroidota > Bacteroidia > Flavobacteriales > Flavobacteriaceae > Polaribacter. The sequence continues at coordinate 5,725 of CAJXRR010000095.1, forward strand.
TATATTCTTTGCTCCCAAGTAATCTGCCTGCTAAAACATTTCCTGCACTAGAATAACCATCAATAATAAAAGCGCCTAAAAACCAAATATTAATGCCAATAGTATAAGCAGCAATGTATTCTTTCCCATAGTTTGTTGCATAGGATGTGGCAAAATAGAGCGCTAAATTTAAAGCAATTGTTCTTACAAATAAGTTTAAAACCATACCAACTAATTTTGGTATTTCTTTATTAAAAGGCAATGTTATTTTTAATGAAATACTCGTTTTCTTTAAAAGAAAAAATGCTGCTAAAATAGCCATACTAATTTGCGCAATAACACTTGCATATGCAGCGCCTTTTATATCCATTGCGGGAATAAAATCCTCGACACCATAGACAAAAGCAACATCTAAAACCACATTTAGTAAGGCTCCAAAAATGGCAATAATCATTGGATAATAAGTGTTTTGCAAGCCTCTAAAAACACCAAAAACCGCAAAAACAAATAAGGAAAACGGAAAACCAAAAATTCTAATTTTATAATACTCTACAGAATAGTCTAAGATGATCCCAGACGCATTATAAAAACTAAAAATCTGCTTTGCAAACGGATAGGTGATCATTAAAACGATGAAGCTTCCTGTAACGACTATTGCAATTGCTTGAGCTGGTAATGTCTTTATTTCATCTAACTTATTTGCTCCTAAATATTGAGAAACAATAGAAGAAATAGCACTTCTAATTTGGCCAAAAACCCAAACTAACATCGAGATAAATGCGCCTACAATTCCAACCGCAGCCAAACTTTCTAATCCATTAATATTGATATTTCCAACAATGGCAGTATCGGTTATAGAAAGAAAGGGTTCTGCGATTCCGGCTATTAAAGCAGGAATAGCTAACTTGTTAATTCGCTTAAAACTAATGTCTGTATTCAAAGAAAAAAAATTCAATTGCAAAGTTACAATATGGCAGTGGAAGAAATTTATATCCTCTAAAAAAATGTACCTTTGTGTTAGAATTATAAAATCTAAACGCTAATTTTATTTCTAAAAATCATGAAACATATTTTAGTTCCTATCGGCTCAACTACAAATGCATCCAACACGCTTCAATATGCTATTGATTTTGCAAAAGAAGTCAATGCTAAAGTTTTTGTTTTTAGAGCTTATAAAGTATTATCAAAAGCAGGGACCATTATCAACATTAATGATATTGTAGCAAGAGAAACAAATTTATATATACAGATGATGATTAATTCTGTAGATAGGAAAGGAGTTGATGTGAAAATGATTTCTGCAAAAGGGGGGACCATTGAAAGTATCAATGCGGTACAGGAGGAATTAGGAATAGATTTAATCGTAGTTGGCCCAAGAAGTAATTCAATAAAAGATGAAGTTTTTCTTGGAAGTACTTCTGGAAGTATTGTAAAACAAACAGAAATCCCTGTCTTAATTGTTCCAGAACAATATAAATTTAAACCATTTAAATTAGCCTTAACCGCTTTTAAATCAGGTAAAATAGATAAAAAAGGTGTGTTATTTCCTTTATTAGAAATTATAAAAGCTTTCAATACCAAAGTGAATCTATTACAGGTAAAAACTCCAGATTACAAAGAAGAAGACCTTATCTTAGATGATGCTTTAAAAGCGATTCAGAATACACTTACTATTTCTGAGAATGTAACTACTTTTCAAGGAGTTTTAGAGCATTTTCAAACGAACAACCCAGATTTATTATGCGTATTTAGACGTAAAAGAGGATTCTTTAAAAAGCTTTGGGAAAAGAATACGGTGTTAAAATCTGAATTTCACTGTAGTATTCCTTTGTTGGTTTTAAGTTAAAATACAACTAGCGTTTTAATTTGTCAGCTGATTGATTTCCTTTCAATTGACTTTTTTTTTCAATTTTTCCTTATATTGCGGGAACTAACAATTACAAACTCATAAAACCTTACTTAAAAGCTATGAAATTTTCTACTCTTAGCCTTGTTGCCTTATTTCTGGTGGCATCTACAAACTCTTTTTCTCAAGAGAAAAAAAATAAAGATTCAATTAAATCTGTCACTGTTGCAACCGTACTTAACAAGTATGTTGATGCTATAGGGGGCAAAGAATCTCTTCAGAAAATTGAAAATAAAATTCAAAAGACCTCCATGATGACTTCTATGAATATGGGAGGGAAACAAACAAACATGGAGTCAAAGATGATACAAGCCATCACTAAAGAAGGTAAAATTGTATCTATTACTGGAGTTAATGATGCATTACAGTCAAAAGTTTATTTTGATGGAAATGAAGGATATACATACCTTTCTGCATTTGGTTCTAAAACTCCCTTTGATCAAAATATGATTAACTTGTACAAAAGCACTATTCGTCTTTTTCCAAATACGGATAATTTAAGTACATACAGTAAAAAAGTCACTGTTCAAACTTTCAATGGGGAGCAATGTTATGAGTTGACTAATAAATTAGTTACAACAGGAATTGTAACAAACATTAAAGAATATTATAGTGTAAAAACAGGCCTACTGATTGGTTCTTATATTAAAAATAAAACATCAGAATCTACAACCTATATTACAGATTATAGAGAAATTAATGGTGTATTAACATCTTTACACCAAACTTCAAACACAAAAGTAACAGGCGGTACAACGATGTTAAGCTCTGTTAAAACAGAAGAGATTACCTATAATGGAATGATTGATTCTTACTTTGCAGATGACAATGAAATTGCGGCAAGACAAATTGCGAGTATTCCAATGTCTAAATCAAAGCATGAAGAGAAATTTAAAAGCATTGGCGGTGTAGTTACAAATACAGATACCACAGTTGTTGATTCTACAGATGCTACAGGAACCAATGCATCAAAAACGAGTGTTTCAACAAATTATCTAAACAAAAGAGATCAAGCATTTCAAGAAATCTTAAAGAATAAGGGAGCTATTAAAAAAGATTCTACTGTCGTTTCTACAGATGCTACAGTCTCAACTACAGGAAAAAGAACGGATGTAGAAGATTTAGAAGATGAGTACAAAGATTTTGCAGCTTTAAAGTATAGAAGAAGCTCATTATATACCTTAATGATTAATGATCAAAAAAGAGAGTTAAATAATGTTATTCGTAATGCATTTGGTGATACGGAATTATCGCCAAAATTCAACAATCATAATATCGGTCCTTATTTAATCCCAGGAAAACACGGAGAAAAAGACCAAACTCAAGTAATTGAAGGCTATTTAAATAAAAACAATGTTGCTAGAGAATTGGTTGCAAAATGGTTTAACAGACAACCAGACGGTTCTTTTAATATGGATTTAGTAGCGGCAAGAGGGCAATACAACGCGTCAGATTTAAGTAAGCAACTTGCAGACAATTCTATTAGAGGAAAAGCCTTATTAAAAGATGCAGGAACAGAATTAATAGGAAATACATTTATTATTGTGTATGATTACAAATACACAAACAAAGAGAAAACAGCAAAGAAAAGAGGAGGTTTCCTTAATGCTATTGCAAGTGTTGCTTCATTTATACCAGGAGCAGACGATATCGCTTCTGTTGCACAAACCGCTAAATTAGCTTCCGATGTTATTGGAAAAGGGTATTATGTAAGAACAACGACCTATTTATATAAGTTAGTTTGGGATGATGAAACTGCTGATAATTTTTACAGTAATTATTGGGTAGACGCTTCAAACCCTGATTCTAAAAGGAGTGATGCATTTGATAAAACATCGATGTTTAAATTAAAATATGTAGGAAGTGAAGTTTCAAGAAATAACTTACAGTCTACTATTTTTACTACAAAAACAAATGATCAATTAATTGAAATTGCAACCATTAGAGCCGTAGATAAAAATATTGGTAAATTGCAGAGAACTTTTGAGGAGTTTAGAGTGAAAACACCTTTATTGTCTGGAGATCCAATTTCAGCAAAAATAGGATTAAAAGAAGGAATTGAAAAAGGAGATAAGTTTGAGGTGTTAGAGCAAATGATGGATGAAGATGGAATTACATCTTATAAACGAGTTGGAGTTATTAAAGTAGATAAAAACAATATTTGGGACAATTTGTATTTATCTGATGAAGCTAAAGAAGCTCAAAAAAATAATTCAAATGCTCAAAAAGATACAGGAAAGAAAAAATCAATTCTAGCTTCGCTTTATGGAGGCTCAGGAAAAAAGAAAAAGAAGAAGAAAAAAGTTATGTTAATGAAAAAAGACACAAAGCAAGAAAACAAACCAGAATACACAATATTTACAGGAAAAAGCGGAAAATTTTATTCCGGGATGTTAATCAGACAAATTACTGTCTCTTATACACATCTCCGAGC
>CAJXRR010000096.1 GCA_913060575.1 uncultured Flavobacterium sp.
GATCTAGTACGGTCTCGTGGGCTCGGAGATGTGTATAAGAGACAGCATCAATACCATTCATTATCCCTTTATTATGTGTGACAGCTCTGTGGGGTTCTACGCTAGCAATCTGAACAGCTTGATGAAATTTCTTTGCAAATTGTTGGGGATTTTTTCCACCTAATTCTTCAATAGTACAACTTACTTCCGCTCTAACTAAACATTCTGGAACGTAATTGGATAAAATACTCATTACTATTTCTACAGCATCACTTCTAAATTCTTTAGCTATGGCCTCTAGACAAGAATTAATAAAATTTGCCCCCATAGAATCTACGGTTTCAAAAGTGACATGAATTTGATAGTAGTTTGATAGTTTCTCAGTTTTATCTATCAATTGAATATCTAGAATACCTCCACCACGTTTTTCCATATTTTTTGTAATGGATGCTGTAGCTATTTTAAAAAGCTCTTTTTTTGAATTGAAATACTGTATCAATTCACTTTTATCTCCATCATACATAAAATGTACCTGACCTATTTTAGTAGTAGAAAGCACTTCAGCTTTAAAACCTCCTCTTGTACTCCAAAATTTCGCTACTAGAGAAGCGGCTGCAACCACAGAACTTTCTTCAACAACCATAGGAATTACATATTCTCTATTATTTATCTTAAAATTGGGTGCTAAACCATAAGGCATGTAAAAATTAGAAATGGTGTTTTCTATAAAATCATCATGCAATTGTTGCAACTTTTTATCATCATTCCAGTATTGTTTAATTGTTGAAATGATTTCTGGTTGATTCGCAAAATAATTAGTAGCCAACCAATTAATTTTTTCTTCTTTGGTGAGTTTAGAAAATCCTGAAATAATTTTGGACATGGACGTCTTTTTGTATTGTTAGGCAAAGATAATTGAATCAATGAAAACAGTATGATGAATTGAATATTTATACGTTTTTTAGGATGTTTTTTGCTGATTTTTCCGTAAACTTGGCAATCAATTCCTAAATATGAAATATAGAATGAAGAAACTATTCATTTTAGCAACGATTACACTTTTGATTAGCTGCAATCAAGTTGAAAACTCTACAACATCAAATTTTACAACGGGTACGAAAGAAATAACCTTAGAAGACATCTGGGGAAGTACTTTTTCTACCAAAAAGATGAATTCTCTTAACTCCATGAATGGAGATTATTATTCTCTTTTAAATAAAGATGTTGAGGGAAACTCTACAGTAGATCAATACAGCTATAAAACTTTAGAAAAAGTTGCTACTATCGTTGATGGTAAAACACTGGGGCGTCTTAGTAATTTTAAGTCCTATAGTTTTAATAATGATGAAACCAAAGTCATTCTTGGAAAAGACCTTAAAAAAATATACAGATGGTCAAAAAAAGGAACTTTCTATGTGTTTGATACAGCTACTAAAAGAGTCAGTCTTATCGGAAAAGACATTCAAGTTCCGACTTTTTCTCCAGACAATACAAAAGTTGCCTATGCTCAAAATAACAATCTTTTTATCCTAGATCTAAAAACTAATGTAATTACACAAATTACTAAGGATGGTAAAGCCAACAATATTATTAACGGAACTACTGATTGGGTTTACGAAGAAGAGTTCGGTTTTGTAAAAGCATTCGAATGGAGCAATGATAGTAAATTCATTGCTTTTTTACGTTTTGATGAATCTGGAGTAAGACAGTTTTCTATGGGCGTAACAGGAAATGAATTATATCCAACAGAACAAGTTTTTAAATATCCTAAAGCAGGTGAAGATAATGCCAAGGTGTCTTTACATATGTACAATATAGGAAATAAAGTGACTAAAAAAATTGGCTTAGGTGCTTATGAATACATCCCAAGAATTAAATGGTCTAGCGATGATAATGTTCTAGTTGCTACAACACTAAATCGTCGTCAGAATAATTTAAAACTGCATAAAGTATTTGCGCTAAGAAGTAGCTCTACTCTATTATTAAATGAGACAGATGATGCTTATGTTGATGTAAAAGATGATTTAACTTTTCTTGATGATAACAGCTTTATTTGGACTAGTGAGAAAGACGGTTTTAACCATATTTATCATTATGATTTTAACGGTAAACTCATCACCCAAATTACAAAAGGAGATTGGGAAGTAACCAAATATTACGGTTATAATGACAGTAAAAAAACCATTTATTATCAATCGGTAGAAAATGGGTCTATCAATAGAGGGATTTACAGCATTGGTCTTGATGGAAAAAACAAAAAAATATTAAGCAATGATGTTGGTAGCAATACTGCTTCATTTAGTGACAATCTTAATTTCTTCATCAACACGCATTCTACCACAGAAGTTCCTCCAATTTATTCTTTATATTCTGCTGAAGGTGAAATGCTAAAAGTAATCAAGGATAATTCTAGTTTAAAAGAAAAATTGGCTGATTACAAAATGAGTCCAAAAGAATTTTCTACCATCAATATCAATGGAAACGATCTAAACATGTGGATGATCAAACCAGCTGATTTTGATAAAAACAAAGAATATCCAATGATGATGTTCCAATATTCTGGTCCCGGTTCGCAACAAGTTGCCAACAAATGGAATGGCACTAATGATTATTGGCATCAACTATTAGCTCAACAAGGAATGATTATTGTTTGTGTTGATGGACGAGGAACTGGATTAAAAGGAAGAGATTTTAAAAAAGTAACTCAAAAAGAACTAGGAAAATTTGAAGTTGAAGATCAAATTGCTGCGGCTAAAAAATTGGCGGAACGCAGTTATATCGACAAAGAAAATATTGGTATTTGGGGATGGAGTTATGGTGGATTTATGAGTACCAATTGCATCTTAAAAGGTAGTGATATTTTCTCTACAGCGATTGCTGTTGCACCGGTTACTTCTTGGCGTTTTTATGACACTGTTTACACAGAACGTTATATGCAAACTCCACAAGAAAATGCAAGTGGTTATGATGATAATTCTCCTATCAATTATGCAGATAAACTAGAAGGAAATTATTTATTAGTTCATGGAACTGGTGATGATAATGTTCATGCTCAAAATTCTATGCGAATGATCAATGCATTAGTAGAAGCAAACAAACCTTTTGATTTAGCGATGTATCCAGACAGAGCACACGGAATTAGAAAAGGAAAGAATACACGCTTACATTTATACAAAAAAATGACAACGTTTATTCAAGAAAACATGAATAGCAAAAAAGACAACGACATTAAAATTAAAGGATAAATATTAACTAACATTAATTATATGGAATTTAAATTTGGAGGTTCAGCAACAAATCAAAAAACAGTATTAGGTCATCCATCAGGATTATTTGTACTGTTCTTTACTGAAATGTGGGAACGTTTTTCTTACTACGGAATGCGTGCTCTATTAGTATTATTTCTAACCGCCGCAATATTAGACGATGGTGGCTGGGGCTGGGAAAGAGCTGAAGCATTGGTATTATATGGCTGGTATACTGGTTTGGTATACATTACACCAATTTTTGGAGGTTTAATTGCTGACAAATTAATGGGGTACAGAAAAGCGGTAATTGCCGGAGCATTATTAATGACCTTAGGTCATGCTTCAATGGCTTTAGAAATTACATCAGATATGTTTTTCTATCTTGGTTTAGGGCTTTTAATTATTGGAAATGGGTTGTTTAAACCGAATATTTCTTCAATGGTAGGTCAACTATACAAAACCCAAGGAAAAGAAAAAGATGCAGGATATACGATCTTTTATATGGGGATTAATGCTGGTGCATTTTTAGGGATTTTATTATGTGGTTACATAGGAGAATCTGTAGGATGGCATTATGGATTTGGATTAGCCGGAATTTTTATGTTTTTTGGAATGCTACAATTTTATTTTGCTCAAAAAATATTTGGAAGAATTGGATTATCTCCAAAAGCTACGGTAGATTTTGATGATGCTATAGAAGATAGTGTTGAAGATGCTGTAGAAAAAATAGAAGAAGTAATTGAAGATAGTGGAAAATCTAAAGTAACAAGAGACCGATTGATAGTAATAGGAGTATTCTCTTTCTTTACAATTTTCTTCTGGTGGGCTTTTGAACAAGCTGGTGGTTCGATGACAATTTTTGCCGCAGATTATACAGATAGAGTTCTGATTGGTGACGGAGCCATGGTTTTTAAAGTATTTAATACGATACTTACCGTTGTACCAATGTTAATTATCACCTGGGTTTTAATTACATTATTTAAACAAACTTTTTCAAAATATTCTTTATCCAATATATTATTAGCCACAAGTTTTATAATTATTTGGGGAATTGTTATTTGGATGTTAAACAGAGAATTTGATGCAGAAACTGCTGAAGTGAAAGCTTCTTGGTTTGGTATTCTTAATTCGTTCTTTATCATCGCATTTGCTCCTTTATTTTCTAAAATATGGCAAAGTAAATTCAATCCAACGGGGCCTATAAAATTTGCAATCGGACTTATTTTACTTGGATTAGGTTTTGGAATTTTAGCTTACGGATCTATGGGAATTCCTTTAGGAGCAAAAACAGCTTCTGTAAGTATGATTTTCTTAATCTTAGCATACTTATTCCATACTTTAGGAGAACTATGTGTTTCTCCAGTTGGATTATCTTATGTAAGTAAATTAGCTCCTTTAAAGTTAGTTGGAATGATGTTTGGAATTTGGTTTGTTGCCAATTTCATTGCAAATCTAACCGCAGGTTTTACAGGGAGTTTTATCGATCCAATTGTAGAAGAGTACGGAATGGCTACTTTCTTCTTAATTTTTACATTCATCCCTCTGGGAGCTGGTGTATTAATGATTATTTTAAACAAAACATTATTAAAAATGATGCACGGTATACGTTAATCATTTTAAAAAAATAACATCAGAAAGGCATCATTTTTGGTGCCTTTCTTTTTTTGTAAATTTGTTTCATCTTTTACGACCTATAAGACATATGAAAAAAATAGTTATACTTCTTTTTATTTTCTTTTTGACATTTCAAGTAAATGCTCAAAAAGTAAATTGGATTTCTTTTGAAAAAGCCGTTGAGCTTAACAAAACAAATCCGAAACCTATGCTAATTTCTGTCTATGCCGATTGGTGTGGCTATTGTAAAAAAATGGATAGAACCACTTTTAAAGATTCTGTAATAACAGCGTATATCAACAAAAATTTTTATACTGTAAAACTCAATGGAGAACAAAAAGAAGATCTTGTTTACAATGATTATACTTTTAAATTCAAAGCTTCTGGAAGAACTGGTTATAATGAATTTGCTGCAGCTCTATTAGACGGAAAACTTAGTTATCCAACAACTGTTTTTATGAACGAAGATTTACAATTACTAGATAGAGTTCCTGGATATTTAGAACCAAAAATAATGGAACAAGTTGTAACGTTTTTTGGGTCAGAAAAATACAAAACAGACGCTTGGGCAGATTTTGTAAAAAACTTTAAAAGTAATTTATAAAATAAATTTACTTCAGAATATAAGCTCCGTTTTGGTAAGTAGACCAGAACGGAGTTTTTGTTTTTAGACAGGTTTGTTGCCAAAGTAAAACTGAACTTTTATAATTAGAACCATCCGCAATAATTTGTTTGGGCTTTAATTGAGCAATTAATCTTTCTAAATTAACTTTTGGTGATTGTTGTAAAATAACAATCGGATTCTGCAGCCCAACTAAATCGTATATACCCAAGCTATCAATTAATAAAATAGCTTGTTCATTTTGATAAAATACATTTGGCAACTGTTCTCGTAATTTATATTGAACATTCTCGCCTACTTTGTAATTTTTTAAAAGATTTTGTTTTGCAATTTCTAGAGAATCCATATCATGATAGACAAATAATTCCGCTCCAATTCGTTGACCTAAAATTGAATTCCTACTCTTATGAAATACCACAAATTCTTGCTGACTTTCGGTTGTATATTTCTCGTATATGTTGATCGTCTGAAAAAGTAAAATTGAACCTAAAAACATTAAAAATTGTTTACTCTTTGTTTTGATAAAGAATTGAAACCCGAAGATTAATAATAGATATGTAGTCATCATTTTTAATCCTGAAAATGAAATAGCAGTAAATAAGAATTCCTCTTGTTTGGCTATAAAAGCAATAAAACTATTTAATAAGGAAATAATAAATCCATAAAAATCGGCTAAGAAATATGGTAATATCGATAAATAAGCAAGTGCTAAAATTAGAATTCCACCGATTAGAATAAATCCTAAAAAAGGAATGATTACTAAGTTTGACACTAAAAATAATCCTGGAAATTGATGAAAATAAAACAAACTCAATGGTAAAACTCCAAGTTGAGCAGCTATAGAAACGGAAATTAATTGCCAAGCTTTATCGAGTAATAAAAATCTTGGTTTCCAGCGATTATAGATTACAGGTTGAATCCAAATGATCCCAAATACCGCTAAATAACTTAATTGAAAACCTACCTCAAAAAGAAACAATGGTTTGCAAAGCAATAAAATAAACATCGAGAAAATAAGTGAATGTTCAATTGCATTTCTTTTATTTAAAAATTGACCAATAGCAACTGCAGTAAACATGGTCACAGCTCTTACAACAGAAGCTGACATACCTGCTAAAAGCGCAAAAAACCAGAGAAACAAAACTATTAAAATGAGTTTAAAAAACTTTCCTCTTTTGATCCGTTTTAAAGGTTTTAAAAGTGACGAAATAATCAATAAAATGATTCCAACATGCAATCCTGAAACGGCTAGAATATGAATAGCACCAGCTTTCGAGTATTCGTCAATTAACTCTTTAGAAATATCTTGCCGTTGTCCTAACAATAATGCATTCATCACCGCTAATTCATCGTCAGAAAAATGATAGCTCTGTAGTGATTTTTGAATACGAGTTCGGATATTATAAATGATTCCTAACAATGATTCTGACTTAGATTTTATCATCAAAAACTCATGATGTTCTATAAAAACCTGACGATGTATTCCTTGCTTTGCCAAATAACTTTTATAATCAAATTGATGAGGATTTAAAGATGTATTAATTTCTATAAATTCTTCTTTCAATAGAATTTCATCATCAACTTTAAGCGTGTTTAAAAGGCTGTCTTTTTGAACATTTAATAAAACGCTTCCAATCGTTATACAATCATCAACCTGAATAACTGTCGCCTTATATTTATAATTATAATTTCCTGGTTTTAAAACTTTGATAATTTTGACAATCGAGGTGTTTGAATCTGTCAAAAATCTTTCATAATAATTTTCATTCTTAGTTTCATCTCCTAGATAAACAACCAACATTCCTAATAAAAAGAATGCAAACCAACTCATAAAAATAAACAAGGACTTTTTTCTAATGAAATAACTAAGAATACAAAGTGAAAAGAATATGCACAAAATAGTTACTATCCCAAAACCCAAGACATCAGCAAAAAACTGACAACAAATACCGAGTATAAGAAATAGTAAAAAGTGAAAGGGAAGATATCCTAGCAACTTTTTCATAGCATGATAAAGTTACTAAAATTTTAAGAATGTTATATTGGCAAAAGTTAATCGTTATTTCAAATGAGCAACAATAGATTTAGCCGTATTTTCTGAAGCTCCTTTACCTCCTAGTTTTTGTTCTAACTCGTAATAGGCTTCAAAAAGTTTGACTCTCTGGTTTTCATCAAGAATCTTTTTTAGTTCAGCAGAAAGGTTTTTCTTGGTAAAATCGTTTTGAATTAATTCTTTTACGACTTCTCTATCCATGATTAAATTCACCAAAGAAATATAAGCTAGTGTTATGATTCTTTTTGCAATCTGATAAGAAATATTACTTCCTTTATAACAAACAACTTGAGGCACTTTAAACAATGCCGCTTCTAAAGTGGCTGTGCCAGAAGTTACCAAAGCTGCAAAAGAAACACTTAGTAAGTCATATGTTTTATTATCTATAAATGCTATGTTTTTTGAGCCTATGATAGATTGATAAAAAGAAAAATCTTGACTTGGAGCGCCTGCAATTACAAATTGATATTCAGAAAAATCATCCACTAAAGAAAGCATTACAGACAACATTTTTGTAATCTCTTGTTTTCTACTTCCTGGTAATAAAGCGATAATCGGTTTCTCTCCTAAATGATGTTCTTTTCTAAAGGATTTTATAGCAACTTGCTTTCTATCCGCAATAGCATCTATAAGAGGATGACCAACAAAATTGACTTCATAATTATATTTTTGATAGAATTCTTTTTCAAAAGGAAGAATGACATACATCTGATCGATGTCTCTTTTAATTTTTTCAATCCTACTGGCTCTCGATGCCCAAACTTGAGGAGAAATATAATAGTTCGTTCTAAAACCCTGTTCTTTTGCCCACTTTGCAACTCGTAAATTAAAACCAGAATTATCGATAAAAATAATAACATCAGGATTATATTCTGCAATATCTTTTTTGCAAAACTTAATAAACCCTAACACTTTTCTGAGATTCATAATGACTTCAATAAAGCCCATAAAAGCTCTTTCTTTGTAATGCATCACTAAGGTTCCGCCAACTTCACTCATCAAATCTCCACCCCAAAATCTAATATCAGCATTATTGTCTTCTTTCAACAAAGCTTTCATCAAATTAGAACCGTGTAAATCTCCTGAGGCTTCTCCTGCTATGATATAGTATTTCAAGTGTCTAAAATTATTTATAGAAGTTATTTAAGCTAACTTCAATACAAAAGTAACTAAAGCGATTAAGATAGAAGCAATGAGTACACCTCTCGCTCTGTAATCTTGTTTCTTTTTAATAAATATGAAGAATACAAATAGATTTGGCAAAGCAGCTAATGATAAAACTTGAGCGTACAGATTTCCTTCTTTGATCATTTCAACGGTTTCATCAAATCCATATTTAGAAAAGTATTGTAAATACAAAAAAACACCGCAAGCCGTTGCAAATAAAGAGATCAAAAAACCTATAGAAATCTCTTTTTTTATATTTCCCATGAATTTAATTTTTGAATCATATGGTGCGCAGTTAAATCAAACTGAACCGGAACAACAGAAATAAAACCATTTTCTAATGCCCAAATATCAGTATCTTCTCCTTTGTCTTTATTGACAAACTCTCCAGACAACCAGTAATATTCTTTTCCAAACGGGCTTTTACGTTTATCAAAATCTTCACGCCAATATCCATTTGCTTGTCTACAAATTTTGATTCCTTTAATTTCTTCTTTTTTTAGTTTTGGAATATTCACATTTAAAACGGTTGCTTCTGGAATTCCATTTTCTAATGCACTTAACGTAATTCTACTAATAAATTCTTTTGCTTGATTAAAATCTGCATGATAATTAAAATCTAACAAAGAAAAACCAATCGCTGGCACACCTTCAATTCCTGCTTCTACAGCAGCACTCATAGTTCCAGAATATATGACGTTTATTGATGAATTTGCTCCATGGTTAATTCCTGAAACACATAAATCTGGTTTGCGGTTTAATATTTCATTAATTGCCATTTTTACACAATCTGCAGGAGTTCCTGAACAGCTATATTCTATTTGAGGTCCATCATCTATTGTTATTGGATTACAATGTAAAACATTATCAACAGTAATTGCATGTCCCATTCCACTTTGAGGTCTATCTGGAGCAACGACAACTACGTCGCCTATTTTATTCATTATCTGTATTAATGATCTTACACCTGGTGCAGTTATTCCATCATCATTTGTCACTAAAATTAAAGGTCTTTCTTTTGCCATTTTTAAACGATTTTACACAAATGTAAGTCAATTTATAAGAATATTATTTTAACATTTTGTAAAGATGATTCCGATTGTTTTTTGATTAACATTGTAGTAGTAAAGTAAGAAAAAATTCAAATTAATTTAAGAGAATACAAATATATTTAAAAACGTTATTTTCTGTCTCTTATACACATCTGACGCTGCCG
>CAJXRR010000097.1 GCA_913060575.1 uncultured Flavobacterium sp.
CAGAGTAGATCGTCGGCAGCGTCAGATGTGTATAAGAGACAGTCATAATTCTGATATTTATAAAAGAGAAATCCCTTCTTTTTCATCAAAAGAAGAAGAATTAGATTTTTACGCAACAAAATTTCAATACCAACAAGGAGACGGAAAAGTAGTAGGTAAACATCAAGGAGCCCATTTTTTTACCAAAGGTCAGAGAAAAGGATTGGCAGTTGGAGGAACCAAAGAGCCTTTATTTGTGATTGAAACCGATGTAAAAGAGAACATCATCTATGCAGGAGAAGGTAAAAACCATAAAGGTTTGTATAGAACTGCTTTATTTGTTACCAATGAAGAAGAACACTGGATTCGTGAAGATTTAAAATTACAACCACACGAGACTATGGAAGTACAGGCAAGAATTCGCTATAGACAGCCTTTGGAACGAGCTATATTGTATAAAGTGGAAAATGGAATTTTCGTAGAATTTGAAAACCCACAATCAGCAATTCAAGAAGGGCAATTTGTTGCTTGGTATCAAGATGAAGAATTATTAGGTTCTGGAGTTATTTCTTAAAAATAGATTATGAAAAAGGCATTTTTAATTACACTTTTACTTTTTTTAGGAAAATCCTATGCTCAAGATTCAATAGTTAATTATTTAGATTTTAAAGGCAATGTCACAAAAAAAAGCAAATCATTTTCTGTTGAAACTATTGTTAAAAAGAGTGGATTTTGGCAATATACTGCCTACTATAGAAATGGTAAAATAAAAGAAAAAGGTCAATATAATAATAAAAGAAAAGAAATTCCTACAGGAACTTTTTATACATTTTCTAGAGAAGGAAATTTATCAGAAATAAAAACTTTTACTACTGAAGGAAATTTATCTGGAAAGTTTACTTCTTGGTTTGATACAAAAAAAACGGATACAGAAGGAATCTATAAAGATGGCTTAAAAACAGGAATTTGGAAATATTATCATTACAATGGTATTTTGGGAACTAAACAATACTATAGCGCTGGTAAATTGATGAAAACTGTTTTTTATAATGAAGCAGGTGAGAAGTTACAAGCTGATTTAATTGAGTTTCAAAAACCATCTTTTAATGGAGGTGGAATTCAAGATTTTTGGGAACGAATAAGAGATATTCATAATAGAATACGATTTCAAATTAACGGACTTATTGTCATTAATTTTGATATTGACGTTTATGGAAATGTGGTAAATGTTACATCAAGCGATAAAATTCCTTCTCAATTAGAAAGAAGACTTAGAGATTATTTTAAAAATATTAAAGGTTGGACTCCTGCAATAGTTATGAATAGAAAAGTGCCTTATAGCTATTCAATTCCATTAGATTTTTCCATGAAATTTATAGATCGATGATAAATAAAATCACTCAACTTTTTAACATTCAATATCCAATTATTCAAGGTGGAATGATTTGGGTAAGTGGTTGGAGATTAGCTTCAGCAGTTTCTAATGCTGGCGGATTAGGTTTAATCGGCGCTGGTTCTATGTATCCTGATGTATTAAGAGAGCACATTCAAAAATGTAAAAAAGCTACAAATAAACCTTTTGGAGTTAATGTGCCGATGTTATATCCGCAGATTGATGAATTAATGAACATCATTGTAGAAGAAGGCGTAAAAATTGTTTTTACATCGGCTGGTAATCCAAAAACCTGGACTGCTTTTTTAAAAGAAAAAGGAATCACCGTAGTTCATGTAGTAAGTTCTGTAAAGTTTGCGTTAAAAGCAGAAGCTGCTGGAGTTGATGCGGTGGTTTGTGAAGGTTTTGAAGCAGGTGGACATAATGGACGAGAGGAAAGCACCACATTTACTTTAATTCCGATGGTAAAAGAACAGGTAAAAATTCCTGTAATTGCTGCAGGTGGTATTGGAAGTGGTCGTGGAATGTTAGCCGCTATGGTATTAGGAGCAGACGGAGTTCAGATTGGAAGTAGATTTGCTGCAACTCAAGAGTCTTCTGCACATGCCAATTTTAAACAAACCATCTTAGATGTGAAAGATGGTGATACTCATCTTACTTTAAAAGAATTAGCGCCTGTTCGTTTGGTGAAAAATAAATTCTATCAAGAAGTTCAAGAATTATATCAGAAAAACCCAACTTTAGAAGATATTAAAGAATTACTAGGAAGAGCAAGAGCCAAAAAAGGAATGTTTGAAGGTGATTTACAAAACGGAGAATTAGAAATTGGGCAGATCGCAGGTATTATTCACGAAATAAAACCTGTCAAACAAGTCTTAAAAGAAATTGTAGAAGAGTTTGAAGAGGTGAAGAAATCATTTCAGTCATGAACGGAACCAACAGAAAAGATATTAAAATTGGTGTAGAAGTGCGAGTGGTACAAAAGCAACATCAAAGAAGTGGAGAGCTAACAAATGGTGTTGTTCAGCGTATTTTAACGAACTCTGCAACACATCCTCATGGTATAAAAGTACAATTAACGACTGGGATAGTTGGAAGGGTTAAGGTAATAGCTTAGATAACAGCTCTTTGTCTTTAATTAAAATAAAATCACTTATTTTTTGTTTTGTGTATTATTTACTGTAAATTTGCAGCTAATTTAATAACGTTGTCTATAATTAAATAGATAACACAATAACATAATATTATGAGTAAAGGTACCGTAAAATTTTTCAACGAATCTAAAGGATTTGGATTTATCGTAGAAGAAGGAAACAACAGTGAACATTTTGTACATGTATCAGGTTTGATCGATGAAATTCGTGAAAATGATGAAGTAGAATTTGAATTACAAGATGGAAGAAAAGGATTAAACGCAGTAAACGTAAGAGTAATCTAATATATACTACAAGTTAATTTTTCAAAGAAAGCCTATCACTATGATAGGCTTTTTTTATGGGCTGTATCTAAATTATTGTTTGTTAGCTTTCAATCTTCTTAAGCCAGCTAAGATTACTAAAATACCTACAATAGCTTTAAAAGCTAGATAATAATATTTGTTTTCGGTATTAAAACTTAAGAAAATATGGTAAACTTCTTCAGTTTGTATAAACTTAGTAATTCCATCAATAAGCCAAACAATCCCTACAACTAAGTAGATATAAGGTAAATTTTATTCATAATTTTTTATTTTACAGGAATTTTGATTTCGTATAACTTTCGACTTTTATTATTCAGTTTATTTTCTCGCAACCAAGCATTGTGTAACTTTAGTTCTTTATAATTTACATTGAATTGTTTTGCAAAAGATGCAATGTTTGTGATTACAGTATCAACTTTTACTGTTCTTGTTTTTGGTAAAGTATATAAATCTTCATCATCAAACTCAAAACCATATTTTTTAGGGTTTGATAAGACTTCTTTTAAAGCAACAATTCTAAATACATAACGAGATGTTTCAGAATTTAATAATAAATCGTAGTAATCATCGACTTGTTGTTTCTTTAAATTTCTAGAAATTCTTGCATTTCCTGCATTGTAAGCCGCAGCTGCCAATGTCCAAGTTCCAAAACGTTCTTTAGATTTTTTTAAATAATCTGCAGCAACTTTGGTTGCTTTTTCTAAATTATAACGTTCATCTACATTTCTATTTACTTCTAAACCATATTCTCTACCAGAAGATTTTAAGAAATGCCAAAAACCAGCGGCTCCAGCTGAGGATGAATTATTTTCTAATCCACTTTCGGCAACAGCCAAGTATTTAAAGTCGTCTGGAAGTCCGTATTTTTTCAACATTGGTTCTATAATAGGAAAATATTTATGTGCTCGCTTAATCAATAATAAACCGTTTGATTGCCAATAGGTATTTACTAACAATTCTCGATCCATTCGTTCTTTGATGTCAAAACGTTCTGTAGGTACTTTCTCTCCTGCAAAGGTTAATCCATCAGGAATTTTTAAAGCTCTAATATTATAGGTTTCAGCAGTATTTTTAGATGCTACATTAGAAACGTAAACCGCGTTAAAAAAAGTAATTGAAAGTATGGTAATTGATAAAACGGATAAAAAACGAACTATTTTCTGCATTGTCATCTCTTTTAATTAGTAAACCTTAAAATTAAGGAATTAGAAAGCAAACATCAAGTTAAACTCTTGCTAATTATTTTAGAAATTGCTTTTGCTTTTAATAAAATCATTACGTGAGTTCCTTTATCAACTTGAATGAAATTTTTAATGTGCTTTGAAGGAAAAACATGATCGTCATTGCCGTGAATATGAAGTATATTTTCTGGCGGATTTTCTTGTTTCCAATGCAATACTTGATGAATAGACCATCTCATATAATCTGCATTTCTTACCGATAAATACATCTCGTATAATTCTGCACGTTTTTTTAGAAAATCGCCTAAGAAATATTTGGTATAATCTTCTAGGTGTTCAACAATCTTTGCCGGAAACAACTTGTATGCTTTGGTAATTTGAATTAGTTTTAATCGATATGGAAACTCGTGATGACTTTTAATACTAGAAACTAAAATTATTTTTTGAACCTCAATAATTTTAGCGATTTCTTGTACTAAGATACCCCCGAAAGAAACTCCTAATAATACAGGGTTTTTATGAGTGATTTCTTCACACATTCTTTTTGCATAATCTTCTAATGATTCATCAAGAGAAAGCGGTATTTTCCATTCAAGGAAATGAAGTTCAAATGTTTCTTCAGGTAAAGAAATATGTTCAAATATTTTCGGACTTGCTCCCAAGCCAGGCATACAATATATCTGAACTTTCTCCATTATTCTAGATATTTTTTATCATATAAAATATCTTCTATAAAAACATAAACATCGGTAAGCCTTTTAGGAGCATCTTTCCATAATCTTACAGTAACGTTTTTACCTAAATATGTAATTTTTGTTTCTGAATAATCCTTTGTACCACTAGTTGTATAGCGACTTTTTAATTCAGAAAAATCAGCATCTTTTAGAATTTTAGAGATGGTATTGAATTGTTTTGCTGATAATGTCACTTTATGAATTCCTTCAATGTTGGTAAATTCCTTTCCATTGTAAATTAAAACACTGTCTTTAGTAATGGTAACATCAAAAACAGGACAATCACCAGAACATTTCTTCTTTTGAAGCTTCAATAGCGTGTTGCTTACTTTTTTTTCAACTTTCTTTTCTACAAGAACTTCTTTTGGCAATTCTTTTTCAATAAGAACTTCTTTTTTAATTTCCTTTTTTATAGGTGTATCACAGCTGAATATTGAAATCAGAAGAAATAAATAGAGTGTTTTTTTCATAGTTTTTTTGATTTAAATAGTTATGGATTCTTTTATAAAATCAAATCGAACCATACCATCCTCATCAATTTTTGTTAATATAACTTCATGTAATGAATTCACCAATTCTGGGTTCCAAGGAGTTTTTACTTTTACATAGTTTTCTGTAAATCCATGGATGTATCCTTCTTTATTTTCACTTTCAAATAATACAGTTACTGTATTTGCTATTTGAGTTTCATAAAAAGCTCTGCGTTTCTTTACAGACAATCCGCGTAACATTTTACTTCGTTTAGCTCTAACTTTCTTAGGAACGATACCATCCATTAAAACAGCTTCGGTATTTGGTCTTTCAGAATAGGTAAAGACATGTAAATATGAAATATCTAAATCGTTTAAATAATTATACGTTTCTAAGAAATGTTCTTCAGTTTCTCCTGGAAAACCAACAATGACATCAACACCAATACAAGCGTTAGGCATTACATTCTTAATTTTAGAAACACGATTTGTATAAGTTTCTTTCAGATAACGACGCTTCATTTTCTTCAATAAATCATCGCTTCCGCTCTGTAAAGGAATGTGAAAATGCGGAACAAAGGTCTTAGATTCTGAAACAAACTGAATGGTTTCATCTTTTAATAAATTAGGCTCTATAGAAGAAATACGTAAACGGTGTATCCCTTGTACATTTTCTAATTCTTTTACTAGTTCAAGAAATGTATGTTCGTGTTTTTTGTTTCCAAATTCTCCCTTTCCATAATCACCAATGTTTACACCTGTTAATACAATCTCTTTGATGCCTCTTTCAGAAATTTCTTTTGCATTCTGTAAAACATTTTCAACAGTATCACTTCTAGAGATTCCTCTAGCTAACGGAATCGTACAATAAGTGCATTTATAATCACAACCATCTTGCACCTTTAAAAAAGCTCTAGTTCTATCACCAATAGAATAAGATCCTACATAAAAATCTGCATCAGCAATTTCACAAGAATGAACTTCTCCATGATCATTTTTTGTTAAATCATTGATATAACTAGTTACATTAAATTTTTCAGTGGCTCCTAAAACCAAATCAACTCCATCTACAGCTGCTAATTCTTCTGGTTTCAACTGAGCATAACAACCCACAGCAATTAAGAATGCATCTTCATTTTTCTTTAAAGCATTTTTAACGATGGATTTAAAGCGTTTGTCAGCATTATCAGTAACAGAACAAGTATTGATTACATAAACATCTGCCTTTTCATCAAATTCTACACGATCAAATCCTTCACTCACAAAACTTCTAGCAATCGTAGAAGTTTCAGAGAAGTTTAGTTTACATCCTAAAGTGTAAAATGCTACTTTTTTATCTGCATTCATTCTTGTACATTTAAAGGCTTACAAAGTTACGATAATTCTTAAAAGATAGATGAGTAGAGAAATCATTTTTGAAATAGAAAGATTATGGGTTAGAAAGCTAAAAACAAGTGATATAAAGCCATATCACGAGATGCAAAGCAATCCTAAAGTAATGCAATATGTAACTGGTGAAGTACAATCTGAAGAAGATCACATCAAAGAATTGAAAGAAGTTATTGGGTTTTATGATAAAAAAGAAAATGATTTTTGGATTTATGCGATCGAAAGAAAGTCAGATTCAGAATTTATAGGAACGCTTGCCTTAATTAAAGATGATGAAGGAGATGATGAAATTGGATATCGTTTTTTAGAAAAATACTGGGGATTGGGTTATGGCTATGATTTATGCAAAGGCTCCATAAAATATTGTAAATCTATTGGCATGCCAAAATTAATTGGATACGTTATCAATGTTAATGTTGCTTCTGCGAAAATTCTCAAAAAATGTAATTTTCAGTTTGTAAGAAAAGGAATAGATAAAGATTCAAAATTACCAGAAACTAAATATGAACTGATTTTATGATAGTTAGTAATCTACAACCGCCTTATTATGCGGTAATTTTCACAACATTAGTAGCTGATGATATGACTGATTATCTAGAAACTGCTGAAAGAATGGAAGAATTGGCAAAACAACAAAAAGGATATTTAGGAATTGAATCTGCAAGAAATGAAGTTGGAATTACAGTATCTTATTGGAAAGAGTTAGATGATATTCTTCAATGGAAAAACAATGTAGAACATACCGAAGCTAGAAATAGAGGAAGAGAGCAATGGTATCAGCAGTATCAATTGCGGATTTGTATAGTGGAGAAGGAGTATGGATTTACGAAGGATGATATTAGAAGTTAGATGTTAGGTGTTAGAAGTAAGTAGAAAGTAAAAAAGTTATGAGAGGAATTAGTGTTTTATTTTTTTTGATGACATTGAGTGTGTTTGGTCAAGAGACTACATACAATTTGATGCTTAAAAATCCATGCAATAATGAAGTAGAACATGCGCTGATCTACCATTTAGAAAAGTCTGGTAAAGAGTTTTTGATATCTGATACCATCGGAACAGTTCTCTTAAAAGAACCTGGAAAATATAAGCTCTCTGCCATGATGCTTGGGGCAGAACAAGAAATTACGATCAAAAAAGGTAAGAATGTAGATACATTGTACGTCGTAAGAATTGAAGAATATTTAAAACTTTTTCCGCATCCGTCTTTGAAAAAAAAGAAAGAATCTAAAGAAAGCTATAAACCTGTTAATTACATTCGTTATCAATGTTGTGGAGAAAAATGTGAAGGAACTCAAATAGATTATTACAACAATGGAAACAAACGAATTGAAGGTATTTTTGAAAGTGGTTTACCCAAAGGAAAAGTAACTTTTTACTATCCCAATGGAAAGGTCAAAGAAATTAGGATGTACAATGAGGAAGGTATTTTGGAAAAAGAAATCAAGTACGATACAAATGGAAAGAAATTATGAGAGAAGGTTTCTTTAATTTCAGTGATATAGGAGTTTGTATACTTTGTTTCTTATTCTTCTCCTGCTCAAAACCGACATCGAACTTTTCTGATCGTGAAGTGTTTCGCTACAACGAACATTCTAATATTACTTCTTTAGATCCTGCATTTGCCAAAGATCAGCGAAATATCTGGGTTACCAATCAATTGTATAACGGATTGGTTCAGCTAGATGATAGTTTACTTGTAAAACCTAGTATTGCTAAAAGTTGGTATATTTCTGAAGATGGAAAGACCTATACATTTAAGCTAAGAAATGATGTCTATTTTCACAAACATTCTTTATTTGGAATAGATTCAACAAGAAATATAATTGCCAAAGACTTCGAATACAGTTTTAATCGCTTATTAGATAAAAATGTGGTTTCTCCAGGAGGTTGGGTTTTGCAAAATGTAGAAAGTTTTCAAGCGGAAAATGATTCTATTTTTCAAATCGAGTTAAAACAAGCTTTCCCACCTTTTTTAGGCTTGTTAGCTATGAAATATTGCTCTGTAGTTTCTAAAGAAGCTATTGAGTATTTTGGAAATGAATTTAGAGCAAATCCAATCGGAACAGGCCCGTTTCAATTTAAGTTATGGGTAGAAAACACAAAGTTAATTTTACGTAAAAACCCTATCTACTTTGAAAAAGATGAAGCAGGAAACTCTTTGCCCTATTTAGAAGCTGTGGCAGTCACTTTTTTACCAGATAAACAAAGTGAGTTCTTACAATTCATCCAAGGAAATTTAGATTTTATGAAAAGCCTAGATGCTTCTTATAAAGATGATATTATCACGACAGAAGGAAAACTACAAGATAAATATGCAAATAGTGTTCTAATGGAAACGGGGCCATATTTGAATACAGAATATTTAGGAATCTATTTAGATAGCGATAATAAAATCATTAATAACAAACTGATAAGAAAAGCGATTAATTATGGTTTTGATCGAGTGAAAATGATTAAATATTTGAGAAATGGAATTGGAACTCCTGCTATAAATGGATTTATACCTGCTGGATTGCCTTCTTTTAATCTTCAAAAAGGGTATGAGTACAATCCAGAAAAAGCTAAAAGTCTTATCAATCAGTTTGTACAAGAATCTGGTATCGATAATCCTTCAATTACGATCACAACCAATAGTAATTATTTAGACTTGTGTGAGTTTATTCAGCGTGAATTAGAGAAAGTTGGACTAGATGTTGTTATTGATGTTATTCCGCCTTCCACTTTACGACAAGGAAAAGCCAATGGTAAATTTCCAATTTTTAGAGCTAGTTGGATCGCTGATTACCCAGATGCTGAAAACTACTTATCATTATTTTACAGTAAGAATTTTACACCCAATGGACCAAATTACACCCACTTTAAAAGTGATGTTTTTGATGTTTTATATGAAGAATCAATTTCTATAGTTGATGATAGAATTAGATATAAACTCTATCAGAAAATGGATAGTATTTTAATTGAAGAAGCACCCATGATTCCTTTGTACTATGATCAAGTGATCCGTTTTTCACAAAAAAATGTGCAAGGTTTAGGCATCAATCCTATTGACATGCTAGATTTAAGAAGAATAAGGACTGTCTCTTATACACATCTGACGCTGCCGACGATCTACTCTGTGTAG
>CAJXRR010000098.1 GCA_913060575.1 uncultured Flavobacterium sp.
CTACACAGAGTAGATCGTCGGCAGCGTCAGATGTGTATAAGAGACAGCTTTAGAAGAATCTTCTTTAGAGCTTGTTTCTTCTTTAGTTGTTGTTTCTATAATTTCTTTTCCTTTTAAATAATCTGGCAATTGCATTCCAGCCATATTAAACATTTCTTGTAAAGGAGGAACCGCTTTATACATACCAGAAATAAAGTTAGAGGTTGATGTTTTGCCGTCTTTTCCTCCACCATTTTCCCAAACTGTAACTTTATCAATCTTAATGTTTTTAATTGCTTCTGCTTGTGTTTTTACCAATTCTGGTAATTTATCTGCAATTAACAACAGTGCAGCATTTTGCGAATCATTTCCTGCTGCTTTTACAATTTGATCTAGACCTTGCGCTTGTTTTGTTAAGACTTCATACAAACCCTGTGCTTCTGCTTGTGCTTTAAATAAGATTGCATCAGCCTCACCTTTTGCAATTCTTCTAATATTTTCAGCAGATGCTTCAGCATCAATTTCTACTTTTCTTTTGTCAATTTCTGCTGGAACAATAACATCTGCTAATTGAGAAGAACGTTCTCTTTCTGCTCTAGCAACTTCCGCCTCTTGTTCTGCAGCATAAGATTCTTTTAATGCATTTGCTGTTTGCACCTTTTCTGCTGCAATAGCAGTACGTTCTGCTTCCGCCTCTCTTTGTCTACGTAACGAATCTGAATTTGCAACCGCAATTTTTGCTGTATTTTCTCCTTCTACTGCTTGAGCATTTGCTGCTGCAACTTGACTTCTTTCGTCTTGTACTGCATTTGCCTCACCGATAGAACCATCTCTGTTTTTCTCTGCAACCGATTTTCTAGCTGCGTTAATTGCATGCGCTGCTGCTTCTTTCCCTAGAGCTTCTATATATCCAGATTCGTCTACAATATCTGTAATGTTTACGTTAATTAATTTTAAACCAACCTTCTTTAATTCTGATTCTACAGATTGAGAAATATTAGTTAAAAATTTATCTCTGTCTGAGTTTATTTCTTCAATATCCATAGAAGCAACTACCAAACGTAACTGGCCAAAAATAATTTCTTGTGCCAATTCTTGAATATTATCTTGATTAAGACCTAATAATCGCTCAGCGGCATTTTGCATAATTCCTGGTTCTGTAGAGACACCTATCGTAAATCTACTTGGCACATTTACACGAATATTTTGTTTAGAAAGTGCATTTACTAAATTTACTTCTATAGAAATTGGTGTTAAATCTAAAAATTGATAATCTTGAATTACTGGAAAAATAAATGCAGCACCTCCATGAATACATTTTGCAGATTCGCCGCCACTAACTTTACCATACACTACTAAAATTCTGTCCGAAGGACATCTTTTGTAGCGTTTTATCATTGCAACAATCAATATAAAAATGAATAAAATTGCAATTCCTATTCCTACCAAACCTGCAAACGAGGAGGTTTGTAATATCAATAATTTAATCATAGTTTTTTAGTTTTGAGGTTCAATAATTAGCATTCCGTTGTTGGTGACTTCTATTACTTTAATAATTTTTCCTTGTTTTAAATCTTCATGATAGTCTGTTAGTGCTTCTAATTCTCTCAAGGCGCCTTGAATTTTTATCTGAATTTTACCAGTTTTAGACCTATTTGCTCCTACTGTTAAATATACCTCGCCTATAGAATTTAAGGCATTTTTCATTTTTAAAGTTCCGCTAGAATTTAATTTACTGATATAATAAAACATGGTTGCCATTATAGACATCATTATTAAACCACACACGCTAGAAATTATAATTGTGGTCAAATTTGAGTTTTGCGCATCTATACTTGCAATTCCGCTCCAACCAAAAATAGTGAAAAAAGCAACTAAATTTTTTAAGGTGAAAAACTGAAAACCGGCACCTATATCTGCATCAATTTCTGCATCAACACCACCAATATCATCTGTATCTGCACCTATAAAAGTACTAATAAGTACAACAAAAAAAATCAAGGTAGAAATCCCTGTAATTAACCAATATATTTTTTGAAAAGAAGTTAATTCTAAAAACCAGTCCATCATAGTAAATGTTTTTTTTAAAGTAAATAAATATAATAAATTCTGATGAAATTTAAGTCCGTTAATTCATCATCAAGAAATATGCACTAGCAATACAAAGCAATTCTTACTAATTATTAGTAGCTAAAATAATTTTTTGTTACAACAAGTTTATTAATTTACGGAAAATATTGATGTGTTTGGTTAAAAGCTATAACGAAATCCGAACAAAATATTACTTGGTGGCATTGGAACAAAACCAGACTCAATATAATCTGCATTAAAAATATTGTTTGCTGTAACCGTAAACGTAAATTTATTAAAATCAATAAGAACTGAAGCATCCCAAACATTATAACTAGTTCCTATAGTTCTTTCTGAATGTTTATAAATAATGTTTTGACGTATGTTTTTAAAGAACTGTGAGCTATAACGTGTGATAAATTGATGTTTTAACGTATTTAAAGAGTAGCGTGATAAGTCTTTATTTTGATCTAAAATATCGTCATTTAAATAGGTGTATCCAAAAGCAAAAGTTTGATTATAGTTTTTTACTTTAAAATTATAAGCAGTTTCAAGTTCAACTCCTTGAGTGTTTACTTCTGCAATATTTGCCGCAGTGAAAACACTAACACCAGTGTTTGGTCTAATATAATCTATAAGGTCTTTAGAATCTCTATTAAAAAAGGCTACGGATCCAGAGAAACTATTGTTAGTGTACTTTATTCCTATTTCTTGAGCGAAAGCTTTTTCTGGTTCTAAATTTGGATTTCCAGATGTTGCTGGATCACTGTAATACAAGTCTGTAAATGTTGGCGCTCTAAATGTATACCCTAAGTTTCCGTAAGCTCTTACTTTATCGGAAAGTTGAACTCCGATATCTATCCCTGGAAAGGCGTTAAACTTAAAATCTGAAAAGTAAGTAACTGCAACTCCTGGTGTAATGTCTAATGCATTCCAAAACTTAAATCGATGTTCTAAAAATAAATTAGCCATCGTTCTATCTCTATCTCCTAGATTATTACTTTGAATAGAAAATCTTGAAAAATCTACTCCAAAACCAGTAATTCCTAGGTCAGAAGTATAAGAAACGTTTGTTTCTACTCCTATTTTATTGGTGATGTGAAAATTTCTAAAAAACCCTGGATTGTCTCTTATTAATAAGAACATATCTTGTCCTCTTCTCCAATATATTCTTGGAGTTATTTTAAACTTTTCTGTTTTAAATGTAGTAGAAATTCCCAGTAAACTATTTTGAGTTTCTTCATACTCATTCCAGTTTGGATTTGTGGTATAAAAATTTTCTGCTCCGAATTTTTTATCAAAAAAAGTTCCAATAATTTCAATAGGTTGTTTGTTTTTATTTAGGATCGCTTTTAAAAAATAATTGTAATTATTATAATCAGAATTATTTCGATACCCATCAGAAGTTAAAGCGCCAACATGCGCAATAATTGAAGTGTTTTCAGTCTCTTTCCCAACGGTTACAGAAGCATTCATTTGTCCGAATGAACCTACTTCGACGTTAGCAGAAAACTTATCTTTCAGTTTCTTTTTTGTGACAATATTAATGGCTCCTGTAAATGCATTTTGACCAAAAATTCTAGCCGCAGGGCCTTTAATAATTTCTATTCTTTCAATAACTTCAATCGGTAAAGCAGCATTCATCGTATGATGTCCTGTCTGAGCATCATCCATTTTAATCCCATCAATTAATAATAGGGTTTGATCAAAACCTCCTCCTCTAATATATAAATCTGCCTGACCTCCACCAGTTCCTCTTCTTCTAATATCAACACCTGCAACTTGTTGTAATAAATCAGCAACATTTGTAGCGGCAGAGTTTTTAATATCTTTTGATGTAATAATATTTATGGTGCGAGAGTTTTCTTTAAACGGTAGGTCAATTCTTGTGGATGTAATCACAATAGAGTCTAACTTTTCAGCTTTTTCTTGAGAAAAAGATTGTGTTATAATTAAAAAAGCTAAGAAAAACTTAATACTATTTTTCATGTTTATCAGTTAAATTTATGGG
The DNA here is from genome assembly GCA_913060575.1 of uncultured Flavobacterium sp. Classification (GTDB taxonomy): domain Bacteria; phylum Bacteroidota; class Bacteroidia; order Flavobacteriales; family Flavobacteriaceae; genus Polaribacter. Next base: position 4,061 of record CAJXRR010000098.1, read on the forward strand.
GCAAATGTATATAAATTGAAAGAACTATCCTAGTTAATTTAATAGCTGCACAGAACCTAAATCATTACTAAAATTAATATCTTTACATTATGAAAATAGTGCAAGAAAACCCCGCTAACTTAAAAGATAAGTGGGAACATTTGGTAAAAGAATTGACAACTCAGTTTTCTGATGGCGACACATTAAATTTAGATGGAATCATCTATTTAATTGGTGTTCAAGAATTAGGTCAGGGGAAAAGACAATTTAAAAAAGATGAAAAAGTCAATTTAATGCATATAGCTATCTGTAAATTGTTAGAACCCTATGGGTATTATGAATTCGATTTCTTTGACAAAGACGGTTGGCCTCATTATAGAATCTTAACTGATTTACCAAGTTTAAAACCTGGTGAACAAACAGTTTTAATGAAAGAAGCTATTGTAAATTACTTTGAGGCGCTAGATTTTTTTAAGTAACACTCATTTTACGAATCATTATTGAAAAGACTTTAGGAAACCATCTTTTTACATAGACTCCTAGTTTTTCTTTAAATCCTGAAATATAAGCTTCCTCTTTTTTGTTTTTTATTGCATTTGCCATCAACTTTGCAAAACGTTTTGGTGTGATTCCATTTGCCGTTGCTGTGTCCATTTTTTGTTGTGAAGTTCCATCTCCAGTTAAAGCATTCATAGAAATGTTTGTAGAAACAAAACCAGGGCAAATTAAAGTGACATCGATCGAGTCATTATAAACCTCTGTTCTTAAACTATCAAAAAAACCATGAAGTGCGTGTTTTGATGCAGCATAACTAGATCGTAAAGGACTTCCAATTTTACCAACAATACTAGTGGTTACAACAAAATGTCCTTGTTGCCTCTCTAAAAAATGAGGCAAAACTGCTTTGGTAAGGGCAATGGTTCCGATATAATTAATCTCCATTATTTTTTGATCTACAGAAACCAATGTGTCTTTTGCAAATGACCGTTGACTAATTCCACCATTATTGACAAGAATATCTATTCGTCCATAAACCTTAATGGCTTGTTCGGTGGTTTTATCAAAATCTTTATAGTTTTCTAAATCCAAAGGTAAAACCCATACATTTTCTGAATTTTTACAAGATGATTTTACAGCAGCTAAAGATTCTTTATTTCTTGCCGAAATAATTAATAATGCGTTTTGATTTGATAACTCTAATGCTAAGGCTTTTCCTATTCCGGAGGAAGCTCCTGTAATCCAAACAACTTTATTTTGAAAACTCATAAACGATTTATTTGCTACCAAAGTACATAATTTAAGCAAGAAACTGTAATTTTGGTATGCTTCTTGGAAAGCATGTATCAAATCTAATTTTATGAAAAAAGTTCTAATTTTATTTCTTTTTATAAGTTCTTTATTACAAGCACAATACTCTATCAAAGGAAGCTTACAGCCTGTTAAAAAGTATCAATGGGCTTTACTCTACAAAGTTGAAGGCGCAAGACAGGTTTTTGTAAAAAATTCTGAAATAAAAGTTGAAAAATCAAAAGGTTCTTTCGAATTTACTTTACCCGCAGATGCAAAAACAGGTTCTTATAGAGTTACTTATGATTTACAAAATAATGGTTATGTAGATTTTTTATTTAATAAAGAAAATGTTGAGTTTGAGTTTAATCCAAACAATGCTGAAGGGACAACTGTTTTTAAACAATCAAAAGAAAATCAACTTTACAAAGAGTATTTAAGTGATAATTCTGCTATACAATATAAAATAGATTCTTTGCAAAGTGTTTATTTTAAAAACCGTTCTGCCGAAACAGCTAAATCTTATAAAGACCTAGTACAAGAGCTTAAAAAAACACAGAACAGGTATTTACAAAACGCACAAGGAAGCTTAGCATATCATTTTATCAAAGCAACTAATAGATATAATTCTCCAGAAATTGTAACACAACCTCAACAGTATTTAGACGGTGCAGTAACTCATTTTTTTGATGAAATAGATTTTTCAAATGAGAATCTATACAACTCTTCTTTCTTAATTGATAGAATTGCAGATTATGTTTTTTATATGAACTTTTCTCAAGATCCTGAGACGCAAAAAGCTCTTTATAAAAAAGCATCAACAATTGCGCTTAATAAAGTGAAAGACCCAAATTTCAAAGGAGATGTTATTGAGTTTCTAATCTCTCAATTTGCAGGGATAAAGAATGCAGAAATAGTAGATTACTTATTTTCTGATCATTATGACAAGCTTCCTAAAGAAAATCAAAATATTGCTTTTAAAGACAGAATTATGAGTGAAATGAAAGTTGCTATTGGAAGGATGGCTCCTGATTTTTCATGGAAAGAAAATGGAAAAGATTTAAGCATTGCCAATTTAAAAGACAGCATGAGTTACTTGCTTATTTTTTATAGTACTGGTTGCTCGCATTGTTTACGTGAAGTTCCTCAATTATTTGAGTTTATGAAAGACAAAACAAATACAAAAGTTATTGCCTTTGCAATGGAAACAGACGATAAGGCTTGGCTAAAATATAAAAATACAATGCCGGGTTGGCATCATGTTTTAGGTCTAGGGAAATGGGAGAATAAGATTGCAAGAACGTATCAAGTTAATTCTACACCTACTTATTTTGTGTTGGGAATGGATAAAAAAATCATTTCTAACCCAGAAAAGCTTGAAGATTTAAAATTAGTTTTAGAACAGTTGAATTAAAAATGCAAAAACGAATCTTCTAGGTGTTCGATCTCAAAGTTATTCCCTTTTTTTGTAATTGCAATAATATCAAAACGAACCTCAACATCTAAATCGTTCCGAATAACATATTCATTCATTGCCATCACCAAAAGTTTTATTTTTTTAGCGTTTACAAAGTCTTGTGGATTTCCAAACTCTTTTGTAGATCTCGTTTTTACTTCAATAGAAGCAAGTGTATTCTCTTTTTGAGCAATGATATCGATTTCTGATTTTTGAAATCTCCAATTTTTGGCTACAATTTTATAACCATTATCAATTAAATAATTTACCGCTAATTGTTCTCCTTTTTTTCCTAGTTCATAGTGTTTTGCCATCTTACTAAAATACAAAACTTTTAATCCTTAAATTTGCAGAAACATTTTTACATGCCCCAAACTACATTAATTTCGTTTTTTAAATACACTGGATTAAAAAATAAATGGCATGCTTTAGGGAGAATGGGAAGATCTCCAGTTTTGCAACAAAAAATTGAAGGTCTTTCTTTTTTTAAACCTTTAGGAACCGGAAGCGGAAATGGATTTTCCATCAAACCAGATTTTTCAACTTTTGGGTTTGTTGCTGTTTTTAATTCGGAAGCGATCGCAAAAGATTTTCTGAATTCTGAAATCATTAAAGAATATACAAAAACCGCTATTGCCTACAGCAATGTTTTAATGCATACGGTTAAAAGTCATGGAGAGTGGAGCAAGCAAAACCCTTTTGAATCTTCTGTAGAATTTGATAAGACCAAACCACTAGCTGTTATAACTAGAGCAACCATAAAACCAAAATTAGCGTATCAATTTTGGAAAAATGTGCCTTCAGTTTCAAAATCAATGGACAATTATGATGATTTGATCTTCTCTAAAGGAATTGGCGAATTTCCGTTGTTAATGCAAGCTACTTTTTCTCTTTGGTCTAGCGCAGAATCTATGATGAATTATGCGTATAAGAATCCTAAGCATGCCGAAATGGTAAAAAAAACAAGAGAGCTAGATTGGTATTCGGAAGAATTATTTGCTCGTTTTCAGCCTTTTTATCAAGAAGGAAATTTAATTCCTTTCATTCTTTAATCGTTCAATATATTTTTTAGCTTCTTTCATCACTTTTGGAGCCAAAACAATCGTAGCCAGCATCGTCGGGATAGCCATCAATGCAAAAGAACTATCGATTAAATTAATCATCGTATCTAAACTTGCAGTTGCCCCAAGAATAATACTGGCAATAAATAAGTAATTATAGAGATGCTTATACTTTGCTCCTGCTAAAAAAGATAGAGATTTTGTTCCATAATACGAATATGAAAACAACGACGAAATACTAAAAATAGCAACACATATCATCAATAAATATTTTCCAACACCAGGCATTGCGTTTCCAAAAGCCGTAGCAGTTAAACTTACTCCATTAGCATCACTTGTTTGCCAGACACCAGTCACTAAAATTGCTAAAGCCGTTAAAGTACAAACAATGATTGTGTCAATAAATGGTCCTAGCATTGCTACTAGACCTTCTCTAACAGGTTCGTCTGTTTTTGCTGCTCCATGTGCCATTGGGGCTGTACCAACCCCTGCTTCATTAGAGAAAGCTCCACGTTTAATTCCTAAAATAATTAAAGCCCCTAAAACTCCCCCAAAAACAGCATCTCCTTTAATGAAATCTGCAGAAAAAGCATCTGTGAAAATCATCAAAAAGTATTTAGGAAGTACGTCTATGTGAACAATAAGGATGATAACAACTAGAATAAAATATAGTAAAACCATAGCTGGAACTAATTTGGAAGTGACCTTACTAATTCGGTTTAAACCACCAAGTATTACGATGGATGTTACAATCACTAGAAAGATTCCAATTCCTAAATTTGTATAATCGGTTACTTGAACACCATTGGGTGTTAATAAAATATCGTTAATCGCTTGTGTTAATTGATTTACATTAAAAACAGGCAAAGCCCCAATCATTGCACAAGCACTAAAAAAAATTGCTAAAGGTTTCCATTTTTTTCCTAAACCCTCTATGATAAAATACATTGGTCCTCCTTGCAATTCTCCTGCACTGTCTTTTCCTCGATACATGATGGCTAATGATGAAGTGAAAAATTTTGTAGACATCCCTACTATAGCACTTATCCACATCCAAAAAATTGCTCCTGGACCTCCCATAGCTATTGCCACAGCAACTCCAGAAATATTGCCCATCCCAACAGTTGCTGAAAGTGCTGTTGTTAATGCTTGAAAATGACTTATTTGCCCAGGATCATTTGGGTCATCATATTTACCACGCAATACTTGGATGGCATGACCGAAATACCTGAAAGGTAAAAACCTAGAAAGGATGAGGAGGTAAATCCCTCCACCAATTAATAATAATAATAATGGATACCCCCATATAAAAGAGGCAAAGAAAGCAATACTGTCTTCTATAGATTTCATTTAAATATAATTTCTGAGGTAGTTGATGTAATATTCATTTTAATTTTTTCACCAAAAACTAGAGCTCTATTATCTGGTTCATGTCCCGCAGGAAAATTAAATAAAACAGGAAAATCAAACTCTTCTACAACATCTAAGATAAGCTGCTCAATAGAACTTCCCCAGGCTGTTGTGTTCTTTTTTATATTACTCATGTCACCTACAATAAGCCCTTTACAATTATCAAAATATCCTGCTCTTTTTAAACTTTGTAGCATTCTGTCAATATGATATTTATATTCACCTATTTCTTCAATAAATAAAATATTACCATCAGTATTTAACTGACTTTCACTTCCTAACATACTTTGTAAAATACTAAGATTTCCTCCAACTAACACCCCTTCTGTTACCCCTTCTTTATTATATTTCTGTCTCTTATACACATCTGACG
>CAJXRR010000099.1 GCA_913060575.1 uncultured Flavobacterium sp.
AGCGTCAGATGTGTATAAGAGACAGGGGTAAATCAAGATAATCAAGGGGAAATGTTACTTGATCTTTGCTCCATGAAAACACCGAAGGGCACTCCAGCGCATCTTGGTATAATTCTGCATGCTTAGGTGCTAGGAAACTAAAATAAAAGGTAATTTCTTTAAAATTTTCTCCCAGAAAGTATTTTAAAAATGATTTAACCGTTGCCATACTGCCTTCGGTATAAAGAATACGCGCATCTTTTAAATCCACCATCTGGGTGAATTCTAAAACAGCACACTTAGCCGTTTCTTTTAATTCATATTGGACAATGGGGTTACGGGTTTTAGCGTATTTACCAAGCACCAGCAGCGCATCACGAAACGTAGCACTGCTTAATATTGCCTGACCCAAAGGGCCATGGGTTAATATATTGGCCTTTAAACCCAGTGCCAAAGCAATTCCAGGATGTTGTTCTGCTGCTTTTTTAAATAGATTTAATTGTTGCGCTAGAGTAATTTGGCCCTCCGGATCTAATAAATCAGACGCTGCGATACCTGTTCCCTTCAGCAATTCTTTTACCGCCTGCTCTGTATGGGCTATTTCACGAATCATGATGGCCATATAACTTAAAGGGACGGGAACCATTTCCAATAATTTATCCTGCATAGACAAGGTCCTCTGAAACTAGATTTAGATCATCACTACGCCAGACCTATTTAAAAAGTGGCACAGCTTTACTTTACATTTTTTATTATTCACTTTAACTAAAACTTCTTCACATCCTTTCAAATGTTTTTTTGTAATCTCTTTGAATCGTTTATGTACTGTTAGCTCTGTATCTCCAAAATAGATTGCTTTATTCCCATTATCTTTAACAATGTAGTAGGTATAAATAAATTGATTTGGAACTTTTAATAATGCTCCCACCAATCCATACATTCTTATTTCTGCTATTTCTGCATATAATGAGATGTTATCGTCTTCAATTATTAATTCTAATAATTTTGGAGCTCTTCTACCTAAGGTTTTTTTATATCTGAATTCTTTTTTTAAGGTGTCCCTCCCGAGAATCAATCTAGAAACATCTTTATGATTATAACTGATTCTTTTATCGCCCTTATTTTTTTTAAACTTTATTTTATCGTTGAAGGTATTTATATGGGCAAGACCAAAAGTTTTAGTTCCATCTAAAAAATGTAATTCAGCTCTAACATAATACTGAGCCACAGAATTCATTGAAAAAAATAATAAAAGAAGTAGTGTGATTCTTTTCATAAATAATTTAAACCTGAATAACACCTAAATTAAATTTCTTTTCAATAGGTGCGTGGTTTGCAGCTTCTATCCCCATAGAAATCCAAGTTCTTGTATCTAAAGGATCAATAACTCCATCTGTCCAAATTCTAGCCGCAGCATAATAAGGAGAGATTTGTTTATCGTATCTAGATTTTATTTTATTAAAAAGTTCAGCTTCTTTTTCTTTGGTGATTTCTTCTCCTTTTTTCTTTAGTGAAGCGGTTTCAATTTGCATTAATACTTTTGCGGCAGAATTTCCGCTCATTACCGCTAATTCAGCACTTGGCCAAGCTGCAATTAATCGTGGATCATAAGCTTTACCACACATGGCATAATTTCCAGCACCGTAAGAATTTCCAATAACAATCGTAAATTTAGGTACAACTGAATTACTAACTGCATTTACCATTTTTGCTCCGTCTTTGATGATTCCACCGTGTTCAGATTTAGAACCTACCATAAAACCAGTAACATCTTGTAAAAAAACTAACGGAATTTTTTTCTGATTACAATTGGCAATAAAACGAGTAGCTTTATCTGCAGAGTCAGAATAAATAACACCACCAAACTGCATTTCGCCTTTTTTAGTCTTCACAATTTTTCGTTGATTGGCTACTATTCCAACTGCCCAACCATCAATACGTGCATAAGCAGTTATAATACTTTGTCCGTAACCTTCTTTATATTCATCAAATTCAGAATTATCAACAATACGTTTTAGAATTTCTTTCATATCGTATTGCTCATTTCTAGCCTTCGGTAAGATGCCAAAAATTTCATCTTCTTTTTCTTTTGGTTTAGAAGCTTCAATTCGATTATATCCAGCTTTGTCAAAATCTCCAATTTTACCAACAATATTTTTGATGGTATCTAAAGCATCTTTATCATCTTTAGCTTTATAATCGATAACTCCAGAAATTTCACAATGTGTTGTCGCTCCGCCTAAAGTTTCATTATCGATAGTTTCACCGATAGCGGCTTTTACCAAATAACTACCAGCTAAAAAGATACTTCCAGTTTTATCAACGATTAAAGCTTCATCACTCATAATTGGTAAATAGGCACCACCTGCAACACAACTTCCCATAACGGCAGATATTTGAGTAATTCCCATACTACTCATCACTGCATTATTTCTAAAAATTCGTCCAAAGTGTTCTTTATCAGGAAAAATTTCGTCTTGCATTGGTAAATAAACACCAGCGCTATCCACTAAATAAATAATTGGCAATCTGTTTTCTATAGAAATTTCCTGAGCTCTTAAGTTTTTCTTTCCAGTAATAGGAAACCATGCACCTGCTTTTACAGTAGCGTCATTTGCCACTACAATACATTGTTTTTTTTGTATATATCCAATTTTAACAACTACTCCACCTGAGGGACAACCTCCATGTTCTTCATACATATCTTCCCCGGCAAAGGCTCCAATTTCAATACTTTTAGATTTAGGGTCTAATAAATAATCAATTCTTTCTCGAGCAGTCATTTTACCCTTTTCATGGTGTTTGTCAATTCTTTTTTGACCGCCTCCAAGTTTTACTTTTACCAATCTTTTTTTTAATTCAGCGACTAAAAGTTTATTGTGATCTTCGTTTTTATTGAAGTTGATATCCATGTACAAAGTATTTATTGCGAATTTACAAAAGTTTGCCTTTTCTTGTACAAATAAGAATGCTAAACTTCTATTAAAATCCATGGCAATATTTTCCTTGGAAAATAAATTATTTTTTTGTAACTTTGAACTATATTTATTTAAATACAAAAAGATGAAAAAAATTTTAGCATTTGGAGGAAGTACAAGTAGTACTTCAATAAATAAACAATTAGCAACCTATGCATCTAGCCAAGTTGTAAACGTAGAAACAGAAGTCATTGATTTTAATGATTATGCTGCTCCAATTTATAGCACAGATGAAGAAGCAAACGGTTTTCCTGAAAACTTAGTAGCATTAAGCGAACATATGAAGCAATTTGATGGTTATGTTGTTTCCTTAGCAGAGCATAATGGTTCTTATGCAGCAGCCTTCAAAAGCATATTAGATTGGTTGTCAAGAATCAATAGAAGTGTTTTTAATGACAAACCTGTTTTATTAATGGCAACATCACCAGGAGGAAGAGGAGGAGCTTCTGTATTATCAAATGCGAGTAATTATTTTCCTCATGCTGGTGCTAGTGAAGTAATAACATATTCATTTCCCAATTTTTTTGATAATTTTAAAGAAGGCAAAATAACGAACAAAGAATTAAATGATGGTTTGCTTGAAAAAATTAAAGAGTTTGAAAATAATATTTAAAATAGGCTTGTGAGTGACGCTAATAAAATAGTAAAAGAATATAGCAATGGTGATGTTATCATAGTTTGGCAGCCTCATTTATGTACACATTCAAAAAATTATTGGAAAGGTTTATTGCCAGTTTTTGATCCAAGAAGAAAACCATGGATTGATTTAGGAGCAGCAACTTCAGACAAAATTATAGCACAAGTTGGTCAATGTCCTTCTAAGGCATTATCATTAAAAAGAAATTAGTTACAACAGAAATATATTCCTTGGAAAATAAATTTATTCATTGTATATTTGTAATCTGAAAAAAGAGATATAAATGAAGATAACTTTATACGGAAAACAAGGTCACGCTCATACCGTAGCTTTTAAAAATTTTTTAAGAATGGCCGAAGTAGCTTTTGATTATAAAGACATATCTAAAGATGAGGAAGCTAAATCTCACACTAGAGATTTGTATGAAGGGCAACTTAAGTTCCCTACATTATTTGTTGATGATGAAGTGTATTTAACACCAACATCAGACGATTTTAATAACATCATGAAAAATCTAAAATTAAGAGGATAAGATGGGAGATATTTCTAAAGACATCAATTCTAGATTTAAGAACGACAAGATAAAAGCTTTGATCAATATTAAATTCACCGCTAATTGGATTCATAGTCACGAAAACGAGTTTTTCAGACCCTATGGAATATCGCCACAACAATATAATATTTTAAGAATTTTACGAGGCGCAGGAGAAGCTATCAAAGTGCAAACGATCAAAGATAGAATGATTGATAGAGCGCCAAACGCCACTCGCTTAATGGACAAGCTATGTGATAAGAAACTAATTGAACGCATCCGATGTGATCATGATCGTAGAGTTGTTTATATCAGTATTAGTGAAGAGGGTTTAAAACTTTTAAAAACAATCGATCATAATGATAAGTTAGATTTTTTAGAAAATTTAACGGAAGAAGAAGCTACCATTTTAAGTAGCTTATTAGACAAATTAAGATAAAAAAATTTATAAAAATAATTTCCATGGAAAATAATGTAAGAACATTTAATTCAGTTAAAAATATAGGAAGAAGTGATTATGTAATGATGGGGAATCTTCGATTAAGGCAACCTTTACCAACTTATGAAATTGAGACAATCGATCCGTTTATTCTATTGCATCATTTCGGGCCATTTGTAGTGAATGAAGTTTTAAACCCATTAGATTTAGGACCGCATCCACATAGAGGATTTGAACCCGTGACTTTTGTATTACAAGGTGAACAATTACACAGAGATTCACTAGGAAATGAAAGTATTGTAAAAGCAGGTGATGTTCAATGGACAACAGCTGGTAGAGGTATTATTCATGCAGAAGGGCCTTCAAAAGAGTTTGTAGAAAGAGGAGGAACCATAGAAGGAATTCAATTATGGATTAACCTTCCAGCGGCAAAAAAAATGATGCCAGCTAATTATCAGCATATTAAAAAAGAAGATTTTTCTTTTTTGAAATCAAATGATAATAAAGTAAGTATTCAAATTATTGCTGGAAATTTATTGAATCAAAAAGGTAAAATTACAACGCAAATAGCTTTAAATGCTTATATCATAGAAGCTAAAGAAAGTGGGGAAATTAAGGTCCCAATGTCAAAGAATCATCAATCGTTGTTGTATTTAATTGACGGAGATGTAAGCATCAATGATTCCATTCAATTAAAGAAAAATGAAAATCAACTAATTGAATTCAATCAAGATGGAGACGGATTTAATTTTAAATCAAATTCAGAATCTAGATTGTTGTTTTTGTCAGGAGAACCCATTAAAGAAAAAGTGACAAGTTATGGGCCTTATGTCATGAATACACAAACAGAAATTCTGGAAGCAATGAGAGATTATCAAATGGGTAAAATGGGATTTTTACCAAGGAATTAATATAAAAGAAAATCAAATGAAAACTATAAAACATCTTGCAAATACTAGAGGAGCAGCAAATCATGGGTGGCTAAAAAGTCATCATTCTTTTAGTTTTGCTAGTTACTATAATCCAGAACGAATGAACTTTGGTGTGCTAAGAGTTCTTAATGATGATATCGTGCAACCAAAAATGGGTTTTGGAACACATCCTCACCAAAATATGGAGATAATTTCTATTCCTTTAAAAGGGGCTTTATCTCATAAAGATAATATGAATAATAAACGATCTATAGAAGTTGGAGAAGTGCAAGTTATGTCAGCTGGAACAGGTTTAACGCATTCTGAGTTTAATGATAGCAAAACAGAAGAAGTAAATTTTTTACAGTTATGGATTGTTCCAGAAGAGCAAAATTTGACTCCAAATTATGAACAAAAATTATTTGATGTTAAAGAAAGAGTTAATAAATTCCAAACTTTAGTCTCTCCTCAAGACAACTTAGTTGAAGGTTCTTTAGGGATTCATCAACAAGCATCAATTCTTACAGGTAGTTTTGATAAAGGAAAAGAAAGTTCTTATACTATTAATAAAGGTAAAGGAGTGTATGTTTTTTTACTAGAAGGTGAAATTGAAGTGAGCGGAGAAACATTATATAAAAGAGATGCTTTAGGAGTTTGGGACACAGATTCTATTATTATAAAATCACAAGAAAATAGTGAGATTTTATTGATAGATGTTCCAATGATTTAGTTTCATATATGAAACAATTTTAAATAAGAGGTTTTTTCTAAAACCTCTTATTTTTTTGTCAAAAAAAGTGATTATCTTGCAATATACTATGCACGCATAATAATCAATCATAACAACATGAAATATCCACACATTTTTGAACCATTAGACTTAGGATTTACAACCTTAAAAAATAGAATTTTAATGGGTTCTATGCATACAGGTCTAGAAGAAGAAAAGAATGGTCTGGAGCGAATTGCTACCTATTACGCAGAAAGAGCAAAAGGTGGAGTAGGATTGATTGTTACAGGAGGAATTGCTCCAAATATTCAAGGTTGGACTGGACCATTCTCAGCAAGAATGTCATCTAAAAAACATGCAAGGCATCATCAAAAAATAACGAAAGCTGTTCATGACGAAGGAGGGAAGATTTGTATGCAAATTTTACATGCTGGACGATATGGATATCATCCTTTTAATGTTGCACCATCTAAAATTCAGGCACCTATAAATCCATTCAAGCCATTTAAGTTAACAAAAGCAGGAATCAATAGAACCATTCGTGATTTTGTAAACTCAGCAAAATTATCAAAAGTTGCGGGTTATGACGGAGTTGAAATTATGGGCTCTGAAGGTTATTTAATCAATCAATTTATAGCTGAACACACTAACAAGAGAACAGATGAATGGGGTGGTTCGTATGCCAATAGAATGCGTTTACCAATTCAATTAGTGAAATTGGTAAGAGAGGCTGTTGGTAAAGATTTTATTATCATATACAGACTTTCCATGCTAGATCTAATAGAGAAAGGAAGTACTTGGGAAGAAGTTGTTCAATTGGCAAAAGAAATAGAAAAAGCAGGCGCAACAATTATAAATACTGGTATTGGATGGCATGAAGCTAGAATTCCCACAATTGCAACCTCAGTTCCTAGAGCTGCATTTACTTGGGTAACCAAAAAAATGAAGGAAGAAGTTTCTATTCCTTTGGTAACTTCTAACAGAATAAATATGCCAGAAACTGCAGAAGAGGTTTTAGCAAGAGGTGACGCAGATATGATTTCTATGGCGAGACCATTCTTAGCAGATCCTGAATGGGTTAATAAAGCTGAGCAAGAAAAATCAGATGAAATTAATACATGTATCGCTTGTAATCAGGCTTGTTTAGACCATGTTTTTAAACAAAAAGTAGCCAGTTGTTTGGTAAATCCTAGGGCTTGTCATGAAACTGAATTTAATTATGATCCTGCTCAAATAACTAAAAAAATTGCAGTAGTAGGTGCAGGGCCAGCTGGATTAGCAGCTGCTACCATTGCTGCACAACGCGGACATCAAGTAACATTATTTGATGCCGATAAAGAAGTTGGTGGTCAGTTTAACATAGCAAAACAAATTCCAGGAAAAGAAGAATTTTATGAGACGATTCGATATTTCAACAAGCAAATTGAATTGCATAATGTTGAAGTAAAATTGAACACGAGAGTTTCAGAAGACGATTTAAAAAACTCAGATTTTGATGAAATTATTATCGCAACAGGAATTAAACCTAGAACTCCAAAAATAGAAGGTATTGAACACAAAAAAGTATTATCTTATTTAGATGTTTTAAAACACAAAAAACCAGTAGGGAAAAGAGTTGCTGTTATTGGTGCAGGTGGAATTGGTTTTGATGTTTCAGAATACTTATTACATCAAGGTAATTCTAGTAGTTTAGATTTAGATGCTTGGTTAAAAGAATGGGGAATAGATACAAACATAGAAGCCAGAGGAGGAATTGCAGGTGTGAAACCGGTTTTTCATCAAGCAGAAAGAGAAGTTTTTATGTTTAAAAGAAGCAAAGGTAAATTTGGTGGAAATCTTGGTAAAACTACTGGTTGGATTCATAGAGCTAATTTAAAAAAGCAAAATGTGCAGTTTATCAATGAAGTTCAGTACACCAAAATTGATGACCAAGGATTGCACTATATTCAAAATGAAGAATCTAAAATTTTAGAAGTAGATACTATTATTCTTTGTGCAGGACAAACACCATTAAAAGAATTATATGAAGCATTAGAATCTTCAGGAAAAAAGATTCATGTAATTGGAGGTGCTGATATTGCTGCAGAATTAGATGCAAAAAGAGCAATTGATCAAGGAAGCAGATTGGCGGCAAGATTATAATTTAATAGTTTTTCATTCTAGATAACTTCAAAAAAAATGTCGATATTTGTGTATCAATTATTACACAATAAGTTCTCAATTTAGAGAACTTTATGCTTTTAAATTATTAGAAATGAATAAAAATGGAGTTTTAACATGGGCTACGCTCATTATGATAATAGTAGGTTTTGCTTTGATAGGTTTAGGTGCTTTTAGATATGATGATGTAGCCGGTTGGGGATTTGCTGCCGTAGGAATTGGTTTTTTTGCAATCGCTTGGGTATTTAATGCCCTTAAAGGAAGAGTATAAATTTACTCAAATTACTTATTTATAATTTTAAATTACCACTAAATGTCAGATGATAAAAAGGTTATTTTCTCCATGTCTGGAGTAAATAAAACCTACCAGAGTACAAACAAACAAGTTTTAAAAAATATCTACCTAAGCTTCTTTTACGGAGCAAAAATTGGAATTCTAGGTCTAAATGGTTCTGGAAAGTCTACGTTACTTAAAATTATAGCAGGTGTAGAAAAGAATTTTCAAGGAGATGTTACTTTTTCACCTGGATACAAAGTTGGCTATTTAGAGCAAGAGCCCCAACTAGATCCAGAGAAAACAGTCATGGAAATTGTAAAAGAAGGTGTTGCAGAAACTGTAGCCATTTTAGATGAATACAACAAAATAAACGAATTATTTGGTTTAGAAGAAGTGTATTCCGATGCAGATAAAATGGATAAGTTAATGGCGCAGCAAGCAGAATTACAGGACAAAATTGATGCATCTAATGCCTGGGAATTAGACACCAAGTTAGAAATAGCAATGGATGCTTTAAGAACTCCTGATTCTGACAAGAAAATAGGCGTACTTTCTGGTGGTGAAAAAAGAAGAGTTGCTTTATGTAGATTACTGCTACAAGAACCAGAAATTTTACTTTTAGATGAACCAACGAATCACTTAGATGCAGAATCTGTTCACTGGTTAGAACATCATTTAGCACAATATAAAGGAACAGTCATAGCAGTAACACATGATAGATACTTTCTAGACAATGTTGCTGGTTGGATTTTAGAATTAGATAGAGGAGAAGGAATTCCATGGAAAGGTAATTACTCTGTCTCTTATACACATCTCCGAGCCCACGAGACCGT
>CAJXRR010000100.1 GCA_913060575.1 uncultured Flavobacterium sp.
CTTTCTCGCTTTATCCCAATTTGCAGAAGTAACTCCATCTAAACTTGTTACTGCTCCCTCAATGGTAGTTTTACACATCCCACAATTTCCTCTTACTCCAAAAGTAGCATCTATTGTTGCCATTTTAGTTTCTGTTTGATCAACTTTAGTTGTGTCTTTCTTTTCTGACTTACATCCTGTAAAAACCATTGCAGCTATTATTGCCACACTTAAAATCACTTTTTTCATTTTAAAAAAATTTAATTATTATTTGATTGTTTTTGTTACTTCTCCACACGTTAACATAGCGTTTCCGAAATACGGGTTTACTACTTTATCCTCCAAACTTAACCAATAACCACCGGTATTACTATCTGCCATTGGACAAAATTGTGAGTATACTTTTTGATTGATTCCAAACTTTTCGATGATCATAATTAAACTAGATGAAAGAGGTTTAAAATGATTTCTTTGCTTTTTAATTTCTGTTGTTGAATTGAAAGCGATGGTATGTTTTTTTAATTCTTTAGAGAGTTGCATCCAAGTAGTATGAGCTTCTCCTTTTAGTAATTTCATATCTATTAAAGTTACTTTTTTTAACATCATAGATGAAGCTACAGTTGCTGTTTTTGCATCTTCTTTGATGAGTGCATCTTTCAATACAATATATTGGTCAAATACTTCTTTGAGTTGCTTTTGAAATTTTGAATCTACAGATACTCTATCTATATTCATCTTTATTTCATCTGCTTTCTTAGTCATCCCTATATGTCCCTCGTGACCAGTCATTACTTTTCCGCCACTCTTATTCATCATGGATTTTTTTCCTTGTAATTGAGCCGCTGCATCTACTGTGAAAGTGCCATTTGTAACAATTTCATTTCCAGTAAAAAGCCCTTCAGTGACCTCATATTGATCACCTAGACGATTTCCTAAAAGAACTTCCTTCATTTGAAAAATAGGTTCATTCGTATTGGCTTTTAAATAGACAACAGATCGTTTCCCTGTCCAAAGAACAGCAGAAGCAGGGATTACTATTGGTTGTTTTTTAGCTGCAATAACTTTTATGTACCCTTCTACAAACATTCCAGGTTTAAACCTATTATTTGTATTTTTTAAAACAACTCTTAATTTTACAGTTCTTGTTTTAGCATCTAAAGTTGGATCAATAAAATCTACTGTTGCTTTATATTTCTTATTTGGATCTGAATTCGCTATCACCGAGACTTCTTGTCCTTTTTTAAAGAGGTTAATCTGATTTTCATAGACATCAAAATTTGCCCAAACAGAACTAAGGTTTGCAATTTTCAGTAAAGGTTGACCTTGCTTTAGATAATCACCTTGCTCTACTAACTTTTCGGTTACTGTCCCTGAAACTGTGGCATACACAGGGAAATTCTCTTTTACTTTTCCTGTTTTTTCAATTTGATTGATTTGACTTTCAGAAAGCTTCCATAACTTCAATTTATTACGAACTGCTTGGTACAATTTAGCTTGTGATTCTTTTAATGAAGCAGCCGTAATTAATTCTTGCTGTGCTGCATACAATTCTGGTGAGTAGATCGTTGCTAACAATTGTCCTTTTTGGATTTTTTCACCTGTAGAGCTTATATTCAACTGTTCTATTCTTCCTGAAAAATAACTTACCTGAACAACATTCGCTTCTTCATTTTCTACAATTTTACCCGATAACTTAACTGTATTATTGGTTGATGCTCCATTCCCAACAATAGAGGTTTGAATGTTTGCCAGTGCGATTGCATTTTTTGTCAACTTAAATTGATCTGCAGCTAATCCTTCCGCTGCAACTTCGGCAGGAATTAAATCCATTCCACAAATAGGACAGTCTCCTGCTTCTGGCTGTACAATCTGTGGATGCATAGAACACGTCCATTTTTGATTCCTAGCTTCTTGCTCTTTATGGTCGTGCTCTTTCTCTTCAGACTTTGTTCCACCAAACAGCATCCATCCTACTAATAATCCTGCAGCTAAGAGAGCTGTATAAATGCTATATTTTTTCATCGTTTTAGTTTTATAAAATATTAGTTAGCATAAGAATTGCCATGATAATCATAATGGCATTCTCTATAAAGGTGGCTTCGGTCATAGGCAGTTTTAAAGCCGTTCCTGAACAAGCACATCGAATTGATTTTTTATCTAACAATGTTTTGGTCACACCAATAGTAGTAATTCCTAAAACTATGAGTGTAATCCATAAAGCGATATTGAGTTCAAATCGCAGTAAGAACATTAATCCCAATGCAGTTTCTATAAAGGGATATATCCATCCATAAAACGGAACTTTTTTTGCCAAAGGGTCGTACATTCTAAAAGATTCTGGAAATCCTTTTAAATCTAGCATTTTGAAAAAGCTAAATACAATATAGAACAGTCCCATAAAATCAAACATAAAACTTTCCCAACTCCAATTTTTATAGTTTAATAACACGCCTGCTGTAGTGATATAAAAAAGAATCAGAAACAAAGGTTTTAGCTGTTGAAACTTTGTTTTCTCTTCTTCCAAAGAAAAACCTGTAACTACAGATGCAATTGCTGTTTTCTCTACAACTTTTTCAGTAATTGTATATTTCTCAGGAAGTGCTTTTTGTAATATTTCTGTTGTAACATGGGAAGTCATCGTAATTTCAGCCTCACCTTTTTCAAGATCAATTGCTACATGAGTTATCTGTTTGATTTCAGACAAATATTTCTCTACTGACGCTACACATCCGCCACAAGTCATTCCAGTAAGGATATATGTATGTTTCATAATTTCGGTAATTTTAAGGTTATTGAATCATTTATTTTCAAAGCATCTACATGTCCCGCTAGACTTTGATCTTTTGTTCTAAAGTGCATGTGAGTGTTTGAACTATGATGCGTAAAGATGGCTTTATGCTGAGTAGAATAGAATCCTAAAATGACTACTTCTTCATTCCGTAATGTTTCATTTATTCCAGAATTCTGATGCTTTTGATGTGTATGAATTGTATCATTAGCATCCCAATTGATTACATGCCATTGCAATTCAGAAATGGTGCCTTCAATGATAAAAGGAAAAGGGTTACTCACATCGATCCCCAATCTTTTTGCTTCATCTATCAGTAGACGCTCTAGGTCGGTTTTAGATGCAAAGAAAAAGGAGTAATTTTCTACCCATTCTTCTACTTGAGTATATACTAGTAATGATGCTGAGCCTGTAAAATTATTTTCAATCGCTATTAAACTATCTTTTACCCTGCTATTAAATGCAGCTCCGTTAAAAATTTGTATTTCTCCTTTTAAATTTTCATAGGCTCCTAAGGCATACAAATGTTCTTTTTTAGACAAGGTGTCTAAATCAATTGTCTTAGAAATATCTCCAGACATCATATCTTTTAAAGCTCCTGTATACTTTACTTTAAATACTTGTTTTGTTACTTGTTTGCATGAAACAAAAAGGAGTAGTGCGAAAAAAACAACAGTTGCTCTCATATTAATTGCTTAAATAATTAATTATAGTACTTTGTTCATAAAAACTCTTTATTGCTTTAATTTGGTTCATTTCAAACTTTAATTGAAGCTCTTGTATATCTAATACATCATTAAAATTAATCGTTCCTGCCTCATAGTTTTTAATGAGTATTTCTTCAGCATTTTTTGCTTTTCCTAGGTTCTTTGCGTTGGTATTAAAACTAATTTTAGCAGAAACCCTTTGATTGATCGCTTTATCTAACAAGGTTTCTAATCGGTTTTTTCGAGCTTGTTTGTCAAACAGTAATTCTTCTTGTTTTAACTCATGTTGCTTTGTCTTTGAAGCATATTTCTTATTGAATATGGGAATGGAGAGTGAAACCATAGGCATCACTATATCTTTACCATTGTCAGAAAAACTCATATTCGGTCGTTCTGAAACAGCCACATAATCCAATCCAAAACCAATCATAGGTTTTTGTTCTTTTTGATTTAACAACTCTGATTGTTCTATCGACCTATACAACTTATCATACTTGATTAATTCTGGATGTAACGACAATTGATCTGAAGAAATGTCTTCTAAAAATTTTGGCAGTGATAAAGAATCAGCAGCTTCAATAGGGATTCCTTTATGTCTATTGAGAAGTTTATTGATACTCGTTTGCTCAGAGATAAATTGTCTTTCCAAAATTTGCATTAATTGTTCTAAATCGTGTTGTCTCATTTGTAACTTCAAAACATCTACAGCCGAAGCTTTTCCTGTTTCAACAAACGTTAAAGCCATCGTTTCATAGGTTTTAAGTAAATCTATATTTCTTTGTAGCACTTTTTGTTTGCTACGAATTGCATAGATACTATAGTATCCTTGAGATACTGAAACAATTAGTTTTCTTTTTGCTATTGCAATATCTTCATACTTTGCATCTGCCATAGAACTCACATAATTTTCTCTAGCAGTGATGGAACCAAACCAAGGAATCATTTGTTTTACAGATACTCTAAATCGTTGCGCTCCTGTTCTTGTCTCTGGTTCACTAGCAAAATAACCTAGTCCCAATTCTGTATTTGCAAGTGAATTGACTTCATTTTTTTTCTCTAAAGCACTTTTGTAAACAGTCTCTGCTTTTTGAATTTCAGGATTGTTCTTGAATGCTTCTTGAATCAATATCTCTAAATTTTGTCCATGAACAAAAAGGCTCAAGAAACAAGAGGTAAGAACCAAGACACGTTTTATAGGGTGTTTTTTATCTTTCATTTTGTGATTCTTTTAAGTTGAAATTCCTTTTTCCAGCTGAATAATACTGGAACAACAAATAAGGTGATTAAGGCAATTAACATTCCTCCAAAACTTGGTATCGCCATGGGAATCATAATATCACTTCCTCTTCCTGATGATGTTAACACAGGCAATAATGCTAAAATGGTTGTCGCTGTTGTCATCAAGCAAGGTCTAATTCGTTTCTCTCCAGCTTCAACAACCGATGTTCTAATGTCTTTTTTTGTTCTAGGTGTATTTCTGGCAAATGTTTGTGTTAAATAGGTAGCCATGACAACTCCGTCATCAGTCGCAATTCCAAATAGTGCGATAAACCCAACCCAAACAGCAACACTTAAATTAATGGGATGCATTTGGAATAAATCTCGAAGGTTTTCCCCAAAGAAATTGACGTTTAAAAACCAATCTTGACCATAGAGCCAAATCATAATAAATCCTCCTGCAAAAGCTACCGCTATGCCTGTGAAGACCATTAAAGATGTTGCTACAGAACGAAATTGAAAATATAGGATTAAGAAAATAATAAGCAATGCCAAAGGCACTACTACAGACAAGGTTTTTTCTGCACGCAACTGATTTTCGTAGGTTCCTGTAAATGCATAGTTAATTCCTTTGGGTACTACCAACTCTCCTGACGTTATTTTTTGCTGTATCAGCGCTTGTGCGTTTTCAACGACACTTACTTCTGCAAAACCATCTAGCTTATCAAATAATACATAGCCTACCAAAAAAGTGTCTTCACTTTTTATCACCTGCGGCCCTTTTTCATATCGAATTGTTGCCAATTCACTTAATGGTACTGGATTCCCTTTAGAAACAGGAACATAAATTTTTCCTAAATCAGAAGGATTTGCTCTTAATTCTCTTGGATAGCGAACTCTAATTCCATAACGTTCTCTCCCTTCAACCGTTTGTGTTAAGACCATACCGCCAACAGCAATTTTTAGTACATTTTGAACATCATCTATTGAAATGCCGTAGCGTGCTATTTTCTCTCTATCAATATCAATAAGTAGATACGGTTTCCCTACAATTCTATCTGCAAAAACAGCTTCTTGCTTAACACCTTCTGCTTGTTTTAAAATGGTTTCTAATTGAATACCAAAAGCCTCGATTTGTTTTAAATCTTGTCCTTTTACTTTGATTCCCATAGGCGCACGCATTCCTGTTTGCAGCATAACCAATCGGGTTTCGATAGGTTGCAATTTAGGGGCCGAGGTTACTCCCGGTAATTTGGTGACTCTTACAATCTCATTCCAAATATCATCAGGTGATTTAATTTCTGGTCGCCAATTACGATAGAATTCGCCATCGTTGTCTGCGATGAGTTGTTCCTTTGCATTGAGAGATTGCCACACTTCACGTTGTTCCGCTCGCAATGACATTCCATTTTTTAGTATATATTCACCATCATCATTAATCTTAAAACGCTGTCGTTCCCCATTAGCATTCAACATATATTCAGGTTTATACTGAATCATATTCTCGTACATTGATAAAGGTGCAGGGTCTAAAGCCGATTCTGTTCGTCCTGCTTTACCAACAACTGTTTTAATTTCAGGAATACTGGCAACAGCCATATCGAGTTGTTGCAGTACTCGTTTATTTTCTTCTAATCCTGAATGTGGCATTGAAGTAGGCATCAATAAGAAAGAACCTTCATTTAATGAGGGCATAAATTCTTTGCCTGTGTTTTTCATAATGAAAAACCCTGCAATGACAATTCCTGTAGGAATGGATAAAAACAATACTTTATTGGCCAATGCCCACAGTAGAATTCGCGTGTAATACTTTTTAAACAGCGAGAAAACTCCTAATAACCCAAAACAAATAATACTTACAAAAATGAGATTCCAAAAAATGCTATTATCGACACCTAATGGTCTCCAATATTCAGCCAAAAGAAATATAATTGCTAAAACTGATACGATGATGTTGATTAAACTCCCTTGCT
Organism: uncultured Flavobacterium sp.; assembly: GCA_913060575.1. GTDB lineage: Bacteria > Bacteroidota > Bacteroidia > Flavobacteriales > Flavobacteriaceae > Polaribacter. The sequence goes on from CAJXRR010000100.1 coordinate 6,666, forward strand.
TCTCAGTTACTTTTTCTTGAAATTTTAATAAAGCTACAATTCCGAATACCATAAGAATCAACCCCAGCCAATAGCCATAAATAAGCATGGTTAATCCTAATAAAATCAATAGACCATTTAAAGCATACTGAAAGCTGTTTCTAATCTTCTTTTTCTTTCGGAATAAAAATGCTGCGAAAGGAGGAATTAAGAATAATGCTACAATGATAGAAGCTGTTAAGGCAAACGTTTTTGTAAAAGCTAGTGGTCTAAAGAGTTTTCCTTCTGCTCCTATCATAGTAAAGACAGGAATGAAGCTAATAATGGTGGTCATTACAGCAGTTACGATGGCTCCAGAAACTTCGGTTGTTGCATTGTAAACCACCGTATTAATTGATAGCGTTCCATTATCTTCATCTAAGTGTCTAATAATATTCTCAGAAAGAATCACTCCGACATCGACCATGGTACCAATTGCAATAGCAATCCCTGATAATGCCACAATATTTGCGTCAACTCCAAAGGCTTTCATTGCAATGAAAACCATTAAAACAGCTACTGGTAATAATCCTGATATAAGAACAGAAACACGGAGATTGAACACCATAACAATAATGACTAAAATGGTAATTAGTATCTCTAAAGTTAAAGCTTCATTGAGTGTTCCCAATGTTTCTTGAATCAATTCTGTTCTATCATAAAAAGGAACGATTGTTACTTGTGAAGTTCTTCCGTCTGCTAAAACTTTTGTAGGCAATCCTGCACTTAATTCGTTGATCTTTTCCTTTACATTATTGATCACTTCTAATGGATTGGCTCCATAGCGAGCAACCACAACTGCACCTACTACTTCGGCTCCTTCCTTATCTAAAATCCCCCTTCGTGCTGCGGGACCTAAGGATACTTTCCCAATATCTTTAATTTTTATTGACGTATAGTCTTTAGAAACTACGACCGCATTTTCAATGTCTTCAATAGATTTCACATAGCCTAAACCACGTACTAAATATTCTGCTTGATTGATCTCTAATGTTTGAGCTCCAATGTCTTTATTACTTTCTTTTACTGCTTTTACAATGTGATGCAATTCAATATTATACTGGCGCATCAATTCTGGATTGACATCTACTTGATACTCCTGAACATAACCCCCAATAGAAGCTACTTCAGAAACTCCACTAGCAGAAGACAAAGCATACTTAACATAATAATCTTGAATACTTCGCAGTTCTTGTAAATCCCATCCGCCTGTGACATTTCCTTTTTCATCTCTCCCTTCTAATGTATACCAGAAGATTTGTCCTAATCCTGTAGCGTCTGGTCCTAAAGCGGGATTTACTCCATCTGGTAATAAATTACTCGGTAGTGAATTGAGTTTTTCGAGAATACGACTACGACTCCAATAAAATTCTATGTCTTCTTCAAAAATGATATAGATGCTAGAAAAGCCAAACATAGAAGAACTACGAATGGTTTTAACACCAGGAATCCCCAACAAAGATGTAGTTAATGGATAGGTTATTTGGTCTTCAATATCTTGTGGTGATCGACCTTCCCATTTGGTAAATACAATTTGTTGATTTTCGCCAATATCTGGAATCGCATCAACTGCAACTGGATTGCTTGGCAAAAAACCTGTATCCCAATTAAAAGGGGCATTGACTGTTCCCCAGCCTATAAAAAAGACGAGCATTAATACTGCTACAAGTTTGTTCTCTATTAAAAATTTGATGCTTTTATTTAGCATTGGTTTTGATAATTAAACAGTTAGACATTGATGTTCATAAAACACCGAATACAAGAAATTACCCTATCAACCTGAAGTTGTTGGATAAAAGGGTCTAAAGTTTAAAAATCAAATTAAATACGTCTCGTCTAGCTTGAAGATTTGCCTGACAATAAATGGAGGTGAAGAATCAAAGAATGCATTTTTACTCTCTTCCGTAGCTTGAAACAAATCAATATAAGAATGAAGAAAAGAAACGACAAATACTTGTTGATCAAAATTGATATCAAAAACAGGAAGTTTTAAATCATCTTGTCCTTCCATTTTTATTTCTTCATCACTGCAACAACCTTTCATTGTATTGCTGTTTTCAGAAGAACTATCTTTCATTCCTTGTTCCATACCACAGGTATGTGCTTTTTGAAAAACAGCAGTATCTACTATATCCCCCATGCAATAGTGCATGCTAACGGTAAATGACATTGTTGAAAGTAGTACAACAAATGTCATGAGAATTGCAGATATTTTATGAATCGCTTTTTTCATTAGTCCTGCAAAGTTAGTAAATATTAATTTATAGCTGTTTAGTAGTTAAAAAATATAGCGTTAATAGATACTTAAAGCTTTAAATGATTCCTAATTTATTTAATTAATATGTGTCTAACTTAATCTACTTTAATACTCGAAAATACACAAACCTTTAAATATTGAGAAAGTGATTTAACTCGATTGAATATGGGTTTACTTCCCTCTCGATTATAAAAAAACCTCAGAATTATCTGAGGTTTTTATTTTTTAAAAAATTTTGACTTTAAAATATTAGTGATCTCCTTTATCAGCATCATCATTTAAAGCTTCTGCTAAACTCATTTCCATACTATGGTCGTACTGACAACATCCTGGTAAATCTTTATATGCTTCTTCATTTCCAGCAACTTTATCTGTATCGTATCCAGAATTTGCAATCGCTTTATGTATCGCATCAAGATTTGTTTTTGAGTCATCAAAAGAGACATCAATCTTCTTTCTCGCTTTATCCCAATTTGCAGAAGTAACTCCATCTAAACTTGTTACTGCT
>CAJXRR010000101.1 GCA_913060575.1 uncultured Flavobacterium sp.
ACACAGAGTAGATCGTCGGCAGCGTCAGATGTGTATAAGAGACAGATATTGATGTCTTCAATTTTGTTTTGTTGCAAGTAAAATTTATATCTTTAACCCGTACTATTAAAAATTAATTATAACAAAGATGAAAAAAGTAGTAAATATCCTTACAGTTACAGGATTCATGTTTTTTGGAGCCATTCAATCTGTTTCTGCGCAAGAAGCTGAACAAACTTTTCACCAAGTATTAAAACAACGTTTTATAGAAGGTGGACCATTTTTTATGGGAATCGTATTAGTTGCCCTTATTTTAGGTTTAGCAATCGCTATTGAAAGAATAATTTATCTGAACATGGCCACAACAAATACTAAAAAATTAATGGCAAGCGTTGATGATGCTTTAAGTTCAGGTGGTGTAGAAGCTGCAAAAGAAGTATGTAGAAATTCAAAAGGACCAGTTGCCTCAATCTTTTACCAAGGTTTAGATAGAGTTGACGAAGGTATCGAATCTGCTGAAAAAGCTGTGATTGGTTACGGAGGAGTTCAAATGGGATTATTAGAGAAAAATATCTCTTGGTTATCTTTATTTATCGCTTTAGCACCAATGCTTGGGTTCATGGGTACTGTAATTGGTATGATTGGAGCATTTGATGCAATTGCTGTAGCAAATGATATTTCTCCAGGTGTAGTAGCAGTTGGTATTAAAGTAGCCTTATTAACTACTGTATTTGGTTTAATTGTAGCGATTATTCTTCAAATCTTTTATAATTATATTATCTCTAAAGTAGATAGTATCGTAAACAATATGGAAGACGCTTCAATTACTTTAATTGATTTGTTAGTTAAATACAAAAAATAAAACGCTTTATGAATAGTAAATTTTCAAAAATACTAACCATTGTAGTGGCTGTTTTATCTTTAATAGGGATAGCATTATTTATTAATGTTACAGCTACAGATGACGTCCCTGAGGCGATCAGTGGTGCTGTAGGACCTTTAATTGTTTTTTCAACGTATTTGTTTTACGCAGCCGTTGGTGTAACTTTAGTCCTATCTATTATTGGTTTAGTAAAAAATCCAGAAAATCTAAAGAAAACTTTATTAGGGTTAGCTGTAATGGCTGTTCTTTTAATCATTTCTTATATATTAGGAGATAGTCAACCTGTTCTTGATGCTCAAGGAAATGTTCTTCCAGGTGGAGAGCTAGGGGCATCATCTAATCAGTGGGTTGGTAGTTTAATTTGGTATAGTTCAATCTTAGTTCTAATCGGTGGCATATTTTTTGTTATTGATTTAGCAAAAGGACTTGTAAAATCTTAAAAACATGGCAAGAAGAGATACACCGGAAATCAATGCAGGGTCTATGGCAGATATTGCCTTCTTGTTATTGATTTTCTTCTTAGTAACTACCACAATGAATGTAGATTCAGGTATTTCTAAGAAATTATCGGAAAAACCACCACCAGACTATAAGCCACCGATTATCAAAGAAAAAAATATCTTTGAAGTAAATATCAATAGAAATAATGATTTATTGGTAGAAGGTGAAGAAATGAAGGTTGAAGACCTGAAAGAAGCTGCTATCAAATTTATTGATAATGGTGGAGGTATTGGTAAACCAGGTGAAGATGGTACTCCAGGAACAGCTTGCGATTATTGCGAGGGAGAACGAAGTGAATCTTCATCCGATCATCCAAATAAGGCAATTATATCTGTGCAAAGTGATAGAGGTACTGAATATGGTACGTACATCAAAGTTCAAAATGAGTTGTTAAAAGCTTATACTGTTTTAAGAAACAGATTAAGTAAACAACGATATGGAATGCTTTATACAGATTTAGAAAAGAGATATAAAGATAGTAGAGGATCAGATAAAGAAGAGTTTAAGAAGAAAGTAGAAGACATTAAAACTAGTTTCCCTCAAATTATTTCTGATGCTGAACCAACTTCTGCAAATTAATTTAAAACATAATATTTATGTCTAAGTTTAAAAAGAAGAAAAAAGGATTGCCAGCTGTAAATACAGCTGCCTTGCCAGATATTGTATTTATGTTGTTGTTTTTCTTTATGGTTACAACAACCATGAGAGAAACATCTTTACAAATTGAAGCACCAAGTTTACCAAGTGCAACTGAAATAAAGAAGTTAGAACATAAAAGTTTGGTAAGCACCATCTATGTTGGTAAAGCTAAGGATACCGAAAAATTTGGAACAGGTTATAATAGAATTCAATTAAATGATAAAATAGCGACTCCAGAAGATGTGCCTACTTTTATTTTAAGAGCTAGAGAAGAGGTTTCTGAAGCAGAAATTCCTTTTATGACAACTTCTATCAAAGCAGATAAACAAGCTAGTGTTGGTACAATTACGGATATTAGATTAAAATTAAGAGATGTAAATGCTTTAAAGCTTAGTTACTCAACTCAAACAGGAGCTGATAATTAAATTAAAGTTATCTTATAAATAAAAAAGGGAATACAATTTTTGTATTCCCTTTTTTATTTTGCAACTTCAAACAATATTATAGTCGTTTTGAAAGTTGTATTTTTGATTAGATTAAACCAAATGAAAAAAGGTATTCTTTTATTTTTTATAGCATTTTCTATCGCATCTTTTGCTCAAAAAGATTCTTTAGAATTAGGAGATCGTTACGCAGAAGATCAACTTTATTTCAAGATATCTTATAATCAATTATTCAGCCAACCTTCAGAAGTATCAGGTAGTGGATTTTCTTATGGTCTATCTTCAGGTTTTATCAAAGATTTCATTTTAAATAAGCAAGGAAGTCTTTCTGTTGGCTTGGGTGTCGGTTATAATTTTGATTCCTTTAACCATGGATTAAGAGTCTCTGAACAAAACAATGAAGTTACTTTTGAAGTTGATAATTCACTTTCAACAAACGAGCTATTAGTTCATAATTTAGAATTTCCACTAGAATTTAGATGGAGAAATTCAAATGCTAAAACGTATAAATTTTGGAGAGTTTATTTAGGAGTCAAAGCAAGTTATAACCTTTCTAATAATTTTAAGTTTAATGATGGTACCCAATCTTTTGCTTTTAAAAATGTTTCCCGTTATAATAAATGGCAATACGGATTAACTTTATCAGTAGGTTATGATGCGTTTACTTTGCACACCTATTATGGTTTAAACCCAATCTTAAAAGATTCTTCTCTTGGAACTTCAGACATCTCAACAAAAATTATGAGAATCGGACTAATTTTCTACTTACTATAAGATATAAAAGAGTAAAAACTGACTCGAACATCCGATAAAAAAACCAAGAAAAAGCTCCATAGGCGTATGAGCCTTTAAATATAACCTTGAGCTTGCTAAGATTCCAGAAAGTATCAATAACACAATTATCATAGGCAATAATGATAAATTATTAATGCTAGATAATATTAGAAAAAAACTAATAGCATTTCCCATTGATACAAGGTGTAAACTAGATTTTATTTTAAAAGCAAAGAGAAAGTAAATACAAATTAAACTAAGAGAGGCTCCGTAAAATAGAAACCCTAAATTTCTAACTGTTGGAAAATTGAGGATGGTATTTCCTAAAAAATAGAGAATAGCAACCATAAAAAGAACAGGAATTCGCCTTTCTTTAATGGTCGAAACTTGAAAACTTTCAATAATTCCTAAAGCTTTTAAAAACACCAATAAAAATACTGGGATAATATAAGTAACAACAAATACAAGACCTAATACCACTAACTGAAGCCGTCTTTCTAAAGACTGAGAGACAAACATAAAATAAAGAAAAACACCCAAAGTTGGAATTACTATTGGATGTAAAATGGTAGATATAAATTTCTGAAACCTCATTAGATTTCTTTTCTCAAACGAGCAACAGGGATGTCTAATTGCTCTCTATATTTTGCAACTGTTCTTCTAGCAATTGGATAACCTTTCTCTTTTAAAAGTAAAGAAAGCTTATCGTCTGTTAGAGGTTTTCTTTTATCCTCTTCACTAATTACAGTTTCTAAAATCTTCTTAATTTCTCTAGTAGAAACATCTTCTCCTTGATCATTTTTCATGGATTCAGAAAAGAATACTTTAATTAGTTTTGTTCCGTATGGAGTAGAAACATATTTACTATTCGCTACCCTAGAGACTGTAGAAACATCCATGTTTATAGTATCTGCAATATCTTTTAAAATCATAGGTCGTAGCTTTCGCTCATCACCCGTTAAAAAATATTCATATTGATAATGCATGATAGCATTCATGGTTACTAACAAGGTCTGCTGTCTTTGTTTAATGGCATCTATAAACCATTTTGCCGCATCTAACTTTTGTTTGATGAACATCACGGCATCTTTTTGAGACTTACTTTTCTCTGTAGATTCTTGATACCCTTTTAACATGTTATTATACTCTTTTGAAACATGTAATTCAGGTGCATTTCTTGAATTAAGCGTTAAATCTAACTCGCCATCAAGAATTTTAATTGAAAAATCTGGGACAATTTGTTCTGCGATTTTGTTATTACCAGCATAAGAACTTCCTGGTTTTGGGTTTAATTTAGAGATTTCAGCAATTACATTTTTTAGAGCCTCTTCATCAATGGTAAACTTCTCTAACAACTTGTTGTAATGTTTTTTTACAAAATGATCAAAAGCGGTTTCTAAAATTTTTATAGCTAAAACCCTGTTGATATTTTCTTCTTTCGCCTTTAATTGAATCACTAAACACTCTTTTAAGTCGCGAGCTCCAACACCAATTGGATCCATTGTTTGCACAACTTTTAATAGCACTTTTTCAACAGCTTCTTCAGTCGTAAAGACATTTTGGGTAAACGCTAAATCATCCACTAAATCAATAAGATCTCTTCTAATATATCCGCTATCATCTACACTACCTACTAGAAATTCTGCGATAGATTTCTCATCATCAGTAAGGCTAAAAGTACTTAATTGGCTTTGTAATGATTGATGAAATGATGTTCCGGCTGCATAAGGGATCTGTTTATCTTCATCATCTGCTGAATAATTATTGGCTTGAGTTTTATAATTAGGAATCTCATCATCACTTAAATAATCATCAATATTGATGTCATCTGTGTCTATCTTTTCAGTTCCGTCATCATCATGTTCGTTAGCTAAACTATCTTCAAAATCATCTGGCTCTTCTTTACCAGTGTCTAATGCTGGATTTTCTTCAATTTCTTGTTTTAATCGTTCTTCAAAAGCCTGAGTAGGCAATTGAATCATCTTCATTAATTGAATTTGCTGAGGAGATAATTTTTGTAAAAGTTTAAAGTTTAGACTTTGTTTTAGCATGTTTTAAAGGTACAAAAAGAACTCAATTAAAACTCAGCATTTTGAGGAGTTCTAGGAAAAGGAATGACATCTTTAATATTCCCCATTCCAGTTGCAAACTGAACCAAACGCTCAAACCCTAAACCGAAACCAGAATGCACTGCTGTTCCAAATTTACGAAGGTCTAGATACCACCAAAGTTCTTTTTCATCTATTCCCATGGCAGCGATTTTTTCCTTCAACACATCCAGTCTTTCTTCTCTTTGACTTCCACCAGCAATTTCTCCAATACCAGGAAATAAAACATCCATGGCTCTTACCGTTTTTCCGTCTTCGTTTAAACGCATATAGAATGCTTTGATATTCGCTGGATAATCAAATAAAATAACAGGGCATTTAAAGTGTTTTTCAACTAAATAACGTTCGTGTTCTGATTGTAAATCTGCACCCCACTCATTAATTGGATATTGGAATTTCTTCTTTTTGTTAGGCTTCGAATTTCTTAAAATATCAATTGCCTCTGTATAACTAACACGTTTAAAATTGTTGTCTACTACAAAATGCAGTTTTTCAAGTAAACTCATTTCACTTCTTTCTGCTTGCGGCTTACTTTTCTCTTCCTGAGTTAATCTTTGATCAAGAAAAGCGATGTCTTCTTTACAGTTTTCTAAAGCATAAGACAGTACAGATTTGATAAAGTCTTCTGATAGATCCATATTACCATCTAAATCCATAAAAGCAACTTCAGGTTCGATCATCCAGAATTCTGCTAAATGACGTGTAGTATTAGAATTTTCAGCTCTAAAAGTAGGTCCAAATGTAAATACTTTTCCTAAAGCCATGGCATACGTTTCTGCTTCTAACTGACCAGAAACTGTTAGGTTGGTTTCTTTTCCGAAGAAATCTTGAGAATAATCAATTTCACCCTCTTCTGTCAATGGAGCTTTATTGGGTTCAAAAGTACTGACTCTAAACATTTCACCTGCACCTTCGGCATCAGAACCTGTGATAATAGGTGTGTGTACATTATTAAATCCGTTTTCTGTAAAATATTTATGCACTGCAAAAGATAATGATGACTTAACTCTCATTACAGCACTGAACGTGTTTGTACGAACTCTTAAATGTGCATTTTCACGTAGGAATTCTAAACTATGTTTTTTGGGTTGAATAGGGTATTCTTCTGGATTAGAGTCGCCTAAAATTTCTAAGTTAGATACTTGTATTTCTACAGATTGCCCTTTTCCTTGACTTTCAACTAAAGTTCCAGAAACACTAATGGCAGCACCAGTAGTGATTCTTTTTAAGATATCTTCATTTGTATTTTCAAAATCAATAACACATTGGATATTATTAATCGTAGATCCATCATTTAAAGCAATAAAACGATTGCTTCTAAATGTTCTTACCCATCCTTTTATAGAAACTTCTTGCAAAAATAAATCCGACTTTAATAATTCGGCTACACTACTTGTTCTCATTGTTGAAAATTGATTTTGATATTATCTTATAAATGAAGCGACAAAGATACTTTTTTGAAGTAAAATGACCAATCAATATAGCTTGATTCCTTATAGAATCTTAATACTTACTCTTTTTCTTGCTCTTCTTGTGGTATAATTTTGATAGATGGTTCTTTAAATACCTTTTTGTTGGCGATTTTGTCTTCAAAAGTTAATAGCAAAGAAGGTAACAAAAGTAGGTTAGAAACCATTGCAAATAACAGGGTAATAGAAACCAAACCTCCTAAAGCAATTGTACCACCAAAACTAGAAACAGTAAACACTAAGAATCCAAAGAAAAGTACAATAGAAGTATAAAACATACTAACTCCTGTTTCACGTAAAGCTGCATAAACTGATTTACGAATTTTCCAATTATTAGCTTTTAATTCTTGTCGATATTTTGCTAAAAAGTGAATGGTGTCATCTACCGAAATTCCGAAAGCTATACTAAAAACTAAGATAGTTGAAGGCTTAATTGGTATTCCAAAGAAACCCATTAAACCGGCAGTAATTAGTAAAGGCAACATGTTTGGAATGATAGAAATTAAAATCATTCTAAACGATCGAAACATCCAAGCCATAAATAATGCAATTAATATAATCGCCAATGATAGAGAGAAGACTAGGTTGCTAATTAAGTAATTGGTTCCTTTTAGAAAAACTAGGGCTTTTCCTGTAAAGGATACATTGTATTTATCTTCAGGAAATTCTTTAGTAACAACTTGCTGTAATCGTTCTTGGATAACATCCATCTTATCAGTTCCAATATCTTTCATAAAGGTTGTAATACGAGCATACTGACCAGTAGAATCGACAAAGTTCTTTAGCATATTTGCGTTACCATCTGAGTTTTTGGTATAAGCGAAAATATAACTTTGCTCTTGAGATGTAGGTAATTGATAATATTTAGGATTGCCTTTATAGAAGGCTTGTTTAGAATATTTGACTAGGTTTACTATAGAAACGGGTGTTGATAATTCTGGAAAAGATTCAATGGTTTCATTGATTTTCTCCATTCGTTTTAAGGTAGAAAGTTTCATAACACCTTCTTCTTTTTTGGTGTCTATCAAAATTTCTAGAGGCATAATTCCGCCAAATTCATTTTCAAAAAACTTAATGTCTTTATAAAATGCTTTGCTTTTTGGCATGTCTTCAATCAAACTCCCAGAAACTTTAATTTGATACAATCCAACGATTCCTAAAATGATAACAATAACAGTTGTTATGTAAATTCCAATTCGTTGTTCTCGCACCATTTTTTCCATCCAATTTACCACATTTTCCATCCATTGTCTTTCTAAATGATTTAGATGTTTTTCCTTAGGAGTTGGCATAAAACTGTAAAGAATCGGAATAATTAGTAGTGCTAAAACGAAAATACTTAAGATATTAATAGAGGCAAGAATTCCAAACTCTCTCAGTAATTGGCTCTTTACAAAAACAAAAGTTGCAAAACCAGAAGCTGTGGTAATGTTGGTCATTAATGTAGCATTTCCAATTTTTGAAATGACTCGCTGTAATGCTTTGGCTTGTTGGCCATGTTCTTTAATTTCTTGCTGATATTTATTGATTAGAAAAACTGCATTGGGTACGCCAATTACAATAATTAAAGGCGGAATTAAAGCAGTTAAAACTGTGATTTCGTATCCTAAAAGTCCAATAAAACCAAAAGCCCACGTTACACCTACTGTAACAACAAGTAGTGTAATAAATGTGGCTCTAAATGAACGAAAAAAGAAAAAGAAAATGATGGCTGTAATCAGTAAAGCTCCGCCAACAAATAATTGAATCTCATCAACAATATTTTGGGAGTTAATAGTCCTGATATAGGGCATCCCAGAAACCCGAACATCCATTCCTGTTTTTTTCTCAAAGGAATCAATTATGGGAATTAGTTTCTCAAAAACAAATGCTTTTCTAACAGGAGTGTTTACAATTTCTTTGTCAATATAAATTGCAGTTTGTATGGTTCCTGTTTTTTTGTTGTATAATAAGTTATCGTAAAAAGGGAGTTTCTCGAACAGCTCTTTTTTGATAGCATCAACTTTTTTTTGAGTTTTTAGCTCACCTTCATAGATAGCTTCTAAAATAAATTTTCTATTTTTTCTATCAGCTTTTAATGTTTTAACATCAGCAATAGATAAAGTAAACTCTACTTCAGATAAAGAATCAAATGATTTAGCTAAGGAATTCCAAGCATTAAATTTTTCTGGGGTAAAAACAGTAGAGTCTTTAATTGCAAGGAGAATCAAATTCCCTTCTTCGCCAAAGATCTCAAGAAATTTATTGTACTGAATGTTAACTTCATGATCTTCTGGTAAGAGATTTGCTTCTGTATAAGAAAATCTCATGTGCTTCATTTGAGATACTAAAAATGCAGTAGCGATAGCAATTAGAATAAGTATCAAGTATCTGTTCTTCAGGATAATTCTTGATACTCTAGTCCAGAAATTCATTTAATAATTTTTTGTAAAGTTATATTATAAAAAAAAGAGTGTAAAACACTCTTTTAAAACCATTTGCCTTTATTTTAAACGGTCATAATTTCTTTTTCTTTGACATCAAAAAGATCATCTACTTTTTTAACAAAAGCGTCTGTTAATTGTTGTACATCGGCTTCGGTGTTCCTGTCTCTTATACACATCTCCGAGCCCACGAGACCGTACTAGATCTCG
>CAJXRR010000102.1 GCA_913060575.1 uncultured Flavobacterium sp.
GAGATCTAGTACGGTCTCGTGGGCTCGGAGATGTGTATAAGAGACAGATAAAAACAGTTGTATATTTGCCCACGCTTTTAACGAGCTAAAATCGTAGAGCAAAAATAAAATATTAAGAAGATTTTAAAAATATAGATAATGCCAAAAAGAACGTTTCAGCCATCAAAAAGAAAGAGAAGAAACAAACACGGTTTCATGGAAAGAATGGCTTCCGCTAATGGTAGAAAAGTGTTAGCTCGTAGAAGAGCAAAGGGAAGAAAGAAATTATCTGTCTCATCAGAATCTAGACCAAAAAAATAATGATTAACAATTGTTAATAATATAGGTGTTGCTTTTTTAAGTAACACCTTTTTTTATACCCTATTGCGAAGTATTTTTACAAACAGAAAAAAATTATCACATCAACATGCCAAAAAGAGAAGACTTAAAATCCATTTTAATTATCGGTTCTGGTCCTATTGTAATTGGTCAAGCTTGCGAGTTTGATTATGCAGGATCACAATCTTTACGTTCTTTAAGAGAAGACGGAATAGAAACGATCTTAATCAATTCTAATCCAGCAACCATCATGACAGATCCATCTATGGCCGATCATGTGTATTTGTTGCCTTTGACGACCAAGTCAATTATAAAAATTTTAAAAGAACACCCACAAATTGATGCAGTTCTACCAACTATGGGAGGTCAGACTGCTTTAAACCTTTGTATCGAAGCTGATGAAAAAGGAATTTGGGAAGATCATGGAGTTAAGTTAATCGGTGTTGATATTGATGCGATTAATATTACTGAAGATAGAGAGAAATTTAGAGAGTTAATGTTGAAAATTGGAGTTGGTATGGCTCCACAAGCAACAGCGACGTCTTTTTTACAAGGAAAAGAGATTGCACAAGAATTCGGTTTCCCATTATGTATTAGAGCATCTTATACATTAGGTGGAGCAGGAGCAGCGATTGTTTATAATGAAGAAGACTACGATAAAAATTTACGAAGAGGATTGGAAATTTCTCCAATTCATGAGGTAATGATTGACAAAGCCATGATGGGCTGGAAGGAATATGAGTTGGAATTATTACGTGATAAAAACGATAATGTAGTTATTATCTGTTCTATTGAAAATATGGATCCAATGGGAATTCATACGGGAGATTCTATCACTGTTGCCCCAGCGATGACACTTTCTGATAAAACGTATCAGATTATGCGTGACAAGGCAATTTTAATGATGCGTAGTATTGGTGATTTTGAAGGTGGATGTAATGTGCAATTTGCTGTTTCACCTGATGAAAAAGAAGATATTATTGCCATTGAGATTAATCCACGTGTATCTCGTTCTTCTGCATTAGCAAGTAAAGCAACCGGATATCCGATTGCAAAAGTAGCAACAAAATTAGCTATTGGTTATACTTTAGATGAGTTAGATAATCAGATTACGAAATCTACTTCAGCCTTATTTGAGCCTACATTAGATTATGTAATTGTAAAAATTCCTCGTTGGAACTTCGATAAATTTGAAGGTTCAGACAGAACTTTAGGATTACAAATGAAAGCCGTTGGTGAAGTAATGGGAATTGGACGATCGTTTCAAGAAGCATTACACAAAGCAACTCAGTCTCTAGAAATAAAAAGAAACGGATTAGGAGCCGACGGAAAAGGATATACAAACTACAATCAAATCATAGATAAACTAACGAATGCCTCTTGGGATCGTGTGTTTGTGATTTATGATGCGATTGCCATGGGAATTCCTCTAAGTCAGATTTATGATATCACAAAAATTGATATGTGGTATCTTAAACAATATGAAGAATTATTCCAATTAGACAAAGAAATTTCTAAATATACAATTGACACTTTAGACAGAGAATTGTTATTAGAAGCAAAACAAAAAGGATATGGAGATCGTCAGATTGCTCATATGTTAGGATGTTTAGAAAGTCAGGTATATACCAAAAGAGAAGAATTAAATGTACAGCGTGTTTATAAATTAGTGGATACTTGTGCAGCAGAATTCACAGCAAAAACACCTTACTATTATTCAACTTTTGAAAATTCAGTAGAAACTGCTTCAGGAGAAACCTATGTTCATAACGAAAGTATAGTTTCTGATAAAAAGAAAGTGATTGTTCTAGGCTCTGGTCCTAATAGAATCGGACAAGGAATTGAGTTTGATTACTGTTGTGTTCATGGAGTATTAGCTGCAGCAGAATGTGGTTATGAAACGATCATGATTAATTGTAATCCAGAAACCGTTTCAACGGATTTTGATACCGCAGATAAACTATATTTTGAACCTGTATTTTGGGAACATATTTATGACATCATTCGTCATGAAAAACCAGAAGGTGTGATTGTTCAATTAGGTGGACAAACTGCTTTAAAGTTAGCTGAAAAACTAACCAAATATGGAATCAAAATCATAGGAACTAGTTTTGAAGCACTAGATTTAGCAGAAGATAGAGGAAGTTTCTCTCGCTTATTAAAAGACAATAATATTCCGTATCCAGAATTTGGAATTGCAGAAAACGCGGATGAAGCTTTAGCCTTGGCAGACGAATTAGATTTCCCAATTTTAGTACGTCCATCGTATGTATTAGGAGGTCAAGGAATGAAGATAGTCATCAATAAAGAAGACTTAATAGAGCACGTTGTTGATTTGTTGCGAAGAATGCCAAACAACAAATTGTTGTTAGATCATTATTTAGACGGCGCCATTGAAGCAGAGTCAGATGCGATTTGTGATGCAGATGGAAATGTGTACATCATCGGAATTATGGAGCATATAGAACCTTGTGGAGTACATTCAGGAGATTCTAATGCAACCTTACCAGCCTTCAACTTAGGAGATTTGGTAATGCAACAAATTATAGATCATACACATACCATTGCAAGGGCTTTAAAAACAGTTGGGTTGATTAACATTCAGTTTGCTATCAAACACGATATTGTGTATATCATTGAAGCAAATCCAAGAGCCTCTAGAACCGTTCCTTTTATTGCCAAAGCCTACAAAGAACCGTATGTAAATTATGCAACAAAAGTAATGCTAGGAGAGAAGAAAGTAACCGACTTTGATTTTAATCCACAGTTAGAAGGATATGCAATTAAGCAACCTGTTTTCTCATTTAATAAGTTTCCGAATGTTGATAAAACATTAGGACCAGAAATGAAATCTACAGGAGAAAGTATCTTGTTTATTGATAGCTTAAAAGACGATGACTTTTACGATTTATACTCGAAACGTAAAATGTATTTGAGTAAATAAAAGATATTCATAGAATAAAAAAAAGCAACTCATTTGAGTTGCTTTTTTATTATGATTCGTTAACTTCAGATATAAGTTATAGAAAAAGATTTTAGAAACAAACTAAATTTCTACAACTCAATCTTAGTATTTTGAGTTTTTAGCAAGTCCATATAGTCATCAGCATTAAATACTTTACTACTAAAACGAGACGTTCTGTTTTTTGACTCTTGCTGTCTAATGACACTTCTGGTAAAGCGTCTAACTTCTTGTTTGTTGGTTAAGATAATGCCAGGGACTGGTGAACTTTTTCCGTTTTCATCTTTAGCAACCATGGTAAAATAAGAAGAATTACAATGTTTTACTTTTCCGGTTCTAACATTTTCAGACTCTACTCGTAAACCTATCACCATGGAAGTTCTCCCTGTATAATTTACTGAAGCTTTCATGGTCACTAGTTCACCAACTTCTATCGGATTTAAAAAATCGACTTTATTTACGGAAGCCGTCACACAATAATTTCCTGAATGTTTGGAAGCACATGCAAAGGCGATTTGATCCATCAAATTTAAAATATGTCCACCATGAATTTTACCACTAAAATTAGAATGAGAAGGCAACATTAATTGCGTAATACTTACTTGAGATTCTTGGATGCTTTTAAACTTTTTAATCATAAGATCAAGTTATTCATTTCCTATAAAAATAAGCAAAAATACCGATATTAAAAGAGGGTTTTTAAGACTTAAAATTGAACGTTCAATAGTTCTCCACTTAATTGTAAAACGTTTAATTCAGAAAGTTTTGCTTGATATTTAGCTTGATTTCTACTCAACTCAGCATTTAATAAATTCAATTGCGCCTGACGGAATTCAATGGAAGTTACTTGTCCAAGTTTAAACTTTTCTTCTGTTCTGTCAAAATTATTTTTAGACGTAATAATATTGTCTTCTTGTACTTTAAAGATCGCAAGCTTATTTTGATAATCGTCCCAAGCATTGTGGAAATCACGTTCTACACTGATTAAAAGTGACTCTTTTTCTAAACGCTGATTGTCTAAAGTAATTTTTGCATTTTGTACACGAGTGATTGTTCCGCCTCCATCAAATAAATTCCAACTTAAATTAATACCACCAGACAATCCAGTATTTGTAGATACTGCCACGAAAGATGCAGCATTGTTATTGTTCTGATTCCATCCGTAAGAACCTGTTAATCCAATGCTAGGTAGGTAACCCGATTTGTTTGCTTTGATGATGAACTGATTAATCATAATATTTTGATTGATCTGTAGCAAGGTTACATTGTTCTCTTTCATTTTGTTAAACAAATTAGTTTTATCAATATCTAATATGAAATTAATATCAGTTTCAACTCCAAATTCAGAAACTACAGAATTTCCTAAAACAACATTTAAATCTCTTTTGGTATTGATGAGTTGTTGCCTTGCATTGATTAAATTAATGCTATCGTTATTAATATCAACCTGAGCATTTAAGATGTCTAGTTTTGTTCCTTGTCCATATTCAAACTGATAGTTAGCTCTGGTAATTCTATCTTTAGAAACAGCAAGTGTTTGTTCTAGCGTTTTTACATTTTCAGAAATTTGCGAAACATTATAATACACAGTAAATAACTGAGAGATCGTATTTTCAATAGTTTCTCTCGCTTGTAATTTTGATAAATTATATTCTTCTTTTAAGCGTTTATAATCGTAATGCCTTCCCAAGCCATCAAACAAAGTATAGTTTAGATTTAAAGAAGCGTTGTATCGAGAACTTTTAGCTCCGTTTAAAGCAGTAGACTGTCCGTTTGTAAAATCAGCTTCAATATTGTCTCTATTATACGTAATTCCAGAATTCCCTGTCAATGTTGGTAAATAGCCAGAGTTTAGTAGGCTTGTATTGTTTTTTGCAATCTTGTTTGTGTTGGCAACTATTTTAATTCCATAGTTGTTTTCTAATGCTAATTCGATTGCTTTAGAAACGGGTAAAATTTCTTGTGAATATATTGATGTCATCCAAAGTGACATCAAAATAAGTGCTGTTTTCTTAATGTTCATTAGATAAATTTTGTTCTCTAGTTACACGTTCTACTTCTTCTTTTGTGACTTGTTTGCCAGTCCACAACCATTTAATCGTTTTTTTGACACTATTGCTAAAAGACAGAAAAATAGGCAATACAATTA
The DNA here is from genome assembly GCA_913060575.1 of uncultured Flavobacterium sp. GTDB lineage: Bacteria > Bacteroidota > Bacteroidia > Flavobacteriales > Flavobacteriaceae > Polaribacter. Next base: position 5,430 of record CAJXRR010000102.1, read on the forward strand.
ATGTTAATATGGTTGCAAATCCAATTCCGTAAGCAATAGAAATAGCCATAGGAATTAAAAATTGTGCTTGTCTACTTTCTTCAAAAATTAAAGGAGCTAAACCAGCAACTGTAGTAATTGATGTTAAAAAGATAGCTCTAAATCTTGAACGACCTGCCTCGTATAAAGCATCATCATAAGACATTCCGTCTCGTAGATTGTTATTGAATTTACCAATAAGAACTAATCCATCATTAACCATAATTCCAATTAGCGCTATAATTCCTAACATCGATAAAATGTTTAAAGGAAAATCATGAATCCAATGTCCCCAAGCAACAGCAGGTAAACTTAATGGAATTAATAGCATCAATAATATGGGTTGAGAATAGCTTCTAAAAGTAAAGGCAATTACAATAAGAATAAGAGCAAGTACAGAATATCCTACAAAACTTAAGGAGTTCATTAGTTTTAAACGCTCTCGGTTCTGACCTTCATAAGAAGGCGTAACCGTAGGATATTTAGCTAAAATCTCTGGCATAATCTCGTCTTTGATTTCCGCCATAATATCAGTAGCACTTGTTTTCTTAGGATCTTTTATATCTGCAGAAACTTGAATCTCACGTCTTCCTTCTAAGTGATTAATAGCAACATCTCCACGTTCTATTTCATAGCTCGCAATTTCTTTTAATGGAACTCGCGCTCCACTTGGCGTAAGAATACGCATATTGTCTAAATTCTTGATGGATGAACGGTCTTCTCTATCATATCGAACCCAAACTCTAATTTCATCTTGTCCACGCTGAAAACGTTGAGCCTGTGAACCAAAAAATGCGGAACGCACTTGCGTCATTACCGTTCTTAGATTTAATCCAAGAGCGTAAGCACTTTCGTTGAGTTGTAAACGAATTTCTTTAATTCCAGCTGGATCATTATCAGTAACATCTTTGAGTAAAATATTATCCTGAAGACGTTTTTTGAGCTCTGCTTTTACGGCTTTAAGTTCTTGAATATTATTTCCAAGTAAAGAAACAGAAACAGGACTTCCACCAAAATTCCCACCACTACCAAAAACTAAACTTTCTACTCCAAATACAGGACCTACACGTTCTTGTATCCGATTGGTTACTAATCTTGAGGTAATTTCATTCGGGCGCTCTTCACCAGGCAATAGATTAATGGCAAGGGATGCTGATGCAGAACCCGGACCAATATTTTTAATGATATTTTCTACCAAATGCTTTTCAGCACCTTTTGGCATATATTCATTATTGATTTCATTGGTAACTTCAATTGCTTTTTTCTCGATAAAGGAAATGATGCTATCCGTAACTTTTTCATTGGTTCCGTTAGGCATGTTGAGTGTTATAGAAACTCGATCACTAGCGATTTGTGGAAAAAATGCACCTCTAATAATCCCTCCTCCAATACTACCAACAGTTAAAATCAAGAAAACAATGAAAAGAGAAAAGGTTAAAAATTTATTTTGTAGCGCAAATCGTAAAGAAGGACTGTATAATTTATCTCTAAGCCATGTCATTATTGCATCTCCGAACGTATTGATGTAACGTAATTTTGAAAATACTCTTTGGAAAAAACCTACTAATCCGGTTTTTGGTTTGCTACTTTCTTTTCTAAGTGCTTTAGAATGAGCTAAATGCGCAGGTAGAATAATTAATGCTTCTACTAATGAAACAATTAATGTTAACATCACCACTACAGATACTTCTCCAAAAAACTCACCAATTCTTCCATCTAAGAACAAGAAGATGGCAAAGGCTAAAATGGTAGTGATAATGGCAGAAATAATAGCAGGAAGAACTTCCATGACACCGTCAATAGCAGCTTGTTCTGGGGATTTTCCTTTTTCGTAATGTTGGTATATGTTCTCGGCAATTACTATTCCATCATCGACAAGAATACCAATCACGATAATCATCCCAAATAGTGAGAGAACATTAATGGTGACATTAAAATAGCCAGCAAACATAAACATTCCTAAGAATGCAACTGGTAATCCAAAAGCTACCCAAAAAGCCAAACGAGTGTTTAGAAATAAGGATAAAAACATTAAGACTAAAATCATACCAATAATGGCATTTTCCGTTAATAACTCAGTTCTTTGAACTAGCGTCGTTGATAAATCTCTAACGACATTTAATTCAACGTTATCATATTTAAGATTAAAATCTGTGATGTAATCTTTAACTTTTTCTGCAGATGATATTAAATCTTCGGTATTGGTACTTGTGATGGTTATATTAATAGATAAGTTACCATTGAAGTAATTTGCATTAGGAGTTTCAGAAAACTGATCTTTTATGGTAGCAATATCTTTTAAACGAATAATTCTTCCAGAAATGTCTGACTTAACAATTAAGTTTGATAAGTCATCAGCATAATAAGAACGTGAGTTAGCACGAATTAAATATTCTTCCGCATCTGTTTTAATCGTTCCACCTGTTGTAATTAAGCTCGATTCATTAACTGCTTGTGTTACTTCAGCAAACGATAAATTATAGGCTAATAAACTGGTTTCGTTAATGGCAATTTCAATTTCTTCTTCAGAATAACCAGAAATTTGGATTTGAGAAATACCATCGATGGCTCTTAAGTCATTTTCTACTTGTCTTCCTATTTGTTTTAAAGTAGCAAGTGGAATCTCATTACCACTAATAGAAAACGTAATGGTAGGTCTTAAAGCTTCTTGCTTCGCCACAATAAGAGGTTCCATACCCACAGGAAAAGAAGGTACTCTATCAACCGCATTTTTAACTTCTAAAAGCATGAAATCGATATTCTTCCCTTTTTCAATTTCTACATTAATAGAACCGCTATTCTCTCGAGAAGTAGAAGTAACACGCGCTACACCATTTAAACCTTTTAAATTATCCTCTATTTTAAGAATAATTCCCTCTTCAACTTCTTGAGGTGATGCTCCAGGATAGGCAACATTAATACTAATGTTTTTAGAGTCGACTAATGGAAAGAAAGATGATTTTAAATTTAAAACGCCGACAACTCCAAATACGAAAAAAGTTAAAACAACAACATTTACCGCAACACTATGTTTTATAAAATAGGTGATAAGTTTTCTCATACCTTATTTATTTTTTTTAGTTTCTGTGGTTTTTGTTGAAGAACCAGTAGTTTTTACTTGCATTCCTGCATAAGCACCTGGAACAGGCTTTGAAAGAATTACAGTTCCGTCTGGGATATTTTTTAACACCACTTTAGAATTCGAAAAGTGAACAGCATCAACAACAATGAGATCTAGAAGACTATCTTTTACAACAAAGATTTGATTACCATCTAAAAGCAATCCTCTGTTAATTTCAATGGCATTTTTTTCTTTTTTAGCTTGTAATTTAGCCTCTAAATACATGCCTTCTTTTAATTGGTTGCTCTTTACTTCAATGAATACAGCAACGGTTTGTGTATTTTGATCGATACTTCCGTTAATTCTGATCACTTTTCCAGTATAGGTTTCTGTCTGCTCTAAATTACTAAGGATTACTTCTTTGCCTATTTTGAGCTGACTGATAAAAGATTTACTGATAGCAACTTCCATTTCGTAAACCGTAGGATCAATGTATTCTCCTAATTTTTGTCCACTTCTAATAAGAGTTCCTTCTGTTACAAGAGCCTCAGTCAGAACACCATTAAAAGGAACAGAAATATTATATTTAGACAATCGTTGTTCTAAATTTTTAACATTATAATAGTTGGTTACAATATTTCTTCCAGTAATGAAATAGTTTTCTTTATCAGAAGTCATTTTTGGAAGCGTTGGTGTTTCCTTGTCTAAATCAAAGTTCTGTAAATATTTTTGCCATTTAGGAAATACCTCAGGAAAATCTAATCGTAAATCTGCTAAAATTGCAGCGATAGAATTGTATAAATTACTTTTTGAAGATTGAACATTGGCGTTGTATTCCTGTCTCTTATACACATCTGACGCTGCCGACGATCTACTCTGTGTAG
>CAJXRR010000103.1 GCA_913060575.1 uncultured Flavobacterium sp.
CTACACAGAGTAGATCGTCGGCAGCGTCAGATGTGTATAAGAGACAGATTTCAAATTATATTTTTCTATCACACCATCTTTATTCATGATTTCTAAATTAATTGGTGATCTGGATCTAACAGCTTTATCTAAAGTTTCAGCCGCAAGGGCAGCGCTAGAAACCTTAATTTTATTGATACTTACTAATATATAACCTTCTTCTACCCCATAATAACTTAAGGCTCTGTTTACATTTCTAGTAATTTTTACACCAGTATCTAAAGATAAAGATTTTAATTCTTTCTTATTTAAATCTTTCAAAATCACTCCAAAATTCCTTGAAACAAATGTATCTCGCTTACTTAATTTTACTTTTTTGGTCACTTGCTTTCCATTTCTCTCTACCGTAATATCAACATATTCTCCTGGTCTTTTTGCTTTTAACTGACCGCTTAATTCTGAAAACTTAGAGATTTTTATATTATTAACTCTTTTGATAATATCTCCAGATCGTAAACCTGCTATTTTAGCACCACTATCATCAGGTAAATTACCGATTTTAACTCCATCTAAGTCCATACTTAAATCTGGAACAAAACCAAGAATTGCTTCTTGCACTGAACCGAACTCTAAAATATCGTCAATAATTTTTTTAGTAATATTTGAAGGAACAGCAAAAGAATATCCAACAAAAGAACCTGTTTTTGATGTAATGGCCGTATTAATTCCTACCAATTCTCCTCTTGTATTCACTAATGCTCCACCACTATTCCCTGGATTTACGGCTGCATCGGTTTGAATAAAGGAATCTGTGATATCTCCATTCCCTTCTAAATCTCTTCCTTTGGCACTAACGATACCAGCGGTAACAGTAGAAGTTAAATTGTACGGATTACCAACAGCCAAGACCCATTCTCCTACACGAACATTATCTGAATCTGAAAAAGGAATGTAGGGTAATGAATCATCTGCTTCTATTTTTAATAAAGCAATATCGTTTTTAGAATCTGTTCCAATCAATGTGGCCTCATATTTTTTTTGATTATTTAATGTGATTTCTAAATTGGTTGCTCCATCAATTACATGATTATTGGTTACGATGTAACCATCTGCAGAAATGATAACTCCACTTCCTGTACCAACTTGTTCATATTTTCTAGGGCCATTAAAAAAATCGTTCCAAGAATTAATTGAGGATTTAATTGCTGTGTTTTTAACATGAACAACAGCATGAACTGTTTTCTCGGCAGCTTCCGTAAAACTTGTTGGTGCGTAAGTTGACAAATTCGCTTCAAACTCTGGTGATTTAAAATTTGTTTGAAAGGTTTGCAAGGGCTGTTCGTTACTTTTTTCTATAACCACAGGTTCTTCAATAAAAGCTTTATAACCTCCCAAAGTGATAATACCGCCAAGAATGGCAATACTTAAAAAACTAAAAAACTTTTTCATTTTGTATAAATTTATAATCCAATCAAATTTAATAATATTTATAGTTTAATCAATAGAGTTAACAGATGTTAACGCATTTTAACCCTGTTTTAACAATCTTACATTGGTCTGCTTTTTTGTATCTTTGGAAACTATGAATATTACCTTTTACAAATATCAAGGAGCTGGAAATGATTTCATTTTTGTTGACAACAGATACGAGATTTTTCCAAAAGAAAACAAAGAACTTATTGCACATCTTTGTAATCGTCATTTTGGTATTGGTGCTGATGGGCTAATTCTGATTGAGAATGACGAGAAATCAGATTTTAAGATGACTTATTTTAATCCCGATAGCAGTCAAACTATGTGTGGCAACGGGGCAAGATGCGCTGTGGCATTTGCGAAGAAATTGAACATTATAGATACTTCAACAAATTTTACAGCCTATGATGGACCACATAATGCAAATGTTAATGAAGACACCACAGTTTCTTTAGAAATGATTGATGTTGACAACGTGGAGGTTTATAAGGATCATGTTTTTACCAATACCGGAACTTTACATCACGTTGAATTGGTGGATGATTTAGAGAATTATCCTGTTGTCGAATTGGGTAGAAAACTAAGAAATGAAGTATATGGAAAAGAAGGTAGTAATATCAACTTTATTCAACAAGTTAATAAAAACACTTTTAACATAAGAACTTATGAACGTGGTGTTGAGGATGAAACTTTAGCTTGCGGAACAGGAGTTACAGCTGCTGCAATTGCTGCGCATAAAATTGGTAAGACTATAGAAACTGTTGTTAACCTCAATGCAGTTGGCGGAAAATTACAAGTTAGTTTTAATATTATTGATAATGTTTATAAAAATGTAATTCTCACTGGACCTGCCCAATTTGTTTTTGAAGGAACTATAAATATCTAAGCATGTTTTTAGAAGGAAAAAAAGTAAGATTACGCGCCTTAGAACCAGAGGATTTAGAATTTCTATATACTTTAGAAAATGATACTGAATTTTGGGAAGTAAGTCATACACAAACTCCTTTTTCGAAATTTGTATTAAAACAATACATAGAAAATTCTCATTTAGATATTTATGAAGCTAAACAGCTTCGATTTATCATTGAAGAAACAACCAATAACAACTCAGTAGGTATGATTGATTTATTTGATTTTAATCCTCAGCATCAAAGAGCAGGAATTGGAATTGTCATTAATCATAAGTTTCAACAAGAAGGATTTGCTTCAGAAGCTCTAGAAATATTAATCTCATATTGTTTTCAAAAACTGAACTTACACCAATTATTTGCAAATATTACTCCAGATAATAAAAAAAGTATTGCATTATTTACACGTTATGACTTTCTTAAAACCGGTGATAAAAAAGATTGGCTATTTGTAAACGGAAATTATAAAAACGAACTTACCTTTCAATTAATCCATGAATAGAAAATTAATACTTTCAATAATCTCTGTCTTACTTGTGGTAGTTGGACTTATAGGCTATTCGTACTATCAAACTATTTTTGGTGAAATTGTTGAAAAAGATGGTGCAATTTATATTAGAAAAAATGACAATGTTGGTGATATAAAAAAGAATCTGATTGAATTCATTGGTGATGAAAATAAATTCTTTTGGTTGGCTGAGAAAAAGAAGTTTAGCAAACCAAAGGCTGGTAAATACGTTCTTACCAAAGGAATGTCTTTAAATGATGTGATAAACCTATTAAGAAGCGGAAATCAAACTCCTATTAAACTCTCTTTCAACAATCAAGATACTCTAGAAAAATTCTCAGGAAGAATTGCAGAACAAATTGAAGCAGATTCTATCGAAATTTTAAATGCTTTTAAAGAAACTTTGTTTTTAGAAGAAAATAAGCTTACTGATTCTTCTGTTTTAGGAATTCTCATTCCTAATACTTATGAATTTTATTGGAATACATCAGCAGAGGAATTTAGAAATAGAATGCTCAAGGAATACAAAAGATTTTGGAATAAAGATCGTTTGGCGAAAGCTTCAGCTCTAAAAATGACCCCATCTGAAGTAATGACTCTAGCTTCTATTGTACAAAAAGAAACGGCAAAAACAATAGAACGACCAATTGTCGCTGGCTTGTATTTAAATCGAATTAAAAAAGGAATTCCGCTACAAGCTGACCCAACCATCATCTATATTTTAAAAGAAAAAAACGGACAAGATTTTATCGTGAAAAGAGTTTTGTACAAAGACTTAGAAATCAAATCTCCTTATAATACTTATTTGAACAGAGGAATTCCTCCAAGTCTAATTGCAATGCCTGATATTTCATCCATAGATGCTGTATTGAATTACAAAAAACACAACTATTTGTACATGTGTGCTAATATTGATAAAATTGGTTTTCATGAATTTGCAAGCACTTTAAAACAACACAATAGAAACGCAAAAAAATATCAACATTGGTTGAATAAACAAGGAATTAACAGGTAATGAAAAGGACTCTTTTCATATTGTTATTTTTATGCTGCGCTTCATTATACAGTCAAAATAATTCTTCTTTCTGGATAAAATCTGATACACTAAACAAATCAAGAAGAAATGCTTTAATTATTTCTGAAACTGCTTTAGCTGGTGCAACTTTATTAGCGTTGGATCAATTGTGGTATGCAGATTATCCAAGATCAAATTTTCAGTTTGTTAATGATAATAATCAATGGAAGCAAATGGATAAAGTCGGCCATATCATGTCTTCCTATTATATTGGAAAAATTGGAATGGATTTGCTGGATTGGTCTGGAGTCAGTAAAAAAAATCAATTAGTCTATGGAGCCACCGCTGGTTTTACCTTTCTAACTGCTGTTGAAATAATGGACGGATTTTCTGAAGAATGGGGTTTCTCTTGGGGTGATTTTACTGCCAATGCTGCTGGAACAAGCTTACTGGTCGGTCAAGAGTTACTTTGGGGAGAACAACGAATTAAACTAAAATATTCATTTCATCAAACCGAGTTTGCAAACATACGTCCTGAAGCACTTGGAGAAAATTTCCTAGAACAATCTATTAAAGATTACAACGGACAAACCTATTGGCTTTCTGCAAACATCTGGTCTTTTGCTAAAGACAGTAATTTCCCAAAATGGTTAAATATTGCATTTGGTTATGGAGCAGAAGGAATGTTGTATGGTGAGAATTTACCAAGCAATAATTTCAATCAAAATCCATATCGACAGTTTTATTTGAGTTTCGATATCGATTTAGTAAAAATAAAGACAAAATCGAAATTCTTACAATCGGTCTTTTCTGTTATCAATTTTATAAAAATACCTGCTCCTACTTTAGAATTTCGCAGTAAAGGTGGAGTAAAATTCCATTATTTGTATTTCTAAATAAATTTAAACTAATTGACTATCAGCTAATTATAATTATAGTTGTATCTTTGCGCTCGCAAAACAGAAAATCTAAGTTATTAGAAATTTTTTATTTTTATCCGTATTATTTTTTGGTCTATCCAATACAGTTGAAAGGTCAGAAATTCTAAATGAAAAAGCTACTCCAGAACTTGTAGCTAATTTTTCAAAATCGTCACTAGACATCCCCTATTTACAAAAAGACTTTGTTGGATTTAAAGAAGCCTTGGCTTTTAAAGAATCTCAAGGGAAGTATACTGTTATAAATACTTTGGGATATTTAGGAAAATATCAATTTGGTGCCTCTACTCTAGAGAGATTCAAGATATATAATACCAATCGTTTTTTACAAAATCCAGAATTACAAGAACAAGCTTTCTTAGCTTATTGTAAGGTAAATAAATGGATTCTTAGAAAGGATATTCAAAGAAGTGTCGGTAAAGTTATGAATGGTGTGAAAATCACCGAATCAGGAATTTTAGCAGCTGCTCATCTAAGTGGTGCTGGTAATGTAAAAAAATACTTGAGAAGCGATGGTAATAGAAACCTTTCAGACGCTTACGGTTCTTCAATTAAATCTTATATGAAAAAATTTGCTGGCTATGATGTCTCTAATCTAGAAGCTGATAGAAAAGCAGGAGTTTAATTACTTTTGAATAATAAATATAGCCGGTCTTTTGTGCAAATCAGGGGATTGACTTTTCCATTCTGCTATTGAATAGGTTTTTATATACTCATCTGGTAATGTAATGTCAACAGCAATGCATAGTAAAGTTCCTGGAGTAAGTGCAGATTTTAAATCAGTAAACATTTTTTCATTTCTGTACGGAGTTTCAATAAAAATTTGAGATTGATTTTTCTCTTTTGATAGTTTTTCTAAATCCTTAATCGCTTTTTTTCTTTCTGAATTATCGATGGGTAAATAGCCATTAAAAGCAAAATTCTGACCATTCATTCCTGAGGCCATTAAAGCCATTAATATAGATGATGGTCCAACTAATGGAACCACTTTAATTCCTTTTTCATGTGCTAATTTTACTATCGTAGCGCCAGGATCTGCTACAGCTGGAACTCCAGCTTCAGATAATAAACCAACAGAAATTCCACGATCACAGGCGTCTAAAAAAGTTCGCGTTTCTAACTCTTCTGCATATTTATCTAGCTTCATAATGGTCAATGAAGGCTGTGATTTTTTTGGTGTGATTTTTTTTATAAACCTTCTAGCAGATTTTTCATTTTCTACAATATAATGATCGATTAATTCTACCATTTTCTTCACAGAATATGGCATCACTTCTAAAGGCTCATTTTCACCTAGGGTTGTTGGTATTAAGTATAGCGTTCCTTTCATTTATAATTTTTTTGCAATTATTTCACAAGCTTCATCTAACATTTGATACACATTTTCAAATCCTTCATCTCCTCCATAATAAGGATCAGGAACACTTAAATTTTGTTTTGGATTCGTTTCATTTAAAATCATTTTTACTTTTTCAGTTTGAGAAGTATCCGTTGCTAAAGAAAGTATGTTATGATAATTTTCTTTATCCATTGCATAGATAGAATCAAACTCAGTAAAATCTTTTGAAGTAAATTTACGTGCTCTTTGGTTGGTTAAATCGATGCCATATTTCCTAGCAACTTCAATAGATCTTTTATCAGGTAATTCACCAACATGATAGGCAGCTGTTCCAGCAGAATCTACAAAAACCTTATCATCATTAACTTTTGATTGCAAGATTCCTTCTGCTAAAGGAGAACGGCAAATATTCCCTAAGCAAACCATCAATATTTTTTTCATGTGATGAAATTAAGAGTGATGTAACACCTCTTTTAAACTTTAGAACGTCAACTTCTTAGTTAAGTCTTCTACGTATTTTCTAAATTGCTTATCGGTTTCTGTCAAATTATCAACAGTTTTACAAGCATGTAATACAGTTGCATGATCACGTTGTCCAATCTGAGCGCCTATACTTGCTAGTGAAGTTTTGGTCATTCTTTTTGCAAAGAACATCGCTAATTGACGTGCCTGAACAATATGTCTTTTTCTAGTTTTAGATTGTAAAGTAACTACATCCATATCAAAATATTTTGAAACTACTTTTTGAATGTAATCTATAGAAACTTCTTTCTTGGTGTTTTTTACAAACTTATCTACTATTTGTTTTGCTAATTCTAAAGAGAATTCTCTTCTATTGAAAGATGCTTGAGCAATCATTGAAATGATAACTCCTTCTAATTCTCTAACATTAGATTTAATATTTTTGGCAATGTATTCAACAATCTCTTCTGCCATTTCTACTCCATCTCTGTATAGTTTATTCTGAAGGATAGAAATTCTAGTTTCGTAATCTGGCAATTGCAACTCTGCTGATAATCCCCATTTAAATCGAGATAACAAACGTTGTTCAATATCTTGCATATCAACAGGAGCTTTATCAGAAGTTAAAATAACTTGCTTTCCGTTTTGATGCAAATGATTAAATATGTGAAAGAATACATCTTGTGTACCTGTTTTTCCTGATAAAAATTGAACATCATCAATTAATAAAACATCGACCATTTGGTAGAAATGAATAAAATCATTTCTTGTGTTAGATTTTACTGAATCAATAAATTGTTGTGTAAATTTCTCTGATGAAATATATAATACAGTCTTGTCTGGGTATTTATCTTTGATATCAACCCCAATAGCGTGCGCTAAATGAGTTTTTCCTAAACCTACTCCACCGTAAATTAATAATGGATTAAAAGAGGTTCCTCCTGGTTTATTTGCAACTGCCATACCCGCAGAACGTGCTAACCTGTTAGAATCACCTTCAACAAAATTTTCAAAATTGTAATTAGGATTTAATTGAGATTCAATTTTTACTTTTTGCAATCCAGGGATTACAAAAGGATTTCTTAATTCTCTTTTACTGACTTCAACAGGTACTGAAACTTTTTGTGGTTTTAATGGATCTCTATTAGAACTTGGTATTTTAACAATTTGTGGTCGGTTACTGCTATACGTATTTTCCATACGCACATCGTAAATTAATTTAGCATCTTTTCCTAATTCTCTAACAAGAGCAACTCTTAATAATTTAATGTAGTGTTCTTCTAACCATTCGTAAAAAAACTTACTAGGTACTTGAATCGTTAAAGCTTCTCCAGATAGCTTAACTGGCTTGATAGGTTCAAACCATGTTTTGTAAGCTTGTGGCTTAATATTGTCCTTTATAAAAGATAGACATTCATCCCATACCGAAACAGCAGTTTTAGTCATAAACTATAATAGAGAATTAATTGTTTTGTTGTTCTTTTTACTTAGGGTATGCTTCTTTCTCAAAAGCTTTACAAATGTGTGAATAAAATTCAGTATAAAAAAATCAAATTGCTATTGATTATTAACTTTTTTTTACGTAGAATGAAAATTCTAATTTCTACAAAAATTGAAAAAATTTTCTACAAGTATACGAGTAAGATACGGTGAAACAGATCAAATGGGAGTTGTTTACCATGGTAATTATGCAACTTATTTCGAAGTAGCGAGAACAGAATGGCTTAGAAGTCTGGGAGTTACCTATAAATACATGGAGGATAGTGGTATTATGCTACCCGTTATTTCGCTATCTTTTAATTTTATTAAGTCTGCAAAATACGATGATATTCTAACAATTACTGTTGAGCTAAAAAAATCTCCTTTAGTTAAAATAGAATTTGATTATGAAATTGTTAACCAAAATAAAGAAAAGATATCAACAGGGAATTCTGTTTTAGCTTTTATAAATATGGAAACTAACAAACCCACAAAGTGCCCTGATTATATTCTAGAAAAATTAGACTTCTAAAGAGCGTATTTCAACTTTATAAATGTTTTCGAAAATTTGATTCATTTTTATAGCTTCTGATTTTCTTACAGAAATAATGATTTCACAATCTAATTCGAGTTTTTGGCTTTGAATTATAATCGAGTTTTCCTTGATGATTTTCATCACTTTACTCATTAAATCATATTCGAAATTTAATTGAAAAAATATATCAATTGTTTTTTCTTCAATAATTGAAGATTCCAATGCTAGCCTCGCAGATGATCTGTACGCATTAATTAACCCACTAACTCCAAGTTTTGTTCCACCAAAATAACGAACAGATACGACTAAAATATTAGTTAATTCAAAGGATTGAATTTGCCCATAAATTGGCATCCCAGCAGAATTACTAGGTTCTCCATCATCATTTGCTCTGTATCTAAAAGATTCGACTCCTAATTGCCAAGCATAACAAAAATGACGAGCACCATAATGTTTCTTTTTCAAAAACTCTAAGAATGGTTTAATGGCTTCCTCTGATTTAACAGGAAATGCATATCCATAAAACTTACTGTTTCTATCTTTAAATAGTGTTTCTATTGAAGGTTTAGTAATTGTTCTATATAAATCATCCATTAACAGACATGATTAGTATTATACCTGTCTCTTATACACATCTGACGCTGCCGACGATCTACTCTGTGT
>CAJXRR010000104.1 GCA_913060575.1 uncultured Flavobacterium sp.
TACACAGAGTAGATCGTCGGCAGCGTCAGATGTGTATAAGAGACAGATATAAAAAACCACCTATAATAAGGTGGTTTTTGTTTTCTAATTTTTTGTAGTTTAGAGGTGATTCAAAATTTATACTTTAGTGAGAATAGGTCTCTTGCAGTAAAGAGCCAATAATTACTTTTTTAGAACCACAAAAAATATGATAAAATTCTTTCGAAGGATCCGTCAAAACTTACTTATGGAAAACAAAACTGGTAAATATTTTAAATATGCCGTTGGAGAAATTATATTAGTTGTCATAGGAATCTTGATTGCTTTACAAGTAAATAACATTAACGAGCAACGAAAATCAACTATTTTTGAAGTTAAAGTTTTAAAAGAAATTCGAAATAATTTAAAAACTGACTTAATAGAAATAAATGAAGATTTAAGTCTAATGGTAGATATTAATAAGGCCACGAAAGATGTTAAAGATCATTTACTTTTATTAAATAAACCTACTGATTCCTTTTCTAGAAATACAGCACTTCTTAGGGTTACGCCACATTTTAGCCCAATTAATAGTGGGTATAATTTACTTCAATCTCGTGGTATTGGAATGGTTAAAAATGACAGCTTAAGAGAAAGTATTTCTTTTCATTATGATATGTTATATCCATATTATAAAACATATGAAGAAGAGAGAACTAGGTTTCACGCCCTTCATAGCGAGCCAAAATTGTTGGAATATTTCTCTATGTTTTTCGATGAAAATGAAGCTATTAGTTTCAGAGGGTTATATTTTACAATAAGCGATGATGATTATAAGAAACTGAAGAACGATTCAACATTCTTTAAATTATTAAATGCAATTGCTTTTGAAAACAGAGCAATTCAAAGTCGAGGAAAAAGAATTAAAAATAGTCTTGTAGCACTTATTGATAAAATTGAGGTAGAGTTAAAAAGTTTAGAATAACCTCGGGCTGTGTAGATTAAAATTAGATCATACTAAAAACAGGCTATTTCACTTTAAAAAAATCTAATTAATGTATCTTGCAGGCCTATCTAACTAGAGAGATTATGGAAGCAAATAAGACGCTGAATTATATAAAAAGTGTACTAGAAAACATGCCAACTAATTGGCTAAACCTCACCACGCATCGACTTGATATTTATAATGAAAATTTAGCAAAAACTGAATTTTTAGATCAGTTAAATGACTTATTCAAAGATCAAAATTCTTCAACTTCTGCTCTAGAAAAATTACCAACGGCATACGACTATATTCGATTAGGACATCCATTATCATGTGTTTTAGAATGGGGTGTTTCAGGTTTACATAAACTTAATCCAGAAAATGTAATCAGCTTTTCTTCACAAACAGTTCCTGTTTTAGCGGTGCTTAGAAAAAATTTGTTAAACAATAAAAACACTCAAATCATCTATACTGGTCAATTGCCAAACTCTTTTGATGCTGAGGTATTAAAAAGTGTGTATGGTTATCGTTTTGAGTTAAAAAAAGTGGATAAGATCTCTGAAATTTCAAAGTTTGAAGGAAGTACTGTTTTAATTTCCCAACAAGATGTAATTTCTACTCAAAAACTTAATCCAAATATTGATTTTTACATCAATCTTTATGAAAATCTTGGAAGTATTTTAATCGTAAATGGCAAGCATAATCAATCTTATATTTCAGACATACAGCATGTAAGAAGAAGAGAAACCATTGCAATGACGCCGACTAACAGTATGGTTGCTTTACAATTATTAACAGAACAATCTTTCATCAATCATCAACAAGTTGATGTAAGCACAAACAAAGCTGCTGTCTTAAATTCTATTTCAGAAATTACCGGTACAACGATAAAGCCATTAGTAGGTTCAAGTGGGCTCTCTATTCAGTATGCAATTATGATGGGGTTGATTCATCATGCGCAAGAAAATCATCCAGAAAAAGCTATCAAATTTGTAGTTCCTCCAAATTGTTATGGCGGAACCAATGATCAAGCAAGACGAGTTGCGACTTGTCTTCCTAATGTTGAGATTGTTGATTTACCTGTAGACGGAGATCACGATATGGTACAAAGTATCGATGTTGTTTTAGCTAAAATTGCAGCGCAAGATGCGATTCCATACATCATCGCAGAAATTCCTACAAATCCAAGAGTTGAAGTTCCGGATTTAATAGAATTAAAAGCTGTTTTAAGTGCAGAACGCAGAACTCCAGCTGGAGAAGTTGCAATTGATCCTGTTTTTATTTTAGATCAAACATTTTGCCCAAATGTTCTCTTTTTAGGTGAAGGCGAAATACTCTCAACCGTGAGAACCATTTCGTATGCTAGTGGTTCAAAATTTCCAAGTGGTGGAAAATGTACCGCAGGTTATGTAGTTGGAAACAACAAAACATCCGCTTTGGTGGAGAAAATAGGTTTACATCTTACACTTTGTGACAACGAGGCGACTGCTCTTCAATATAAAATATTAGCAAAGCAATTACCCTCTATGAACCAAAGAATTGAGGATGCATATCTTAATACACGTGAATTTGTA
Organism: uncultured Flavobacterium sp.; assembly: GCA_913060575.1. GTDB lineage: Bacteria > Bacteroidota > Bacteroidia > Flavobacteriales > Flavobacteriaceae > Polaribacter. The sequence goes on from CAJXRR010000104.1 coordinate 2,518, forward strand.
AACTTTATTCAAAAAACCTTACCAGAAGCTAAAATCAATTTTGTTTCAGAAAAATTAGCTCTACAAGGGTTTACTCCCTCTGTGTTTTCTTTAGACCTTCCTACAAAAGGAAAAACAGACGAAGAAAGAGAATCATATAAGCGAGCACTTAATCATCAATTAATCAATTTAATGATTACAAAAATCCCTGATGAAAGTAAATATTGTGTGAGTTATGGACAGTTAAAAGGCTGTTATTGGACCATTCCTGCTACTTCTACTCAAGGAACCACTAAAGAAGGTGATAAAGATTATATTGCTCGAGTAGCGCTTTCTGCAAACATGGACTTAGAGCTCCATAAAAAAGTTTTTTTAGAGTTTGTTGAAACTATTTAATTCCTGATTACAATACTTTAATAACATCAAAAAGTTATTTCATTTGCTGTTCATATTTGGAATATACTTCTAAATATCTTGTTCGCAATCTCTTTTCGCTATCTTAGTCCTCAAGATAACTATCAATAAAACAAATTGTTAGCTTTCATCTTAGCAAACACACTTACAACAATTAACCAACCTAACAAATCATGACAACAATAAAAGAATCGTTTACCTCTTTAAAATCTTCTGATCGAATACAATCTCTTGACATTATGAGAGGTTTTGTGTTATTAGGAATATTATTAATGAATATTAATGGTATGGGACTTGCTAGAGCTTATGGAGACCCTACCGTTTCTGGTGGTGCCGCTGAGTGGAACCTAACAACTTGGATCACTACAAATTTATTTTTTGAAGGGACAATGAGAGCGCTATTTTCATTATTATTTGGTGTAGGAATGTTTATTTTTTTAGATCGACTAGAAAAAAAAGGAGCTGGAATTAACGCAGCAAACATTTATTTTAGAAGGCTTATTTGGTTGCTCGTCTTTGGGCTAATACACGGGTATTTATTGCTTTGGACTGGGGAGATTTTATATGATTATGCTTTGATGGGCTTTATTGTTTATTCCTTTAGAAATATGGCACCTCTTAAACTAACAATTGTTGCTCTTATACTTTTTTCCGTTGGTTCTTTATGGAGTTATGTTGATTATAAAAAAGATGTGAAATTTATGGAAGATGTTGCACTGATTAAAACCTATAAATCAGAAAGCAAAACCTTAACTAGAGACTTGAAAGAAGTAGCTACAGAATGGGAAAAGATTCAATGGGAAAGATCTCCAGAAGCTATTGAGGAATACAACACAAATATGCGAAAAGGCTATTTAGATGTTGTTGCTTTTATTGCCCCAGAAAATCAACATTCTGATGAAAATTGGCCTTATAGATATGATTTATGGGATATTCTTAGTATGATGTTATTAGGTATCGCGCTTTTTAAATGGAAAATTCTTTCTGCTGAAAAATCCTACAAACTTTATGGGTTGATGGCTGCACTTGGATACTTGATTGGTTTAACTATAAATTATTTTGAAACGCAATCAATTGTAGAGGCTAATTTCTCACTCTTAAGTTTCTCTAAATCAAATATTACTTATGACCTAGGTAGGGTTCCTGTTGCTATTGGACATGTTGGTGCTATTATGCTATTTTGTAAATTACCAATATTAAAATGGTTAAAAATAAGTCTTGCCTCTGTTGGTAAAATGGCCTTAACTAATTATGTAATGCATTCTGTTTTTGCCATGTTTATTTTTACAGGCGTTGGTTTTGGACTGTTTGGAACATTTCAACGATTTGAATTATTATACATCGTCTTTGCAATATGGGTTTTCCAATTAATTGTAAGCCCTATTTGGTTAAAGTATTATCAATATGGTCCTTTAGAATGGATCTGGAGAAACTTAAGTTATTTAAAAAGACATCCTTTTAAGAAGTAGAAATGCATCTTTAATTCTTCTTCTTTTAGAAAATAGATACTGATTAAATTTGAGTTTAAATCAGAAACATCGTAGTTTTAAACTCTTAAAAATCTAACAAGTTAATGAAGCTAAAAATAGGGATACTGTCAATTGTAAGTGTATTGATTGTGTTTTTTAGTCTAGATATTGGTATGTTTTGGGACAATGTGCTTTTTGCTTCTAAAATGGGAACTGCTGTTTATGAAAATTCTTTTTTTAATTGGCATATCCCCATAGAGTTTGATCCTGGTCACCCTCCTTTTCTTGCAACCGTAATGGCGATTGGCTGGACTTTGTTTGGGAAATCGTTAGCGGTTTCTCATTGGTTAATGCTTCCGTTCATTTTTGGTTTTTTATGGCAAATTCATCTCTTTGTAAGCTATTTTATCAAAGAAATATGGTTGCAGATTTTTGCTTTTATATTGGTTGTTGCAGATCCAACTTTATTATCTCAATTTGTTTTAGTGAATCCTGAAATTATACAATTGTTCTTTTTCTTTTTAGCGCTAAATGCTGTTTTAAAAAACAATACTTATTTAAAAATTCTAGGGCTTCTTTTTTTAGGGATTGTTACCTACAGAGGAATGATGCTTTGCTTCGGAATCTTTTTAATAGATCTATTTATTTGTCTTTACATTAAAAAAGGGACGTTAAAAAGTTTCTTTTCTAGAAAGATGATAACAACGTATCTTTTGGGAGCTATTCCTGCTTTGATATTCATCGGATGGCGGTTTTTTACATTCGGTTGGTTTCAAACACACCCTGATTCACCGTGGGTAAGTCTATGGCATTTTGTATCGATTAAAGAATTTCTCTTTAATCTAGTGGTTCTAACACAGCGCTATGTTGATTTTGGAAGAATCACTATTCTTATCGTTATAATAATAGGGTTATTCCTCAAAAGAAAAGCTATCAATAAAGAAATTGGCACACTTATTATCATCTCTATATTTTCAAGCATTGCAATAATTACTGTAAGTATCATTTCTACAAATTCTATGGGGCATCGATATTTTATTGCTTCCTATTTATCGCTTGCTTTATTGTCTTTTGTTATAATTCAAAGTTTTAAGTTTAAAAAAGCAATTTATGTTGGACTTTTGTCTAGCCTTATTTTGGGAAATTTCATCGTCTATTCAGATGGCTTTTCACAAGGTTGGGATGCTTCTTTAGCGCATCTAAATTACTGGGGTTTAAGGAAAAACACCCTAGAATATATGGAAGATAAAAAAATTTCAATCTCAAAAACAGCTTCGTTTTTTCCTAATGCTACAGCTATCGATAATGTAGATTTAAATGGGGATATGCGTTCTTTCAAGAACTTTACTGGAGAGGAAGAATATGTCTTCTATTCTAATGTTTTTAATGTAACTGATGAAGAGTTAAAATTATTAGATCAAAAATATTATTCAATTAAAACCATCAAAAAAAATGGCGTTAAAATTGAATTGAAACGAAGGCTAAAAAACAAATAACAATCTCCTCAATAATAGATTTTCAAGCTCTTGAAAATAAACTTTAGTTTATCATCAGTTTTCTTTTTAAATTCGTTGTTAAATGAAGTTGCTTCAAAAAGCGAAATAAAAATCGTGTATTTCATACATTTCTTATACTGGAAAAATTGTTAATACTGCTGTTCATTTAATACCTGTTATTAACTATATTTTATATTTAGAATGAAAAAAATTGTATTACTCTTAGGTTTATTTATTTTTTCTGTTGGATTTTCTCAAAGTTTACCTATTGATTTTGAAGGAGATGTTACTACCTCTGATTTTGTTGACTTTGATGGTGGGACAGCAACCGTAACAACGAATCCTTCAATGTCTGGCATTAACAATAGCAATACCGTTGCACAAATCGTACGAGATGGTGGTGCTGTTTATAGTGGTAGTAAAATCCTTTTAGATGATAATCTAGATTTTTCTGTATTGACAAAAATCACAATGAAAGTATATACTACTGCTCCAGTTGGGACAGTCGTTAAATTTAAATTAGAAGGAACAGGAACTGCTGTAGATGTTGATGCATTTACTACTGTTTCTGGAAATTGGGAAACACTAGAATGGGTATTTGTTGGCACAGCTAATGACCTAAATGAAATTGTTTTTATGTTTGATTTTGGAAACTTAGGTGATGGTACCGCTAGCTCTACGTTTTATTTTGATGATGTAGAACAAGTTATGGGGCCTACAGCTCCTGTACCAACTTCTTTGCCAATAGATTTTGAATCTGGTATTGTGGATACTGATTTTTTAAGTTATTCTGGAGCAACTACAAGTGTTGTTACTAATCCACAAATGAACGGAATCAACAATAGTAATACCGTAGGTCAAGTGATCCGTGATGGAGGAGATTTTTGGGCAAGTAGCAAAATTTTTCTTACCAACAATCTAGACTTATCTACTATGTGGGTTATTTCTACAAAGATTTACACAACTGCTCCAGTTGGAACTAGGATAAAGTTAGAGTTAGAGGGTCCAAACGGTAGAACCAATTTAGATTTCTTAACAACCGTTTCTGATGATTGGGAAACAGCTAGCTGGAACTTTGATGGAAAAACAGGAGATTATAACAAGCTAAGTTTTTTCTTTGATTTTGGAAATATAGGAGATGGTACAGCTAGCTCTACTTTTCTTTTTGATGATATACAACAAGTTGTTGGTCCAGCAATCCCTGATCCAGTTGCAACTACTTTACCAATCAACTTTGAAGGAAGTGTTGTTACTTCAGATTTTATAAATGAAGATGGAGGAATCGCTACTATTATTCCAAATCCGCAAATAGACGCTAATAATCCAAGTGCTACTGTAGGTCAATTTGTAAGAAGTGGAGGTGCTCCATGGGCAAAGAGTAAAATAGCACTAACCGATTTTATTGATAATTTTTCTACTGTTGGATCTATATCTATGAAAGTATACACAGAAGCTCCAGTAGGCACTTTGTTAAAGTTTAAAATAGAAAGCAATGTCGCTGCTTTTGCAGACGAACGAAACGCTTATACTACTGTCTCTGGAGATTGGGCAACTTATACTTGGGATTTTACAAACTTTGATAGCCCAATTTACAATGTGTTTACATTAATGTTAGGATATGCTACACCAAATGATGCTTCAGCAAATGCAACTTTCTTGTTTGATGATATTGAACAAACTGTTACTTTAAGTAATGGTGATGATCTTTTGTCTGGCATTGACGGTGTCTTTGGATATCCTAATCCTGCTAAAAATCTATTCAAAATCACTTCTAAGAATAAAATATTAGAACGTATTACTCTTTTTGACATTAGAGGGTATCAAGTACTGGATCTTATTCCTAACAAGCTTGAGGCTTCTATTGATGTTTCTAATTTTGCAAACGGCATCTATATTGCAAAAATAGCAACTCCAAAAGGAGTGGGAAGCATTAAATTAATAGTAGAATAATTCTATTCAATAGAAATACTCTTTTAGCTTTTCTAATTTAGTTCTTTGGCAAACTTAAACAGCTTGCTATTAATTATAATTAATTTTAAAATTAAATGAAAACAGTAGGAATAGCCTTGGGAGGTGGAGCCGTTTTAGGTGCAGCACATGTTGGTGTACTTAAAGCTATTGAAGAAACTAATCTTGAAATAAGTCATATTACTGGTACAAGTATTGGAGCCTTTGTTGGAGCTTTTTATGCCTTTGGTTTAAAGTCCGCAGATATTGAAAAAATCGCATTAAATTTAGGCTGGTTTGACCTTACAAAGATTGCTTTATCTAAATATAGTTTACTCACTAATAAAAAACTTGGCGAGCTAATCATAGAACATCTTGGTGATAAAAATATTGAAGATTCAATTATTCCTTTGGCCATTATTACAACTAATATTATCAACGGAAAAAAAGTGGTATTAACCAAAGGTTCTTTGGCGAAAGCAGTAATGGCAAGTACTTGTATCCCTGGAATATTTAAACCTATTGAAATGGACGATATGATGCTTGTTGATGGTGGAATTGTTGAAAATGTACCCATTGATACCTTAAGAGAAATTGGAGCAAAATATACTATTGGTGTAGATTTAAATGCAAAATCAGAACACGGAAAACCAGGAAACATTCTTGATGTTATTGTTAATAGTTTTCATTTTATAATAAAACAAGCGGTTACCCTACAAACACAAAGTGCAGATGTGCTAATCAAACCAAACTTATCAGAGTTTAATATGTCTGATATGAGCCAAGTGGAAGAATTAATGGAAAAAGGATATGCCGATGCTAAAGCATCTTTAAATAAGTTGATTTAAAAAATATTCTAAAATGAAAATAGGAAAGAGATTTAACGAACTAAGCAAAAGTGATTATTTTCACTTTATCGATAATTATAAGAAGTATTCTGATTTTAATACTTTGGGAATGTATCGATCTATTTGTGAAAATGAAAAACTCTCTTTAAACGATCGAATAGAAATAAGAGATTATGCTAATACTGTTTTCGGAAAAACTTTTGAGTTTTATCAACTAAAAGATCCTAAGACCTATTTTGATTTATCAACTTTAGGTTACGAAATGACTGTTGCCGACGAAAGAAAGGTATGGGACGATATTATTATCAATCAAGAAAAAATTCTTTCAAAAAAGAAAATTAAACATCGAAATTTTGGTGAGTACTCTAAACACAATTGTGGATATGACGATTGTAAATTTAATGGCCTAATGATTAAACAAGGCTCTGGTCTTGCTGAAAGTAGTATGCACTTCCGTTCCGATAAAAATGCTGATGCTGCTAAATTACTGTCTCTTATACACATCTCCGAGCCCACGAGACCGTACTAGATCTCG
>CAJXRR010000105.1 GCA_913060575.1 uncultured Flavobacterium sp.
GCGTCAGATGTGTATAAGAGACAGATAAAGGTCTAATGACCGCTATAACCGTTGATACTGCTATTGCAACAGACAATGAAATTTTAGCAGATTTATTTACCTCTGGAGGTATGGCAAAAATGATGGGAACCATCTGGCTTATTTTATGTGCTATGGTTTTTGGAGGAATTATGGATGCAATTGGCGCCTTAGCCAAGATTAGTAGTTTTATGCTACAGCTTTTTGATTCTGTTTTTGGGTTGTTTGCCAGTACAGTATTTACATGTATTGGATTAAATTTTACAGCATCAGATCAATACTTAGCCATAGTTGTACCGGGTAAAATGTATTCAAAAGCTTTTAAAGAAAAAGGCTTGGCTCCCGAAAACTTAAGCAGAACCTTAGAAGATTCTGGAACCGTTACTTCTGTATTAATTCCATGGAATACCTGTGGAGCTTATCATTCAGGTGTTTTAGGTGTAAGTGTTGGAGAGTACTTTGTCTATGCAATTTTTAACTGGCTATCTCCATTTACAACCTTATTATTTGCTGCGTTTAGGATAAAAATAAGACAGTTAGCTAGCAAATAAGAACTTTAGATAAACCAATTCCAGACAAGTCCAAAACGAATCGTAAAATCTCTATATGGGTAATTTGGTGCAGAGAAATAGTTTCTGTTTCCAAGATCTGATAGCGCGTTGTCTATTCTAAAATAAAGCCGAGTTCTTCTTATTTGTGCGTTAAAAAAGATATCTACAGAAGGAAACCCAATTTCTTCAGAATTTTGAAGTGTAAACTCTGCTAATAAAGGATTGTATGCGTTTGCCTTGTAGGCTGTAAAATAGTTAAAAGTAGCTCCAATTTGAACCTGCATAGGCTTTCCTTTAAACCAATAATCTGAATAGTACAAGGTATTTCTAGTGATGAGTTCTGGTACTCTAAAAACAGCAGAGCCTCCACTCACATTTTGGTACATGATGGTATTGTCTAAGGCAAATTTTTTGTAGCTAAATTCTCTAGATGCCTTTACTTTTAAATAAGTAACATTTTCTGAGTATTGTTGTGGTTTGTTATCTTCTCCAAAATAGGTATAATTTTCAATATTAGTTAAATTTACAGCTGCATTCAGCCATTTAGAACTTATCTGAAAACCTAAGTTTTGAGTTCTTATATTGTCAAAATTATTTTCCCAATTGTACCCATCATAAGAGCTCTGATGAAGTAAATAATTAAAGTTTGGAGATGTAGAGTTTAATAAAATACTTGCCTTTAGGTCAAACAAACTATCTTTTTTATAAGACAGGTTGCCTTGAAGGTTTGTGCCTGCTAATCTTGCAGAACCAGGTGTTATTTCACCCGTTGCATCTAGTTGAAATTTATTAATTTTTGCTTTCCAGTCTGCTCCAAAAGAAGCAGCACTCCCTTTGAGTTTTCTTTTGGTGATGCCGCTTGTTTGATTTATTATTTTGTCATAGCCATAAGAATAGTTCATGATGCTAGACTTTACTCTAAAAGTTCCTAATACATATTTAGAATTAAATTCTAAAAAAAATTGATTTTTGAAGAATGCGTTTTTAACTCCATCTCTAATAGTTCCAGAAAAATTAGTAGTTCCTATAAAGCTGGTAGGTGAGCCTTGTCTAAATTCATATGCTTCACGACTACTTTCTAATACATGACCAATTTTTAAGTTGGTGAAGTCTTTTTGATTGGCAGAATCTTTAGAAGTAAGCAGTTGATACTCTTGTTCTAAATAGACCCTAGAAGCTTCTAAGAAGTTTTCTGTATCCTCTAAATTTACATCTAGCCTTGCTCTGTCTGAAAAATTAGGATCATCATCTATAAAAGCACGTAAAGCTTCAGGTGTAAGCCCGCCACTTTCTTCATGCAAGATGTCTTGGGTTGCTATATGACCTCTAATTTTGTACTGCCCTTTTTTAGTTTCGTAATGAAATGTTGTTCTAAAATTACCCTGGCTTACCAAAGCAGCTCTATATTTTCCTAAAGATCTTAGACCTGTATATGCAATAGAAACGTTAAGCCTTTTGGAGAAATTTAATGTAAAAAAAGAATCTAAAAATCTACCTTGTTCTAGTGTAGTTAGAAACATAATTTCTGAAGTTGGCGTAGGAACTTCATAATAATTAATGCCTTCAACTGTATTAAAAGAAAATTGCTTTGCAGTAAAACCAATATTGGGAACAGGGTTTAGTTTATCAAAATCATAAGTTAATCTGTTAAAAGTCTGGCCAATATTATGAAAAGGGAGCAAGCCAAAGTTGTCTTTTCGCAAAAAATTAAATTTGTAGTGTTTTTTTATGTTTAGAGTGGTGTCTATGTAGGTAGTTTCTTTTAGAAACGAAAAAACCTTGTAATCTGTGTACGTTGTTTTAGCACTTAAATTAATTTTTTTAGTCCTGTTAGAACCTGAGGAAATAGAATCGTTTAACGAGAAATTACGTCTCTCATTCTTAATTTTTGATTTATCTATTTTTCTTATGGGCTTTAGGGTTTGACCAAAGACAATTACATTAGTGGTTAAAAGCCAGGCAGAAAAAAGGAAAAAAATAATTCTTTTCATTAAAAAATATTCTAAAACAAAAGTAAACTTTTAAATGGAAAAGAATTCAAATAATTATCTTCAAAAAATGTTAATTTGGCGGTATGTTAAAAAATAATTTTAGCGGGTATAAATTAGAAGTAGGGACTGATGAGGCAGGAAGAGGTTGTCTTTCTGGGCCAGTGGTAGCTGCTGCTGTTATTTTACCTTTAGATTTTTATCACGAATTATTGAATGATTCTAAACAGATTTCTGAAGCTAAAAGAAAAATATTGAGACCAATTATTGAAAAAGAGGCTCTAGCATTTGGAGTGTCTTTTATCCATCATGAAGAAGTAGATCAATTAAATGTCTTACAAGCTTCAATTACTGGAATGCAACGTGCAATTTCTGACATGAAAATTTCACCAGAATTTATCATTGTAGATGGTAATAAGTTTAAACCGTATCAAGAAATTCCATATAAGACCATTGTGAAAGGTGATGCAAAATTTATGAGTATTGCAGCGGCATCTGTCTTGGCAAAAACGTATAGAGATGATTTTATGGAGAAAATTCATGAAGAATATCCTGCTTATAATTGGAAACAAAATAAAGGATATCCAACAAAAGAACATAGAAAAGCTATTCAAGAATTTGGGATTACCAAATATCATAGAAAAACCTTTAAACTTCTACCAACTCAATTAAAGTTAGATATCTGAGACAAATTTTTCAACCTCAAAAAGTTCTGTAAAATGGGTAAGAATTTTTTCTTTCACTTCTTCTAAAGAAATTTTTTGATTCAATTCAGATTCCATCGATGCTACTGCTTTCCCTCTAATTCCACATGGAATAATATTATCGAAATATCCTAAATCAGTATTTACATTTAAAGCAAAACCATGCATCGTAACCCAGCGGCTACTTCTAATTCCCATGGCGCAAATCTTTCTAGCAAACGGAGTTCCAACGTCTAACCAAACACCTGTTTCCCCGGGGCTTCTTTCTCCTTTTAAACCATATTCTGCAATGGTTTTAATAATTACTTCTTCTAAAAAACGAAGATATTTATGAATATCTGTAAAGAAATTTTCTAAATCTAGAATTGGATATCCTACAATTTGACCAGGTCCATGGTAGGTAATATCCCCACCGCGATTTATTTTATAATACGTAGCTCCTTTTTCTTTTAACTGTTGTTCATTGATTAAAAGATTACTTAAATCACCACTTTTTCCTAAAGTGTAGACATGAGGATGCTCTACAAATAGAAAATAATTTGGAGTAATTTCAGAAGTGCTATTCGCTCTATTACTTCTTTTGATATCTACAATTTGTTGCAACAAATCAGATTGATAATCCCAAACTTCTTTATAGTCTCTGAGTTCTAAGTCTTGTAAGATTATTTTTTTATTCATACAGATAGCAAAGTTACGGTTTTCAAGATATTCAGAAGTTGTATCCTCTTTTTTATTGATGAATTATAAGTAAACAAGAAACTAAACAACTTGTTTATTCGTTATAGGGTGAATTTATTTACTTTTGCTATATGTCTATAGAAGTACAAGCTGTCTCAAAATCGTATGGAAATCAGTTGGCACTGAATGAAATCAGTTTCTCAGCCAAAAAAGGGGAAATTATCGGTTTTTTAGGTCCAAATGGTGCCGGAAAATCTACGATGATGAAAATTTTAACAGGATATATACTTCCAGATAATGGAGCTGTATCAGTTGCGGAAATCGATGTATTAACAAATTCGATGGCATCAAAAGCAAAAATCGGATACTTGCCAGAACAGAATCCGTTATATCTAGACATGTATGTGAAAGAATATCTGCAATTTCAAGCGGCTATTTTTAAGGTTCAAAAAGAGGAAATTGCTATGGTTATTGAAAAAGTAGGATTAACTTCTGAAGTTCATAAAAAAATTGGGCAACTTTCTAAAGGCTATCAACAAAGAGTTGGAATTGCAGCTGCAATATTACACAATCCAGTGGTATTGATTTTAGATGAACCGACAACCGGTTTAGATCCCAATCAATTGCAAGAAATTCGTGAGTTGATAAAAGAGCTTGGAAAAGAAAAAACTATTTTATTTTCTACACATATCATGCAAGAAGTTGAAGCTGTTTGTGACCGAGTAATTATCATTAAAAAAGGGGAGTTGTTATTAGATAAATCAATGAAAGATTTAAAAGATAACAATGAACAATTAATAGAAGTAACCTTTGATTATAAACTTGAAGAACAGTTTATTCAAAAGCTTCCAAATTTAAAATCCTATAAAAATAACTTCGATAATACGTGGTATATCACTTTTGAATCTGAAGAAGATATGCGTCCTGTTATTTTTGATTTTGCACAAGAAAACGGATTAAAAATACTAGAACTCAATTCTAAAAATCAAAGTTTAGAGACCTTGTTTAAAGAGATTACTTCTTCTTAAGTAAACCTTTTCCTATTTTGTATCGTCCATCATAAGCATAAACTTCAGGAATATGTTCAGAAATTATTTTACCATTTGTATTGATAGAATAGCTTCCAATATCTAGATGATAATTCAATGTTTGCTCTTTTGCTTTTACTGTGATGTCAGGACCATCAGAAGGATTATTAATGATTTCATGTAGAAAAACTTGATTTGGATATGTGCTCTGAAAATACTTAGAAAAATCATCTTCTAGTGTTGAAAACAATGCTACTTTTCCGCTTTTGTCCCATAAGTGATAACGATCAAAAGAGTTTTCTCTAGCGTAAATATCTAATTGTATTTCATTAACTTTTGCCTTAACAGTATTCATCTTCAAGAATTCATCTGTAATTTCTATTTTATATGTATGCAGTTTTGCTTTCTTCCTAAAAACGCTAAAAAGAATACTTCCTACCATTAGAATGACAAATATTAATTGAAACCAATGACCTTCTAAATCTTCAATATCGTCTATGAGAGTGAATAAAAAAACAAGAGCACCTAATCCGATGAGTAAAAGACACCCACTAGCAACATCATAACCTTTGGAAGGAGCTTTTTTTCCGTTATAGTAAAAATTCATCTTAATTCAGTTTATAATTCACATCCTGATTTTCTAATATTGATAACAATTCTGAAGAGATTCTAATCTTAGTATTTCTACTAGGAACTTCCAATTCAATTTCTTCTTCAACATCATAAATCACAAATCGTAAGGACTGTTTTCCCTCATGTTGTTTAAATAAACTTTGGAAATTTTGAATAGTTTCTTGTTGCACTTTTTCAATAGGAAGTTTTATAGTAACCTTCTTGCATAAGTCATCCATCACATCATGTAGCAATTTAAATTCTGTGAATTTTAATCTTGCATCTCCTTCAATACCGTCTTTATTCGTCCAACCTTTTTGAATGGTACTTCTTACAAATAAGAAAGAATTAGGAACAAAAAAGTGTTTAAATTTTAAATAATCTTCACCAAAAATTCTGAACTCAAAACTATCAGAATAATCTTCAATAAAGAAAGAAGCCCAGCCTTTTCCAGCTTTAGATACTCTATGTTGAACTTCTGTAATTATTCCAGCAAAAACTAAATTAGCGCCAACATATTTTTGTAAGTCACCTTTAAAATGAGCAACACTAGCATTACAAAACTTTAATTCGTTTTTAAAGTCATCTAAAGGATGCGCAGAGATATAGATTCCAACGACTTCTTTTTCTTTGGCAAGTTCTTCCATAGTTCCCCAAGTTTCACATTCAGGAATTTCTGGCTCTGGAAACTGAATATTAGAAGCTTCTCCAAACAAAGAAACCTGAGCAGAATTTAAATTTTCTTGGTATTTATGGCCATAACGAATCGCTTTTTCAATAAAAGTTTGATTTTTTTCATCTTCTGCAAAATATTGAGCTCTATGTGTATTTGTAAAAGAATCAAATCCACCTGCTAAAATTAAACCATCAAAGGCTTTTTTGTTGGCAGCTCTTAAATCTATTCGTTTTGTAACGTCAAAAATTGAAGTAAAATGCCCATTTTCTTTTCGTTCTTTAATAATAGCTTTTACTGCAGAGCTCCCAACACCTTTGATGGCGCCCATTCCAAAACGAACTGCACCTTCTTTGTTTACAGAAAACTTTAAATAAGATTCATTAATATCTGGACCTAAAACTTCTAATCCCATAGATTTACATTCTTCCATAAAGAAAGAAACAGACTTAATATCGTTCATGTTATTAGATAACACAGATGCCATATATTCTGCAGGATAATGCGCTTTTAAATAAGCGGTTTGGTAGGCAATCCAAGCATAACAAGTTGAGTGAGATTTATTAAATGCATAGGATGCAAAAGCTTCCCAATCTTTCCAGATTTTTTCTAATTTCTCAGCATCATGTCCATTTTCTCCAGCTTGCGATATAAATTTAGGTTTCATCTTGGCAAGAACCGCTGCTTGCTTTTTACCCATGGCTTTTCGTAAAACATCGGCTTCACCTTTGGTGAAATTTGCTAACTTTTGAGAAAGTAGCATTACTTGCTCTTGGTAAACTGTAATTCCGTAGGTTTCTGCCAAATATTCTTCCATTGCTGGTAAATCATATTCAATATCTTCCTTTCCGTGCTTTCTATTAATAAAAGACGGAATGTATTCCATTGGCCCAGGTCTGTATAGTGCATTCATAGCAATTAAATCTCCAAAAACTGTTGGTTTTAAGGAGCGCATGTGTTTTTGCATTCCTGGAGATTCATATTGAAAAATTCCAATGGTTTCTCCACGTTGAAATAATTCGTAAGTTTTTACATCATCTAGCGGAAAATTTTCAGGATCTAGGGCAACTCCATGACGCGCTTTGACAATCTTAACGGTGTCTTTAATTAAAGTTAAAGTCTTTAATCCTAAGAAATCCATTTTTAATAAACCAGCACTTTCCACAACAGAATTGTCAAACTGAGTGACATACATGTCAGAATCTTTTGCTAAGGCAACCGGGACAAAATTGGTGATATCTGAAGGTGTAATTATAACACCACAAGCATGAGTTCCTGTATTTCTAACTGAACCTTCAAGAATAGTGGCTTTATTAATGGTTTCGGCTTCAATGCCGTTTCCATCAGCCATGGCTCTAAGCTCATTCACCATATCTCTTTCTTCAGAACGTAAAGCAGCAATTTTGCCTTTACTTTTATCGTCTGTACCAAAGATGGTGTTCAACTTTGTATTGGGAATCAACTTAGCAATTCTATCAGCCTCAAATAATGGTAAATCTAAGACTCTAGCAGTATCACGGATAGATGATTTTGCAGCCATGGTTCCGTAGGTAATAATCTGCGCAACTTGATTAGATCCGTATTTTTTGATGACATAATCCATTACACGACCTCTTCCTTCATCATCAAAATCAATATCTATATCGGGCATTGATACACGCTCTGGATTTAAGAAACGCTCAAAAAGTAAATCGTACTTAATTGGATCAATATTGGTAATCCATAAACAATAGGCTACTACAGATCCAGCAGCAGAACCACGTCCTGGACCAACGGCAACATCCATATTTCTGGCTTCTCTTATAAAATCTTCTACAATTAAAAAATAACCAGGATATCCTGTGTTTTCAATTACTTCTAATTCAAAATCTAGTCGTTCTTTAATGGCTTCTGTGATTTCACCATATCGTTTTTTTGCACCAATATATGTCAGGTGTTTTAGATAGTTGTTTTCACCTCTTTTTCCACCATCTTCTTTATCTTCTTTGGACTGAAATTTTTCTGGAATATCAAAAGCAGGTAATAATACATCTCGCGCAAGAGAAAACACTTCAATTTTATCTACAATTTCTTGAATGTTGCTAATGGCATTAGGCAAATCAGCAAATAATTGCTTCATTTCATCTGTAGACTTGAAATAATATTCATCATTTGGTAAACCGTATCGATATCCTCTTCCTTTTCCGATTGGTGTGGCCTGCTTTTCACCATCTTTTACACATAATAAAATATCATGCGCATTCGCATCTTCTTTGTTGAGGTAGAATGTATTGTTGGTTGCTACGATTTTAACGTCGTGCTTTTTTGCAAACTTTAATAAGGTTTCATTGACAACACGTTCATCTTCTTGATTATGGCGCATTAATTCAATATAGAAATCATCTGCAAACTGTTCTTTCCACCAAATTAAGGCTTCCTCTGCTTGTTTTTCACCAACATTTAAAATCTTATTAGGAACTTCACCATAGGTGTTTCCTGTCAATACAATGATATCTTCTTTGTATTGTTCAATTACTTTTCGATCGATTCTTGGAATATAATAGAATCCATTTATAAAGGCAATGGACGACATTTTTGCCAAGTTGTGATATCCTTTTTTGGTTTTGGCAAGTAAGACAATTTGATATCCGTTATCTTTTCTAGATTTATCTAAATGATCTTCACAAACGTTAAATTCACAACCTAGAATAGGTTTTAGAATAGTTTCTGTTGGGTCTTCACCATTTTCTTCTGCAATTTCATTTTTTGCTGCGGCTTGTTTATTGTGATTTAAAATAGCGCTCACAAAATGAAAAGAAGCCATCATATTTCCTGTATCTGTTAAAGCAACAGCAGACATATTATCATTAGCAGCAGCTTTTACAA
>CAJXRR010000106.1 GCA_913060575.1 uncultured Flavobacterium sp.
GTACGGTCTCGTGGGCTCGGAGATGTGTATAAGAGACAGCTACAATTTATTTTCAAAGTATTACAATATAAACAACTATGGTTTATGGGAAGATGATAAGTATGTACTCATAAAATCTAAAAACGATAACACGTTTGCCCAAGAGAACCATATTTCAATATCAGATTTAGAAAGTAAAAAAAGCAATTGGAAAAAGAGTTTACAACGCATCCAACAGAAAAGAAAAAAACCTCGTTTAGATGACAAAAGCTTAACCTCTTGGTCTTCATTAATGATTACAGGGTATTTGGATGCTTATACCGTTTTTAATAAAAAGGACTATTTAGTAAGTGCAAAGAAATCTGCAAACTTCATTCTAACCAATTTAATGTCTAAAGACGGACAATTGTTTCATAATTATAAAAACGGTAACACTACAATTAATGGTTATTTAGAAGATTATGCTACCACAACAGAAGCTTTTATTAAATTATATAAAATTACTGCTGATGAAATTTGGTTGCAAAAAGCAAATTTATTGATGCAATATTCACTAGATAACTTTTTTGACAAAGGAACCAAAATATTTTATTTCACTTCCATAAAAGATCCATCATTGGTTACAAAAACAATAGAATATCAAGACAACGTAATTGCATCTAGTAATTCGATAATGGCTAAAAATTTATTTTCCTTGTCTCATCATTTAGATAATAAGAGTTACAAAGAAATGGCAGTTGCGATGTTAAATAATGTTCAATCAGAAATCACAAACAATGCAAGTTCATATTCTAACTGGTTAAGTTTAATGTTAAATTTTACAAACCCATATTACGAAGTTGTTATTGCAGGGAAAGGTGCTAAAAAAATGATGACTGATTTGCATCAAAACTTTTTACCAAATACTTTAATTACATACTCTGAAAAAGAGTCTAATTTACCTTTGTTTAAAAACAGGTACTCAGACAATGGAACGTTTATATATGTTTGTGTTGATAACACATGTAAACTGCCCGTATCAAGCTTAGAAGAGGCTTTGATATTTATTGAAAAATAAAAAGGCCGCTTTTAAACGACCTTTTCTCTTTTTCAAAACAAGATTCCTTTACTTGCCTCCCAACATCAACAACTCATTACATACAATTTCAGTAATGTATTTCTTTGTGCCATCTTTATCTTCATAAGATCTTGAAGTAAGCTTACCTTCAATGGCAACCTCATTTCCTTTCTCTAAATACTTTTCGATAATTTCTGCTGTTTTATTCCAAGCAACTACATTGTGCCATTGTGTATCCGTTACTTTTTCGCCTTGGGCATTTTTGTAAGTTTCGTTTGTAGCAATAGATATTTTCGCTAATTTTTTTCCAGAATCTAAGGTGATGATTTCTGGGTTGTTTCCTAAATTTCCAATTAACTGTACTTTGTTTCTTAACGTACTCATAAGATAAGGTTTTGTGCACTTTGCCTTTATTTACTCAGTGCAGGTTTATAATTTAATTTTCTGTCGAACGGTTGTTTCGTTTTGACATGGCAAAGATGTGACAACTTCAAAACTATATTCGGTTACAAAGCACTTACTTTCGGTTGTAAATATTTGTAGTCGTTTGTAAACGAATAATTTGTACTTTAGTAGAATAAAACACAAGCTATGGAAACAAAACAATGTCTAGAATGTGGAGATCCTGTAAAAGGAAGAATTGATAAAAAATTCTGTTCCGATTATTGCAGAAACGCTTACAATAACAAAGTCAATAAAGACAGTAAAAACCTCATAAGAAATATCAATAACAGGCTGAGAAAAAATCACAAAATACTCGTACAACTCAATCATTCTGGTAAGACAAAGGTTTCTAGAGCAAAGTTATATGATAAGGGATTTGATTTTCAGCTTTTTACTTCTATCTATAAAACAAAAACAGGAAACACTTACTTTTATGTATATGATGAAGGCTATTTAGCCTTAGAAAATGAGTTGTATTTATTAATTAAAAGAGAGTCTTAAGAATGAAGAGTTTTAAGAATAAAATAATAATCGTAATAATCGTATTAGCTATAATAGCGTTTCGCTTTTATAAAAAATATGAGAGAAAGGAGAAACAAAAAATTGATCAGCTAAGAGCTACCGAACAATTTTTAAGATACAAAAAGCATCAAGATAGTTTGCGTTTAAAAGAATATGAAAAAGCTGTTAAAAAAAGATCAGATTCTTTAAATTCTATTCGTAAATCTAATTTTGATGATGGAATGAAAAAACTTAAAGAAGCTCAAAAAAGAATTCAACAAGAAATTGATAATGAAAAAAAGAACTAGTTATTTCCAACTATTCCCTTTCATTTTTAAAGCAGCTTTTAAAATGTCTTTCTGACTTATTTGCCCTATTAATTTACCATTTTCGATAATAGGAAAACGTCTTCTTCCGGAGCTGATAAATTTAGTTGCGGCATCAAAAACATTCATGTTCTTATCAATAGTTTCAACTTCTGAAACCATATTATTTTCTACAGAATGACTATTATCCATCGGCATATTATAATATTTACTATCTGAGATATGTTTAATACAGTCCGTTTCTGAGATAATCCCGATTAATTCATTTTTATCATTGACAACGGGTCCTCCAGAAATTTTATACTTAATCAAAGTAGCAATAACATCATGTATTGTTTGGGCTGGTTGAAAGGTAATTAACTTCGTTGTCATATAATCTGACACTAAAATTTGTTCTGCTGGTTTAGAAATAGTTTTATTTCTTTTCCCTTGAAAATTTATAATTCCCATGACGTTAAATTTTGATTCCTTTAAATGTACTGATTTTTAAATATTTATAATATTTTATTCTCTTTTTTTTTATTTAGTACATTTATACAAATTAATCTTTATGAAGAAATATACCTCAATAATATCCTTAACGATCGTAATCTTTGCTGCTTTATGGGGTTTTTATGACATGAGTCCAAGTTTTGTAAAAGAAGCTAAAAGCACTACTGATTTCTCTGTAGAAAAAGCATTGACTCATTTAAAAGAAATCTCAAAGGAAACGCACCATGTTGGAACAACTGCTCATAAAGACGTACAAAATTATATTGTTTCAGAATTAAAAACCCTTGGATTAAGCCCTACAATTCAAACACAAACCATCGTTAATAAAAAATGGTTTGCTGGTACAACTGCTGAAAACATTATTGTAAAAATTGAAGGCTCTAAAAAAGGAAAATCTTTATTACTCCTATCACATTATGATTCAAATCCGCATTCTGCTTTAGGGGCTAGTGATGCAGGCTCTGGTGTAGTGACCATTTTAGAGGGTTTAAGGGCGTTTTTAGCGAATAACAAACAGCCAGAGAACGATGTCATCATTTTGATTTCAGATGCTGAAGAATTAGGTCTCTTGGGTGCCAAGGCTTTTGTAGAATATCATCCGTTAGCAAAAGAAGTTGGATTGGTTTTAAATTTTGAGGCAAGAGGTAGTGGCGGACCAAGTTATATGTTGTTAGAAACCAATGGAAAAAACAGTAAGATGATTACTGAGTTTTTGAAAGCGAATCCTTCTTATCCAGCTTCAAACTCATTATTATATAGTGTTTATAAAAAACTACCGAATGATACTGATCTCACTGTTTTTAGAGAAAATGGAGATATCAATGGATTCAATTTTGCTTTTATTGGTGATCATTTTGATTATCATACAGTCCAAGATTCTTATGAAAGATTAGACAGAACGACCTTAGCGCATCAAGGAGATTATTTGATGAATACACTCCACTATTTTTCAAATTCTAATATTGATAATTTAAAGAGTGAGATTGACTTGATTTATGTGAATTTTCCTTTTATCAAGTTGCTAACCTATCCTTTTTCTTGGGTAATGCCATTATTTTTAATTGCTCTTATTGTCCTATTAATTCTTGTTTTCTTTGGAATCTTATTGAACAAAATTCAGATAAATCAATTACTCATCGGTTTTATACCTTCTTTAATGTCGATAATTTTATGTGGTGGTGGCTCTTATCTAGTTTGGAAATTAATCTTGATGATTCATCCTTCATATAAAGATATGCTCCATGGTTTTACTTATAATGGCTATTGGTATCTGATCGCTTTTGTTTGTTTTAATATTTGGCTATTGTTTTTTATCTATAAAAAATTTACAAAAAAAGAGAATACAAACAGTCTTTTAATTGCTCCAATAGTTATTTGGTTGCTTATTAATTTTCTGATTCAAGGAGATTTTAAAGGAGGTGGATTTTTAATTATTCCTGTTATAATAGCAGAGCTTATTTTAGCCATTTCAATTTTTTATAAGCCCACTAAAAAAAGTTTTTCTGTCTTATTTGCATTACTTTCTATTCCTACTATTTATATCATAGCTCCATTAGTTAAATTATTTCCTGTTGGTTTAGGATTAAAAATGCTATTTATAAGTGGCTTATTTTTAGCCTTACTTTTTGGTCTGTTATTGCCCGTGATTAATGCCACAGAGTCTAGAAAAGCATTCAGAAAATTGGCTGGGTTTTTAACTATTCTTTTCTTTGGTATAGCAACTTTTAATGCTGGATTTGATATTGATAACAGAAAACCGAATAGTTTAGTGTATGTACAAAACTTAGTAGATTCTACCTCTTATTGGGGAACTTACAATACGGTTTTAGATGACTATGTTTCGCAAAAAATTAGTGAGTCTCCAACAAAAGGTGGGATCATTTCTGCAGAAACAAAAAGTAAATACAATACCCGATTTACCTATCATAAGAAAGCTATAAATAAACCCATTAAGGCATCTGATATTTTTATAAACACTGACACTATTATTAATAATGAAAGAGTTTTAGATTTTACTATTACTCCAAATAGACACATCAATAAATACGAGTTAAGTGTTACTGATAGTTTATATTTCAATCACTTAATGGTGAATAATATTCCTGTAAATGACGGGAAATCATTCTCTATAAAAAGAGGAAGTTTTTTAATCTATCATATGGCTAACTCAGACGATGTGTTGCAAATAAAATTAACAATTTCTGAAGAATCAAAGCCAGCTATTATATTGAATGAAATTTCTTACGATTTATTAAGTAATCCTCTCTTCTCAATTAAGCCAAGGTCTGAAGCGATGATGCCAATGCCATTTGTATCTAACGATGCAATTATGCAAACTCAAAAAATTCAATTTTAAACAAAAAACCTCAAGCTATCAACTTGAGGTTTTTATATTTTAAAAGAATCGTATACTATTTTATTTCCGAAACACGCAAGGTGTTAACCATACCTCTTTCTTCAACAGGCATAGAAGTTAAATTGATTACAATATCGCCAGACTTCACATATTGCTTTTCTTTAGCGATTCTATTGATATCTTCTACGGTATCATCAGTACTTAAATGTTCGTCATAAAAAAAGGCTCTCACTCCCCAAAGTAGATTAAGTTTTCCTAAAATTCTTTTTTGAGTTGTAAATGCTAAAACATGGGATTGAGGTCTCCAAGCAGAAATTTGAAATGCTGTATATCCACTATTTGTTAAAGTACAAATTGCTGCTGCATTAGTATCTTTAGACATTAATGCTGCGTGATGACATACTGCTTTTGTAATAAATCTATCCGTTCTAATATGTGGCGCCTCGTGCGGTACTTTAATTAAAGGAGAATTCTCTACACTCATAATTATTTCGCTCATCTTTTGAATAACTCTTACAGGATGTTTCCCGACTGAAGTTTCTCCAGATAACATTACTGCATCTGCACCATCCATAATTGAATTGGCAACATCATTGACTTCTGCTCTTGTAGGAACAGCATTTTCAATCATTGTCTCCATCATTTGTGTCGCAATAATTACAGGAATACGTGCTTTTTTAGCTCTCATTACTAATCTCTTTTGAATTAGCGGAACTTCTTGCATTGGTATCTCTACTCCTAAATCACCACGAGCAACCATCAATCCATCACAATAAGGTATTAATGAATCTATGTTTTCAACTGCCTCCGGTTTTTCAATTTTAGCAATTACCGGAACTCTATAGTCTGAATTTTGAGCAATTAAATCTCTAAGGATTCTTAAATCTTCTGGAGTTCTTACAAATGATAAGGCAATCCAATCAACATCTAAGCTTAATGCAAAAATGGCGTCTTTTCTATCTTTTTCGGTTAATGCTGGTAATGAAATGTTTGTGTTAGGTAAGTTCACTCCTTTTTTAGAGGATAAAACTCCACCTACGATAACTTTGGTAACTACATTTAATTTCTTGTCAGTAGAAACTACTTCAAACAATAATTTCCCGTCATCAACTAAAATCTGTTCACCAGGTTTTACATCTCTTGGAAAATTTTGATAGGTCATAAATGCCTTTTGTTTGTTTCCAATACATTTTTCTGTAGTAAAAACAAACTCATCACCATCTTCTAATGTAACTCCTTCTTCCATCACTCCAACACGAAGTTTAGGTCCTTGTAAATCAGCTAAAATAGCGACGTTGTAGTTGTTCTCTTCGTTAATCTCACGTATTTGTTTTACGCGTTCTTTTACATCATCATAGTCAGCATGAGAAAAATTAATTCTAAAAACATTTACACCAGCTGTGGCAAGTTCCGTTAGAATTTCTTTTGTACTTGTTGCTGGTCCTAAGGTGGCAACTATTTTAGTTTTCTTGTTTTGTGGCATGTTTTAAAAAATTAAAAATTCTTTCGATTTTAAAGTATCTGTTTCAACTACATAAGATGTTACCACCTGATTAAGTTGGTTAATCTTATCTACTGTTTTATAAATTAATTCTTGGTTGGGTTCTCCAACTATTTTCAAAAAATAATCTACATTCTTCTTTTCTGGGATTAAATATGTTTTAGTTTCAGTACTTAAAACAATGGTATCCAATTCATTTGTTCTTTCTTCTTTGAAGCTATTCGCAATTAAATACCATTCAAAATCATATTTTTCATTAATGTAATTATAAATAGAAAATGATGCTTTTGTATTGTTGCTTTCAAAGTCTAAACTAAAGTCTGCTATTGAAAAAAGCGTGTTTAAATTGTTATTTAAAAGATATGCTAACTTAAAATCTTCTAATGCAGTATGAATACCAATTAATGTATAATTGTCTTCACAAAAATCCTCTAAATCTAATGAGTGAACTTGCATTAAGAATTTATATTAAATTAAATTAACTGTAAAACTTAGCTAACAAAATTACGGATTGTTTTAAGAAAGTAAGTAAAAATTAACGAAATCGTTATCGGTTAAGTGTTTTCAATCTGATCTTGAAAGCTATAATAAACTCTTTTTGATGCTTGCTCTTCCGCTTTCTTTTTAGAGGTAGCTCTACCTTTTGCAATCTGTACTCCATCAATACTAATCTTTACACTAAAATGTTTTATCGCTTCATTTCCTGTGTCTTCATAGGTTTCGATATAATATTTTTTCTTTTGCTTTTGACACCATTCTATTATAAGTCCTTTATAGCTGGTGATTTTTCCTTCTAGTTTAGGAATATCCACATACGGGATAATCACTTTATCATAAATAAACTTATTGCAATAATTATATCCTTTATCTAAATAAATAGCCCCTATTAAAGCTTCAAAGATATTTCCATGAATATTATCCCCAATATTATCTTCAGCTATATTACTCTTCACAAATGAAATAAGGTTTAAGTCTTTTCCTAATTCATTTAAATGTTCTCTACTTACAATTTTAGACCTCATCTGAGTTAAGTAACCTTCTGACTCTCCTGGTACTTTCTTGTATAAATAAGAAGCAATTACCGATCCCAACATCGCATCTCCAAGAAACTCTAGTCTTTCATAATTAAAAGGCTCTCCTTTATCGTTTACCTTTTTTAAAGAACGATGTGTAAATGCTTTTTGATAGTAAATTATTTTCTTTGGAGTAAATTCCAGTAAATTTCGCATAGCATTGTAGAACACCTCATCATCTCCTTTAGATGACTGGGTTACTATTTTGCGAATAAAATTCATTAAATGTTAATCGATTTTTTTGAATGCTACACAAGCATTATGTCCACCAAACCCAAACGTGTTACTCATGGCAACTTTGATCTCTCTCTTTTGCGCTTTATTGAGCGTTAGATTTAAATCTGGGTTGATGTTTTCATCAACAGTACTATGATTAATTGTTGGAGGTACTATTCCGTGTTTCATCGCTAAAATAGAAGCGATAGACTCAATAGCTCCAGCGGCACCTAATAGGTGACCCGTCATAGATTTTGTAGAGTTAATGTTGATATTCTTTGCGTGATCACCAAAAACCTCTGAGATGGCTTTTAATTCAGCAACATCTCCTAAAGGTGTTGATGTTCCATGGGTATTAATATGATCAACGTCTTCTGGGTTAATTCCAGAATTTTCTAGACAATTTTTCATTACAGCAATCACTCCAATTCCTTCTGGATGTGGTGCTGTCATATGATAAGCATCTGAAGACATTCCTCCACCAATTACCTCGGCATAGATTTTTGCTCCTCTTGCTTTTGCGTGTTCGTATTCTTCTAAAATGATTGCTCCTGCTCCTTCTCCTAAAACAAATCCATCTCTTTCGGCATCAAATGGTCTTGAGGCAGTCTCTGGAGATTCATTTCTAGTTGATAATGCATGCATAGAATTAAATCCTCCCATACCTGCAATGGTTACAGCAGCTTCACTACCACCAGTTACAATTACATCACATTGTCCTAAACGGATGTAATTTAAAGCATCTATCATAGCGTTGGCAGAAGAGGCACATGCTGAAACTGTAGTGTAATTTGGACCCATAAATCCATTTTTAATGGAAATATTTCCTGGAGCGATGTCTGCAATCATTTTTGGAATAAAGAAAGGGTTAAATCTTGGTGACCCATCTCCAGCAGCAAAGTCTAATACTTCATTCTGAAAAGTTTCTAATCCACCAATTCCTGCTCCCCAAATAACTCCAACTCGTAGTTTGTTGATTTTGTCTAAGTCTAATTCCGAATCTGCAATTGCTTCATCTGAAGCAACCATAGCATATTGGGTAAACTTATCCATTTTACGAGCATCTTTTCTGTTGATAAAATCTTCAACAGTAAAGTTTTTAACTTCACATGCAAAACGAGTCTTGAACTTGGTAGCATCA
>CAJXRR010000107.1 GCA_913060575.1 uncultured Flavobacterium sp.
CGGTCTCGTGGGCTCGGAGATGTGTATAAGAGACAGGCTGAAAGAATTGAGAATACATCAGGAACTTGGCTTATTAAAGAAGTTTTAGACAACCCAAATTTATTGATTCAAGGAAATTATAACGGATTATATACTCTAAAGAAAGAAAATAACAAATGGACTTTCAAAAATAAAATTAAAGGATTTGACATCTCTTCAAGACATATAGAGTTTATTACTAAAGATGAGCTACTAATTAGTCATGAACATAAAGGTGTGTATCGGTTAAAAATAGATGATGATTTTAATGAAGTAATTTCATACACTAAAACAAATGTAAAGAAAAGTATAAAGTCTAGTCTTAATTTCTATAATAACAGCGTGCTTTATGGTTCTGATAAGGGTGTTTATAATTACGAAAAGGCATCTTCAAGTTTTAAAAGAGATAGTATTCTTAGCAAACTATTAGACTCTGCTGGATACATCTCAGGAAAATTAATTACTGCAAATGGTCGGCTTTTTGCATTTACCAATCAAAACATTTCTTATGTTCAAAGAGGAAAACTGAGTTCTAAATATGAACTAAATTCTGTTCCAATTCCAAACAATATCAGAGAAACAAAAGATGGTTACGAAAACATTCTTTTTATTGGTGATAATAAATATTTAATAGGAACTACTAACGGTTATATTATAACTGATTTAAGTTCTAGAGAAAAAATAAATAATATTATAAAACTAGATGCTGTAACTGCTCATTCTATAGATGGTCAAGAATTTTGGTTAAATCTTGGTATTGATGATCTATTAGAGAATACTGAAAACAATGTTAAAATTTCATATAGTGTATCTGATTATAGCAAATATTTAAATTCTGTTTATCAATACAGGTTAGTTGGATTTAATAATAGTTGGAGTGAATGGTCTTCTAAATCTGAAATCTATTTGGATAACTTGCCTTTTGGTAATTATACTTTTGAAGCACAGGCAAAGATTGGTGATCAAATAAGCTCAAATTCAATTATATATAATTTCTCTATAGAAAAACCATGGTACTTACAATCCATAGCATTAATAATATATTTATTTTCTGCCATAATTATTATATTAATAATTCACTTTTTCTATAGAAATTATTATAAAAATCAACGTAAAAAACTCTTAAAATCTAAAGAAAAAGAATTAGAGATTAAACAATTAGAGAATGAGCAGCAACTAATGCACTACAAAAATCTAGATCTACAAAAAGACATTGATTCTAAAAATAGAGAGTTAGGCTTATCTACTATGAACTTAATAAAACGGAATGAATTATTAAGTACCATTAAAAAAGAGTTAAGTAACACAAACAACATCGATGAAATAACTAAAGTAATTAAACTAATCAATAAAAATCTAAACACTTCAGATGACTGGAAGTTGTTTGAAGAAGCTTTTAAAAACACTGACAAGGGCTTTATCAAAAAAATCAAATCCAGACACGATAACCTTACTTCTAATGACTTAAGATTGTGTACTTATTTAAGATTAAATCTATCTTCAAAAGAGATTGCACCTCTGCTAAATATTAGTATTAGAAGTGTTGAAGTGAAAAGGTATCGACTAAGAAAGAAGATGAATTTACCACATGAAGCAAGTTTAAGTAGCTATATACTACAGATATAATATTAGAAAACAACCTCTATTTTCTTTCAAAACAAAGAAAATTACATAAAGGATAGATATACAATCAAATATTCTTGACTATACCAAAAGTGTTAATTCTCGCCTTATGCTAACAAAAACAACACTCTAAGTCTTATGAAAACCTTAACATATTTACAAAATACCCATACATATCCACAACATACGGCTTTTGTTATGATTTCCGCTCTTTAAATTAAAACCTGCTAATATCCCATAAACAAAGAGCATTTCTTGCCATATCTCTAAATTTGACTAGTTTTTTTTACAATGTATGTTTTTTATTAAGGTCTTTTTTTAAAAAACTTTAATTTTAGTATTAAATTTACCTTAATTCAGTTTTTAGTTAACAAATCAAAAAGAAAAGAAATTTAAATTCCATAACATGAAAAACAAACTTTTAATAATAGTACTACTATTAAGTACTTCATTGATGCTTGGGCAAACAGATAAAATATCTGTAAAAAATGATGCAAGCGGAATGAGACTTCAAGTAAATGGCAAAGATTTTATGATTAATGGTATGAATTGGGATTACGTTCCGATTGGTACCAACGTAGTCGATGCTAACTTTTACAAAAAATCAGATGAAGTTATTAGAGCTGGACTAGATGCTGAAATGGCACTTTTACAAAACATGAATGTAAACGTCATCCGTCAGTATACTGGTGTACCAGCTAAATGGGTTAAATATATTTACGAAGAGTATGGCATATATACAATGCTAAACGATTCTTTTGGTAGATATGGGCTAACCATAGATGGTGTTTGGACACCAGTCACTAATTATTCTGACAAGAAAACACAAGACCTATTAATGACTACAATTAAGGATATGGTTACGGAATACAAAGACGTGCCAGGAATCTTATTGTATTTACTTGGAAACGAAAATAATTATGGCCTTTTTTGGCAAGGAGCTGAAACGGAAGATTTCCCAGAAGGTGAAGAAAAAATAAATGCTGTTGGTGAGTTAAGAGGTAGGCCAATGTATAAACTAATGAATGACGCAGCTAAAGTAATGAAATCAATAGATTCTAATCGACCAATTGCAATTTGTAATGGAGACGTTTTGTTTATCGATATAATAGCTGAAGAATGTAAAGACATTGATATTTATGGAACAAATGCATACCGAGGTAAATCCTTCGGAGACATGTTCCAAGTTGTAAAAGACAAACTTAACCTTCCAATAATGTTTACAGAGTTTGGTTCTGATTCTTTCAACGCTATAAAAAATGCTGAAGATCAAAAAATGCAGGCGTTTTATAATGTAGAAAACTGGAAAGAAATTTATCAAAATGCTGCTGGCTTAGGAAAAGTTGGTAACTCAATTGGAGGTTTTACTTTTCAATTCTCTGATGGATGGTGGAAAGCAGGATTTGATGACAGAAAAGATGCAGATACACAACAGACAGAATCTACATGGAATGCTGGAGGTTATACTATTGACCAAGCTTTTCCAGGGGCAAACAATATGAATGAAGAATGGTTCGGAATTTGTGCAAAAGGACCTACAGACCAAAGGGGTTTATATACATTATACCCTAGAGCTTCTTATTACGCTCTAAAAGATGTTCATAGTCTTGATGTTTATGGAGAAGGAGTAACTGCAGATTTTGTTAGTAATTTCTTCAAAGGAATTAATCTAATGGATGCTGTTCTTAGAGCTAGAGGAGATAAAGCTGCTTTAGGTGGTGGAGATACAGAAAAATTAAGATTAAGTCAGTTTTCTGCTAGATTTACAACTTTTAACACAGGAGGTTCTCTATTAACGACTCCAGAACAAGCAGATCCTAATGAGCCGAATGCTTTTCCTAGCAGAACTGGTTTTGATCATATGCAATCTTATTTTATAGGAGTTGAGGCTAAGCCTGCTCCAAATATGAAAGCGAATGTAACTTTCAATATTGCTGGAAATATTGCAGCAAATCCAATTGATGAAATTTTCTACGAAAATGTATCTAGACCTGTTTCAGTAGAAGGATCTAACGGAGAAGAAATTATCTTAGCTGACAACAATAGAGTTCGTGTCTACAATGCAGAATTTGAGTGGAATACAAAAAAATTAGACTTTAGAGGCTTTTATAGAACCGGACATTACCACTGGGCATACGAAGGAGATTTCTTCAATTTTTACCCTGAAGCAAATTATGGCCCAAATTTAGACATCTATAATGGTGAAATCATGGGACTAGAAATTGATGGTAAAGGTTCTCTAGATGGTTTCAAAGCTGCTTTAGGACCACAACTTTGGTGGGGAGCTAACCCAGCAATGCTTTTAAAGTATAGAAAAAAATTAGGTCACTGGAATGTAACAGGGATTTATCATAAAGATATAGATAACGACTCCTTTTTATTCTTCGGTGGAGGAAAAGAAATTGGTCTTGATGCTAACGGAAGACGTATTTTAAATGCAGATCAAGTTCGATCTGGTGTAATTCCACCATGGCCAACAGAAAGAGCTGCACTTGTCTTAGAAAGAGAGTTTGGTAAAATTGAAATTTCTCTAGGAGGAATGTGGGGAGGAAGACCTTTAAATGGAATTGCTTACCAAGACATAGACGACAATGGAAATGTAGTCGTTGATAATATTAAATCTACTGATAACTGGGGAGGTAAAGGAAAAATTACCTACGCTGGAGGAAAATTTAACTGGTATGCACAAGGTTCTGTAATGGGATTGGTTGCTAATGGAGGATTTGATCAAACTCAAACATTTACGGGTTGGAAATTAAAAGATAGCGGTAGTGGAAACATGGCGAACTTTTTAACAGGGTTTACTTTCGCTGTTGGTGATTTGCAAATTGCTCCAAACTTTATGTATCAAAAACCATTAATTGCTGCAATGCCAAACGGAGTAGATGCTCCTGGTAGATTAAGAAATGTAATCGACGACCCATTTGCTGTTAGAAACGGAAACAGAGAAACTACGGCTGGTGAAATCTTATTCACTTATGATCCTACTCCAGCAACTTGGATGTATGCATGGGATAATGATAGAGCTGAAGATGCAAAATTTGCAATGAGTACTGGATTTGTATTCCGTAATCAACCAACAACAATGGATGCTCATATTGGATTCTTAGCAAATCGTCAATTCTTTGCATTTCCAAACTCTGTACCAGCACAAAATTTATGGGAAGCACACACAAGAATGGTTTCTAAAATAAATAGAGATTTTGGAATCATTGGTAATTTCTACTACGGAAATGGACAGGCAAATGGAG
This sequence comes from uncultured Flavobacterium sp., assembly GCA_913060575.1. Taxonomy (GTDB): domain Bacteria; phylum Bacteroidota; class Bacteroidia; order Flavobacteriales; family Flavobacteriaceae; genus Polaribacter. The sequence continues at coordinate 4,893 of CAJXRR010000107.1, forward strand.
ATTCTGAAAGAACAATTACAAGATTTGGTGGAGATGTAAGAATGATTTACAAAAAAACCAAAACAACTTTTCAAATAAAAGCTAATGATTGGGGACCTTTTGATTATCACAGAGATTTCAACCTTACATTCCCATTACAATTAATGCTAGACTTCTCAACTACTTTAGGAAAACCTGATTGGTTTGTGTTGCCAAGTACAACAATCGGGGTTCGTGGAACATGGCGTTCATTAAATGAAAATTCACCACGTTTTTCACCGAACAATGCTCTTGAATTTGCCACAGCGCCAATTTTAAGTCCTGTTGGTTTTCCAAACGGAACAGAATGGGAAATTAGAACATACATACATATTAATTTAGGAAAATAAAAAGAAGAGATATGAAAACAATAAAATTTATTAATAAAAAAAACTCACTTGTTTTAGGGTTAATACTCCTATTAACTGTGGGTTGTGAAAGAGAGCTTTCTGATGATGTTGTGTCTGCAACATTTTCAAATACTGCTGAGATATTTACAGACAATTTTGTAGGGTTGGGTAGTAATTTTTATTTCCCTTACTCAGATGGGTTTGCAAAGCCAGATATTTTTGAAGTAGACAGTGAAGTAAGCTATGTAGGATCTTCATCTTTACGTATAGATGTTCCTAATGAAATTGGTGACCCAGGTGGTAGTTATGCGGGTGCTTTCTTTAGAATTGATGGTGCTGGTAGAGATTTAACGGAATATAACGCACTTACCTTTTGGGTAAAATCTACAGGAGCCCCTTTTATTCAAAGTTTTGGATTCGGACAAAGTGAAGTTCAAGATTTTCAAACTTCAATATCAAACTTTCAGTTATCTACAACATGGACTAAAGTTACTATTCCAATTCCAGATGCTTCTCGTTTAACTGAAGAAAAAGGAATGTTTTGGTTAGTAGCATTACCTGATAATGGTGCTGGCTATTCTTTTTGGATAGACGAACTTAAATTTGAAAACTTAGGTGGCTTAGGGCAACTTAGACCTTTTATTAGTAACGGACAAGATGTTACTGGTATTGGTTTTGAAGGCGAGACTCTTTCTATTGCTGGAGTTGGTGTTACTGCTAATCTTGCAAATGGGCAAGATGTTAGTGTTGTCTCCTCTCCTAATTTTTTCACATTTACCTCTTCAAACCCTAGTGTAGCCGCAACAAATGTCAGCGAAGTTTCATTAGTGGGCGGCGGAACAGCTACAATTACAGCGCAATTAGGAAATACTGATGCGGCTGGTTCATTAACTGTTAGCTCTACTGCTCTTGCTCCAACACCTCCAGCTCGAGATGCTGCAGATGTAATATCTGTTTTCAGTGATGCCTATACAAATGTTCCTGTAAATCATTTTAATGGATATTGGGGTGGCTCTACTACACAAGGGCAAGATGATATTAACATTAATGGAAACAATATCATAAAATTTACTGAGATTAATTATGTAGGAACTGAATTTCTAGGAGCTAACACTATTGATGCTTCACAAATGACCCATTTTCACATGGATATTTTAATAGAAACTCCCCTACAACCAGGAGATTTCCTTAGAATTGGATTACAAGATTTAGGAGCAGATAACGCATTTGGTGGGGCTCCAGACAGATTTGGCGCTATTACATTAAGAAGCAATACTACTCCAGCATTAATAAATGGTGGCTGGGTAAGTTTAGACGTTCCTTTCTCTAGTTTCCCTGGATTATCAACTCGTGCGAATTTAGCTCAAATTGTATATGTAACAGATGGTACCGTTGGGTTTTTGCCAGGTAGCATCACAAGTGTTTTTATAGATAATATCTACTTCTACAGGTAGGCAACATATAAACTAAAAAGTAAAAGAAAATGAATTATAAAAATAAAAAATCAGTAGTTTCAAAATACGCTTTCTTATTAGCATTATCGTTAACTATCGTTAGTTGTAACCCTGATGAAGAACAAACTGTTGTGACCTTCACAAACCTTGTATGGCAAGATAATTTTAGTACTGATGGAGCTCCAAGCGCTAACTCTTGGACTTATGATATTGGTGATGGTACTGCCCAAGGAATTCCTGGTTGGGGAAATAACGAATTACAATACTACACTGACAGACCAGAAAATGTGGTGGTAGAAGATGGCATGTTAAAAATAACAGCGATTCAAGAACCTTATATGGGTGCTGGATATACTTCTGCTAAAATATTAACAAAAGGTTTGTTTGAGCAAACTTATGGTCGTTTTGAAGCAAGAATCAAATTGCCTTGGGGACAAGGTCTTTGGCCTGCATTTTGGATGTTAGGTGATGATTCTGGAGGTTCTGTAGTTTGGCCTCAAATTGGTGAAATTGACATCATGGAAAATAGAGGTGATCAACCTACCGTAACTCATGGTAGTGTTCATGGACCCGGATATTCTGGAGGTTCAGCAATAACAAAAAGTTATGAATTAACTGACGGTCGCTTCGATACAGAATTTCACGTATTTGGTATAGAATGGGGTCCTAACTATATTAACTATTATGTAGACGATGTATTATACAATCAAATTACGCCAGCAGATGTAACAGGAGAGTGGGTATTTAACGACAATCCTTTCTACATGATTTTAAATGTAGCTGTAGGTGGTTCTTTCTCAGGAAATCCAAATGCAAATACTGTGTTTCCTCAGACAATGTATGTAGACTACGTGAGAGTTTATTCTCGTGACTAAAAAAACCGAAACTAAAATGCTTGAAAGCCGTTTTTAACTAAACATTTCAAGCATTTACTATTTATATTCTATTATTATAGAATCAACTAAAAAAAGTACATAAAGTACAGTAAATAATGATTAGCGAAACTACCACATCAACAAAAGGTACTAATATTCAGGATAAAGATGTCGATTTGAAATCTATAACCATAGATAATGAAATGTATTATCAGATATCAAACAGCGATGCAATACGCCCGTTTTTTATGAGTATAGTGAGTGATTCTAACCATTGGATGTTTATTTCAAGTAATGGTGGCTTAACAGCTGGAAGAAAAAATTCTGAATTTGCTTTATTTCCATATTATACAGACGATAAGATTACAGAATCGGCAGATATTACTGGAAATAAATCTGTATTTAAGGTTCATAAAGACAATCAAGAGTACATGTGGGAACCTCTAGCCGTAAGGTCTTTGGGTAAATATACCACTACGCAAAACTTGTATAAAAACCGTTATGGGAATAAAATAATCTTTGAAGAAATTAATCATGATTTAGAGTTGACTTTTAGATACCAGTGGAGCTCAAGTAACAAATACGGATTTGTGAAAAAATCTAAACTGATAAACACTAGTAATCAATCAGTGAAAGTTTCTCTTTTAGATGGTATTCAAAATATTATGCCTGCTAGTATTGGTAGTGACATTCAGAATCAATCAAGTAATTTAGTGGATGCTTATAAACGTAATGAGCTTGAAGAAGCTACGGGTCTTGGAATCTTCGCTTTGAGTGCAATTTTAGTTGACAAAGCAGAAGCTAGCGAGGCTTTAAGAGCTAATGTAGTTTGGTCTCTAGGATTAGAAAACCCAAAATATTTGCTTTCTTCTCTTCAAGTAAATGACTTTAGATCTAAAAAAAGTGTACAACAAGAAGTAGATGTGAAAGCAGAAAAAGGAGCTTATTTTGTTTCAACTGAAATAGAATTAGCTGCAGATTCTTCTAAAGAATGGATGCTGGTTGCCAACGTTAATCAAAATCATTCTGATATTGCAAAATTATCTAAACTCATTAGAGAAGATAAATCATTATCAGAAAAAGTAAATGAAAACATAAACTTAGGAACAAAAAAATTAGTTGAATTAAACGCAGCTTCTGATGCAATACAAGTATCAGGTGATAGCTTAAGAGACACTCGTCATTTTTCAAACACCTTGTTTAACATCATGCGTGGTGGTATTTTTGATAATAGTTATCAAATTGAAAAATGGGATTTTAAAAATTACCTAGTTAACGCAAATAAAAAACTGTCTCTTATACACATCTGACGCTGCCGACGATC
>CAJXRR010000108.1 GCA_913060575.1 uncultured Flavobacterium sp.
AGATGAAGATATCATATAATTGGTTAAAACAGTTTCTACAAGTAGACTGGGAAGAAAATAAGACAAGTGAATTGTTGACAGATCTTGGTTTAGAAGTTGAAGGGATTGAAACCAAAGAATCCATTAAAGGAAGTTTGAAAGGTATTGTTGTGGGTAAAGTTTTAACTTGTGTACAGCATCCAAATGCTGATCGATTAAAAATTACCACAGTAGACTTAGGGAATGGCGAGCCAGTGCAAATTGTATGTGGAGCACCCAATGTAGCTGCAGGTCAAAAAGTACCCGTTGCAACAATTGGTACAACCTTATATGATGACAAAGGCGAAGGATTTAAAATTAAGAAAGGTAAAATTAGAGGAGAAGAAAGTCATGGAATGATTTGTGCCGAAGATGAACTTGGTTTAGGTTCTGGTCATGATGGAATTATGGTTCTTGATAAGAAACTAAAAGTCGGAACTCCAGCTGCAGAAGTTTTTAAAATTGAAACTGATCAAGTCTTTGAAATCGGATTAACTCCCAATAGAGCAGACGCCATGAGTCATTATGGTGTAGCAAGAGATTTAAGAGCTGGACTAATACAACATGGAATTAGTTTAGAATTAATTTCACCTTCTGTAAGTGATTTTCATGTAGATGAAAGAAAACTTAGAATCGAAGTTGAAGTAGATAATAAAGAACAATCTCCAAGATATTGCGGAATCTCTATTGTTGACGTTACAATAAAAGATTCTCCTGAATGGATTCAAAATAGACTAAAAGCTATAGGAATCTCTCCCAAAAATAATATTGTAGACATTACTAATTATGTATTACATGAGTTAGGACAACCCTTACACGCCTTTGATGCTTCAAAAATTAAAGGAAATAAAGTTATTGTTAAAACCTTACCACAAGGAACCAAGTTTACAACCTTAGATGAAGTAGAAAGAGAATTACATAAAGAAGATATCATGATTTGCGATGCCGAATCAAATCCTTTATGTATTGCAGGTGTTTTTGGAGGAATTGACTCTGGAGTTACAGAAAAAACAACATCTATATTTTTAGAAAGCGCTTATTTTAATCCAGTTGCCGTTAGAAAAACAGCAAAAAGGCATGCCTTAAATACGGATGCTTCTTTCCGTTTTGAGCGTGGAATCGATATCAATTTTACAGAATATGCTTTAAAACGTGCGGCTTTATTAATTGAAGAATATGCAGGGGGTAAAGTAGCTTCTGATGTGATGGATTTTTATCCAGAAAAAATTGAAGATTTTCAGGTTTTCCTGTCCTATGAAAGTGCATTTCGTCTCATTGGTCAAGAGATTGATAAAGAAACTATTAAAAATATTTTAGCTTCTTTAGAAATTAAAATAAGTAGTGAAACAGAAGGAGGGTTAGGATTAACCATACCTTCTTATAGAGTTGATGTTCAAAGAGAGGCTGATATTATAGAAGAGGTTTTACGTGTTTACGGATACAACAATATTAAATTCTCACACAAATTAAATACTTCTATTTCTTTTGATTCTAATGTAGATGTTAGAGTAGAAAATGTAGTTGCCAATCAATTAACATCTTTAGGATTTAATGAAACTATGGCAAACTCATTAACTAAAGAAGATTATATCTCACTATCAGAAAATTTAAAATCTGAATTTAATGTTGAGATGTTAAATCCTTTAAGTAATGATTTAAAAGTCTTACGTCAGTCGCTTTTATTTAGCGGATTAGAATCTGTTTCTTACAATATCAATAGAAAGAATAATTCTTTAAAATTATACGAGTTTGGTAAAACGTATCATAAATATGATACAACTTATCAAGAAGATAAACACTTTACATTATTTGTGTCAGGAGCAAGAACTCAAGATACTTGGAATGCTTCTTCTGTAAATTCTGATTTCTTTTATTTAAAAGGAATTGTCAATTCATTATTAGAAAGAATTGGATTCACCAATTTAAAAACATCCCCTGTAAAATCAGATGTGTTTTCAGAAGGAATTATGCTCAGCTTAGGGAAAACTAAATTGGTTGAATTTGGGGTCATCAAGAAAAAGATTTTGAAAGAATTTGGAATCAAACAAGAAGTTTTATTTGCTGATTTTGATTGGGATTCAATTTTATCAATGTCAGGTAAAAAGAAAGTTAAAGTTTCTGAATTGCCTAAATTCCCAGCAGTGAAAAGAGATTTGGCGTTATTGTTAGATGAAAAAGTTACCTTTAAAGAAGTATATAATTTAGCTTTTCAATCAGAAAGAAACTTATTGAAAGATGTTGGTTTGTTTGATGTTTATGAAGGAGATAAGCTTCCAGAAGGAAAAAAATCGTATGCAGTTAGTTTTTTGTTACAAGATGAAACAAAGACCTTAGCAGACAAACAAATAGATAAAATAATGCAGAAATTACAACAGACATTTGAAAAGAATTTAGATGCTGTTTTAAGATAATAATAAGCTCCTTTTTGGAGCTTTTTTTATAAAGAATATGTACAAAATATTAGTCCGACCCGTTTTATTTTTATTCGATCCAGAGAAGGTTCATCACTTTACTTTTTCATTGATTCGTTTTTTATGTAAGATTCCTTTTGTAGCCTCAATTTTTAGAGGAATGTATCAAGTTGAAGATAAACGATTAGAAAGAACCTTGTTCGGAATTACATTTAAAAATCCAGTAGGTTTGGCTGCCGGATTCGATAAAAACGCGGTATTGTACAATGAGTTAGCTAATTTTGGATTTGGATTTATAGAAATAGGCACGGTAACACCAATTGGGCAAGTTGGAAATCCTAAAAAAAGACTTTTTAGACTGAAGGATGATAAAGGAATTATCAACCGAATGGGTTTTAATAATGATGGTTTAGAGGTTGCTATTGAACAATTGAAGAAGAACAAAGGGAAATTAATTATTGGTGGAAATATTGGAAAAAATACACAAACCAAACCAGAAAACTATACGGCAGATTATGAAGCTTGTTTTAAAGGTCTGCACCCGTATGTAGATTATTTTGTATTGAATGTGAGTTGTCCAAATGTAGGGAGTCATGCTAAGTTAAATGACAAGGACTACTTATTAGAATTGATTTCTGCAGTACAAAAATTAAACAATCAAGAAGTAATACAAAAACCGATTTTACTTAAAATCGCGCCCGATTTAAATAACAATCAATTAGATGAAATTATAGAGTTAGTTTCTGAAACTAAGATTGATGGAGTAATTGCTTCTAATACATCAACGACTAGGGACAATTTAAAAGCATCGGACGAACTTTTAAAAGAAATTGGTAATGGAGGTTTAAGCGGACAACCAATTAAAGCACAAAGTACCAAAGTGATACAATATTTATCTGACAATTCTAACAAAGCATTTCCAATTATTGGAGTAGGAGGTATTCATTCTGCAGAAGATGCGATAGAAAAAATAAATGCTGGTGCCGACTTGGTTCAAATTTATACCGGTTTTATTTATGAAGGCCCAAACCTTATTAAAGAGATTAACAAAGCACTTATAAAATAGTTTTATGGATGTACAAATACTCTTATCATTTGTAGCATCAGTAGCTGTCTTGGCAATTTCACCTGGTCCCGACAACATCTTCGTTTTAATGCAAAGTGTTGTGTATGGCAAAAAATATGGACTAGCAACGGTGATTGGATTAATGACAGGTTGTATTATTCATACAACCTTAGTTGCATTTGGGGTGTCAGTTATTATTAAAGAAAACGAAAATATCTTTTTAGCCATTAAGTTATTAGGAGCATTTTATTTGATTTACCTAGCGTATAAAGTATTTAAAAGTGACGCAAGAATAGCAATGAATGCTGACTGTATTGAAAAGAAAACTCCATTTCAATTGTTTAAAGTTGGATTTTTAATGAATGTTTTAAATCCTAAAGTAACGATATTCTTCTTGGCATTATTTCCAGGGTTTTTATTCTCAGAGTCACTTTCTAGCGTCTTACAATTTTATGTTTTAGGAGGATTATTTATCCTAACTTCTTTTGTGATTTTTTCTTCTATTGCTTTATTAGGGGGAACTATTTCAGAAACTATTCAAAAAAACAAAAACATTGGTGTTTGGTTAAAATGGATTCAAATAATTGTCTTTGTTGCGATTGCTATTTTTATTTTATTATAACAAAAAAAATCAGCATTTTAAAGCTGATTTTTAATTATTATATGTTGCAATTTACTTCCTTCCTTCCCAACAATCATTAGTGAAATCATCGTCGCTAAATAGTACCAAATAGAAATTATAAGTAACTTCATCAACATCTTCAATAATCTCATTTGAATCAACACCATGTGTTATAGTGTAAGTAAATACACCATTTGTGGAACTACTTTCTATAGATATTATTCTGTCTGAACAAAGTTCATCATCATCGTTGCTTGAGCAAGAAGACATAAAGATTATTGCTATAAGCAACCCTAATGTTAATTTAATTTTTTTCATTTATCAAATTTAATATTAACGATAAAGTTAGTTTATTTTTATTGGTAATCTATTTTCAATTTTATCTTATTTCAATAATTATTATAGCTGTAATATTTCTATATTTGAATCAATGAACAAAGTCAAAATTATTGAATGTCCTAGAGATGCCATGCAAGGCATTAAAAGTCATTTTATAGCTACAGAAGCAAAAGCAAAATATATCAATTCTTTGTTAAAAGTTGGCTTTGATACTATTGATTTTGGAAGCTTTGTATCACCTAAAGCGATTCCGCAAATGCGTGATACAGCTGAAGTGCTTTCTAAATTAGATTTATCTTCAACAAATAGTAAATTATTAGCAATTATTGCCAATGTACGAGGAGCAAATGATGCCGCTCAATTTGAAGAAATTGATTATTTAGGCTATCCTTTTTCTATTTCTGAGAACTTTCAAATGCGTAATACGCACAAAACCATCAATCAATCAATAGAAGCTTTACAAGAGATTTTATCTATAGCTACAAGATCAAACAAAGAAGTTGTTGCGTATTTATCTATGGGATTTGGAAATCCATATGGCGACCCATGGAATGTTGAAATTGTAGGGGAGTGGACAGAAAAATTATCGAATATGGGTGTCAAAATTTTATCACTATCAGATACTATTGGAAGTTCTACACCAGAGGTAATTGAGTACTTATTTTCTAACCTAATTCCTAAATATCCTGAAATTGAATTCGGCGCACATTTACATACCACACCCGATTCTTGGCATGAAAAAGTAGATGCAGCGTACAAAGCTGGTTGTAAACGCTTTGATGGTGCTATTAAAGGTTATGGTGGTTGTCCGATGGCAAAAGATGATTTGACAGGAAACATGCCTACAGAAAAACTTATTTCTTATTTTACCGAACAAAAAGCCAATACAGGAATTAAACCTATGAGTTTTGAAAGTGCTTATAATCAAGCATTACAGGTTTTTTAAAATAGAGTTATTCTTTTTTTAAACCAATTTGTTACAAACCACAACAGTTATGAAACTATCTAAATTATTTTTATTCTTATTTCTAATTATAGGTATTACCTCTTGTTCTAAAGATGATGGTAAAATTTCCTTTACACTTTTACAAGTCAATGATGTTTATGAAATTGCTTCGATACAAGGCGGTGAGTATGGTGGAATGGCGAGAGTTGAAACCGTTCATCAAGAATTGTTAGCCAAAAATAAAAACACCTTATTAGTGATGGCAGGTGATTTCTTGAATCCTTCTTTATTAGGAACTATGAAGTATGAAGGCGATAGAGTAAGAGGAAAGCAAATGATAGAAGTAATGAATGCTATGAATTTTGATATGGCAGCTTTTGGAAATCATGAATTTGATTTAAGTAAAAATGATCTTCAAAAAAGAATGAATGAAAGTGCTTTTCCTTGGATTTCTGCGAATGTATTTCATAAAGTATCAGATAGTATTTCTTCTTTTTATCAACAACAAAACGGAGTTAAGTCTTCCATCAAAGGTTCTTTTATTAAAGAAATTTCTGACGAAGATGGTACTACTATAAAAATAGGTTTTATAAGCGTTTGTATTCCCTCTAATCCAAAATCATATGTACAGTATACCGATATGTTTGAAGCGATTCAAAAAGAATATAAAGCCATTCAAAACAATGTAGATATTGTGGTTGGATTAACGCATGTTAAAATTGAACACGATAGAGAAATTGCTAAATTATTACCAAACATCCCTTTAATTATGGGAGGTCATGAACATACAAATAAAAATGAAAAGGTTGGAAATGTTCAAATTAATAAAGCAGACGCCAATGCAAAATCAGCCTATATTCATACTCTTAATTATGACAAAAAGACTAAAAAGACAATTCTTTCTTCTGAATTAAAAGTAATTGATGCTACCATTAAAGACGATTCAAAAGTAAAATTTGTTGTTGATAAATGGCAGGAAGTCATGAACAATCAAATCTCACAAGTTGTCGAGAATCCTTATGCGATTATTTATGCAACCGACACTCCTTTAGATGGTAGAGATACGCCAATTCGTTCTATTCAAACTAATTTGGGTGAAATTATAGCGAACTCAATGTCGTTTTCATTTAATAATAAAGTTGATTGCGCTATCGTAAATGGAGGGTCTATTAGAATAGACGATGAATTGGTAGGGAACATCAATAGTGTAGATGTTTTTAGAGTTTTGCCTTATGGAGGACCGGTGCTTAAAGTTAAAATGAAAGGTAGTTTATTAACTAAAGTTATTGAGTACGGTGAAGCAGCAGCAGGCTCTGGCGCCTATTTACAACGAAGTAATATTAACTACGAAAATGGAATAATTCTAGTAAATAAGAAGAAAATTACTCCAACAAAAACATATACAGTTGCAGTTAGTGATTATTTAATGAAAGGTTTTGACATTCCTTTTCTTAAAAATGACAATCCAGAAGTTATTGATGTTTACAAGCCAAAAGAAAATGAGACTTCTTTTGATATTAGAAAAGCAGTGATAGAATTTCTAAAAACTCAATAAAAAAGAGGAAATTCTTTACGAAACTTCCCCTTTTGCACTTAATAATAGTTTTAACTAAACTTAAAATCTATATTGTAATCCAGCATAGGCTCCAAACGGATGACCTGGTCTTAGCCCAGCAGGAACCCTAGAAGCTGCATAGGTTTCATCTAATAAATTAATAATGTTTGCTGTAGCAGTTAGGTTTTTATTAAAATAATATTTTCCAGAAAAATCAACTACAAAATTAGAATCTACTAATTCATTTGCTGCGATAGTTCCTCTTCCGGCTCTAGTTCTGAATTCTCCATTAAAACGAGCGTTAAGATTCAATTCAAATTTAGAATGCTCTAAAGACAGTCCAATATTGAATTGATGTTTAGAAATATATGGTAACTCATCACCTGCAATCACTTGTCCCCACAAATCGTCGTTACTACCAAAACTATTTTGAAATTCGGTATCGGTATACGTATATCCAAATGTAAGAGGTAAACTGAAATTAGATTTTTTAGATAAGAAATCATAGTTAAGTAATAATTCAAGACCATTGACTACAACTTCTCCTGCATTAAATTGATCAAGAGAACCAGTTCCACCAGTAGCGGCTAAATCACTCCCCAATAAATTACTGTAATCATTATAGAAAAGAACAGCTTCTGCTCTTAGATTCCCTATAGAAAATCGACTTCCTAACTCGTAGTTGATACTTTCTTCCGGTTTTTCATCTTCTTGATTTCCTGGAGGAGAAAATCCTTTATGAACTCCTCCAAAAACAGCCACATTGTTATTGAATTTATAATTGGTTCCAATTCCCGGTATAAAAATACCCACATTATTTTCTCTTACAGATAGATTAACGCCGGTTCTTAAAATATCATTATTTCCAAAATTTTCTCTTTGTAACGTAATATTTTCATAACGAAGTCCAGGAGTAAATGTCCATTTTTTAATTTTCAATTTATAAGTTACAGAGGAAGCAAATGCTCTGGCACTACTAATTCTATTGGCATTAGAACCTGGAGTTCCTGCATTTGTTAGGCTTAATTCTCCATTATTAATTCCGTAATCATCGATCCATTGAAAACGATCTTCTTCATCATAATGATAACGCAATCCTATTTCAATATCATGAAAAGCATCGCCTTTATACCAGTGATAATCAAACTTAGTTTGAATTCCTTTAGAGATATATTTTCTATTATTTGCTCTTAAATTGATAGCATCATCTCCATCAGAATTGATCTCTCCTTTTACCAATGCTATATGACCTGCAAAAGTTGTAGGATCTCCAAAAACATTTCCAATAGATTGTCTATCTCCATTAAACGTGATGAAATCTGTTTTATACCAATTTCTTCTAAAATAGTTACTGTATGCATTGGTAGTAATTCTAAAGTTTTTAGAAAAATCTAAGGTATGTGTTAGAACAATTTGCCTGTGTATATTTTTCATTAAATCATTACCAGACCCGGCATATCTTGTAAATGGATTTGTTCCAAAATCCTCATCAGAAATACCTAAATAAGTTTCATTAGATTCTTCGTCTGAGTATTGTAGTTTAGCTTCTAATGATTGTTTTACTCCTGCATTTGGAAATAAATTTACTCTAAATTTCGCAACGATATCATTCTTGTCAAAACCAGTATTTTTCCCATTAAATAAATCTTTAAATCCATCAGAACCATAATTTAAATATTCAACAGAATACCCGAAGGTTTTATTGCTATCACCAATAATGGCATGCAATTGAGAAGAATTGAAACTTCCGTAACTAGCTCTAACACTTCCTCCAAATGTGTCTGGAATTTGATTAGAAATCATATTTATAGCTCCACCGGTTGTAAACGGACCATATTGAACTTGACTACTACCTTTTAAAACTTCAACAGCTTGCATTCTGGCAATGGTAGGAAAGTAATATGCTGATGAAGCGCTATAAGGAGCAGGAGCAATCAAAACTCC
>CAJXRR010000109.1 GCA_913060575.1 uncultured Flavobacterium sp.
GATCTAGTACGGTCTCGTGGGCTCGGAGATGTGTATAAGAGACAGATCTACCCTGATGAAGTTAGACAACTTAGATATTGAAATCATGATGATTTTACAGCGAGATTCTGATAGAACAATTAAGAGTATTGCTGAAGAAATGAAGCTATCTACCACTCCTATTTTTGAACGAATAAAAAAGTTAAAAAAAGAAGGGTATATTTCTAATTATGTTGCTAGACTCGATTATAAAAAACTTGGCTTAAAACAAATTGTTTTTGTCGGAATTACTTTACAAGGACATACAAGAAGTTATTTAGAAAAATTTGTGAAAGAAATTCAAAGTTTTCCCGAAGTTACTGAATGCCATAGAGTAAGTGGAAATTTTGACTACTTATTAAAATTAGTAGTTGCAGATATAGAATCTTACGAAAAATTTATCATTACTAAACTCACCTTAATGCCATACCTTGGTAATGTACAGAGTTTAATTACGCTTTCTACTGCCAAAGAAACCAATGAGATTGATTTGGAGAAGTTATTGGCTTAGTGGTTAGTGGTTAGTGGTTAGTGGTTAGTGAAATTTCACATTTTGAAAAACGAAAAACCCTTTTATATTTATAACCAACGCTGAAATTGATTATTGAAGTTGATAAATATACGGACTCAATTCTAACAACTATTTTTTAAACTGATCTCGCAACGTTTTATAAACTTCTTCTTGCTTTTGTCTATCTTTTGGAACCTCTCTCAATGGCTCAACTTCCCTTAAACTATCATGACAATCTTTGGGTAATTGCTGATACAATTGAGTTCCTTTGGTTTTCCAAGCAATCATTTCGTCACTCACTTGTTTGATAATTTTTGCTGGATTTCCAACGACTAAACTTCTATTAGGAATTTTAGTTTCCGCTTTTACAAAAGCCATGGCTCCAACAATACTTTCATCACCGATTTCAGCATCATCCATAATCACAGTATTCATCCCTACTAATACATTTCTACCAATATTTGCTCCATGAATAATAGCTCCATGACCAATATGTGCACTTTCTTTTAAGGTGATTGACTTTCCGGGAAACATATGAACGGTACAATTTTCTTGAACATTAACTCCGTCTTCTAGTATGATTTGCCCCCAATCTCCACGAATCGCTGCACCTGGTCCTATATAACAATTTTTGCCAATAATGACATTTCCAGTAACAGCAGCCAATGGATGCACAAAACTAGATTCATGGACAACAGGTATATATCCTTGGAAACTGTAAATCATAATGAATATCGAATTTTGAATAGTAAATATCGAATGATGAAGTAAAACTTCTGAATTAATTATTCTTTATTCGATATTCATAATTCTTCTTATTTAAACCCTTTCAATTTTTCTTTAGTAAAATCAGACAATACTAATCTTCCGCTTGTCTTTGCGCGTTCTGACAATAAAGAATCCCAATCATCTGTTCCTTTCCAAAAGACTTTTTTCATCTCCGTCATTGCCTCTGTATTGTAAGCACATAAATGTTCTGCAGTTGCTTTAACAGCAACATCTAATTCTTCTGTATTTTCATATACCTGAGTGAATAATCCTTTTTGTTTTGCCCATTCTGCTGGATAAAAAGTATTCGCATCTATAGCTATTTGAGACATAGCACTTAATCCCATTTTACGCTCAATAGCTGGCCCTACTACAAAAGGTCCGATTCCTATATTTAATTCACTTAGCTTGATAGCTGCAAACTTTGTAGCCATACAATAATCTGTAGAAGCTGCCAATCCTACTCCTCCTCCTACAGTTTTTCCTTGGATTCTTCCAATGATAAACTTAGGGCACTTGCGCATCGCATTAATTACATTCGCAAAACCTGAAAAGAAGACTTTCCCTGTTGCTTCATCATTAATATTAATTAGCTCATTAAAGCTAGCTCCAGCACAAAAAGTACGATCACCTCCACTTTTTAAAACAATCACTTTTACCAAATTATTTTGCCCGGCATCTGTTATTGTTTGCGCTAATTCTGCTAAAATATTTCCTGGTAACGAATTGTGAGCTGGGTGAAAAAACTCAATGTATGCTACTTCTTTTTCTATGGTTTGTTTTACGTAAGGATCACTCATGTGTAATTTTTACTTTTTGTCATTGCGAAGAACATAGTGACGTGGCAATCTCATCATGAGATTCCTTCACACTGTTCGGAATGACATATTGTTTATATTAATCCAAATTGCTCAAAATGGTGGTTTAGATGTTTTCTTTCCATTAAATACCACTCGTATCTATTTAATTCTCCAAAAACAAGATTATTTAATTTTGCGTCTGGATTCTCTTTAAAATAGGTTTTGTAATTTTCTCTTGCCTCTTTAAACTTAGTAACTGAAGTTACGAAATCATCATGTTTTAAAGTATCTAAGGTGTCTTTTTCTAACATTGGGAAATTAGAGTTTTTTGGAAATTTCTCATAATTATACAAACTATTATGAACTTTCTCTAATATCTTTTCTGGAGTTGCTATTTCTAAATCTTTAATTTCTCCAGAGGCAACTTTGTATGTATACTCTAGATGCTCTATCATGTGTTGAGGCGTCATGATTCCCCATTTAGGTTTTGCATCTTCTTTTAAGTTATTTAGACATTCTTGAATTTTCTCATCTGTCATTTCTACAAAAGTCTCTTGTTTCTTTTGTACCATAGTTAAGATTGTTGCTATAGCGACTAATTCGTCTTCTGCATCAAAAACCTCTACAAACCACTTCACTATTCCGCTTGGATGCTCTGCACTTGCTACATCTCTATCAACTTTTTGCTTACATGTTAAACGCACATAGACAGTATCATTGTGGTATAAAGGACGTAAAAAACGACATTCTTCTAGACCATAATTTGCAGAAACAGGACCTTTATTTGGATATACAAACAATCCTGCAGCGGCAGAAATGATGAAATACCCATGCGCAGTTCTCTTTTCAAAAATACTTCCATCTAAGGAAGTAATGTCCGTATGTGCATAGAAATGATCCCAAGTCACATTCGCAAAATTGATAATATCAGTATCCGTAAATGTTCTCTTATGAGTTTTTAATGACATTCCTGGTTGAATATCTTCCCAATGATATTTGAAAGGATGTTGAGCAGCTTCTTTATATTTTGAATTCGGCTGATAAATTCCTGTAATTTCCGTTAATGTTGTTGGTGAACCTTGAATTGCAGTTCGTTGTAAATAATGTTTAATTCCACGAACACCTCCCATTTCTTCACCACCTCCAGCTCTTCCTGGACCACCATGCACCAAACTTGGTAAAGGAGAACCATGACCGGTACTTTCTTTGGCATTTTCTCTATTTAAAACTAAAATACGTCCATGATGACTTGCAGCATTTATAACATATTCTTTCGCAATGTTGTCATCATTGGTTGCAATAGAAGAGACCAAAGAACCTTTCCCCATCTGAGCTAAGGTAATCGCTTCTTCTAAATTTTTATACGGCATAATGGTACTTACTGGACCAAATGCTTCACGTTCGTGAATCACTGAGTTTTCTAATGGATTGTCTGCTCTAAATAAAATCGGACTGATGAATGCTCCTTTTTTATAATCGGCTCCTATCGTTTCTATTTTATCTAAACTTCCATAAACCATAGTAGCTTCTTTAGAAAGATCTTCCACAGAACTACGAACCGCTTCTACTTGTTGTTTGCTAATTAAAGACCCCATTCTAACCTCTTTCAACCTAGGATCTCCAATAGTTACTTTGTCTAGAGCTTTTGCTAAAGAAACTTGCACCTCTTCAACTAAATTTTCTGGAACAATGATACGACGGATAGCAGTACATTTCTGTCCAGCTTTTACAGTCATTTCTTTTCGTACTTCTTTGATAAATAAATCAAATTCTGGTGTACCGGGAACAGCGTCTTCTCCTAAGATAGAGGCATTTAAAGAATCTGCTTCCATCGTAAATGGAACGGATTCTTGAATGATTCTTGGATGTGCTTTTAAGATTCTTCCTGTAGCAGCAGAACCCGTAAAGGTTACTACATCTTGCGACTCAACAGTATCTAAAATATTTCGAACGGTTCCATTGATGATTTGCAAAGCTCCTTCTGGTAAAATCCCTGAATCAATCATTACTCTTGCAACTGCTTCGGCTAAATATGATGAAGATGGTGCAGGTAAAACAATTGCAGGTACGCCTGCCATCCAGTTAACAGCACATTTCTCTAACATTCCCCATACAGGGAAGTTAAAAGCATTAATATGTACAGCAACTCCTTTTTTAGGAACCATGATGTGATGTGCCATAAAGCGACCTCCACGAGATAAATCAATCGCATCACCTTCTACATGATAAGCTTGATTTGGAAATAACTTACGTAATGAAGCATTGGCAAATAAGTTTCCAAAACCTCCTTCGATGTCAATCCAACTATCTACACGTGTTGCTCCAGTTCTATAACTTAATTCATAAAACTCATTTTTACGTTTTGAAAGGTAGAACGCTAACTTCTTAAGCATGTTTCCACGTTCTTGAAACGTCATTTTTCGAAGAACTTTACTTCCTGTGGTTCTTCCGTATTGGAGAATTTCCGGAATGTCTAATCCCTCAATAGCAATATTAGAGATTACCTCTCCTGTAATTGCATCAAAAATAGGCGCTCCTTCTTCTTTTCCTTCTGTCCATTGACCTTGAACGTAATGTTGTATTTTTTTCATAATAAATGCCTGCGTAGGCAGGTATCTTGTTATTTATTAATTCTAAACTTTCTATTCCCAAGATTCCAATTGATACTTAAATCTGACCAACTCGGATTCATTTCTTCTATTAATTTAATTTTCCAATCTCTTTTCCACTTTTTAAATTGCTTTTCTCTAATTGACGCTTCTTCTCCATTTTCAAACTCTTCAAAGTAAATTAAATTTTCGCAATTATATTTAGCAGTAAAAGATTTTGGATAAATCTTATTTTTATGTTCTCTTACTCTTTCTTCTATGTTATCAGTAACACCTATATAAATTACTCCGTTAGGCTTGTTAGCCATTATGTATACATACCAATGTTTCATTTCTTCTTATTAAGAGATTCCTGCCTTCGCAGGAATTAAACTCTTTCTATAATCGCTGCATACCCTTGTCCAACTCCAATACACATGGTAATCAACGCGTATCTCTTTTCCTGTTCGTGTAATTCTAAGGCTGCTGAATACGCAATTCTTGCACCGGTAACACCTAATGGATGTCCGATTGCAATTGAACCTCCGTTTGGATTTAATCTTGAGTCATCATCTGCCAACCCCCAGGCTCTTGTACATGCCAATGCTTGTGCTGCAAATGCTTCATTTAATTCAATGATATCGATATCATTCATGGTTAAACCGGCTTTTTCTAATGCTTTGTTAGAAGCTTGAACTGGTCCGATACCCATGATTCTTGGCTCAACTCCAACCACAGCAGAACTCACGATTCTTGCCAATGGTTTTAAATTGTATTTTTTTACTGCTGCTTCAGAGGCAATGATTGTTGCTGCGGCTCCATCATTTAATCCTGAGGAATTTCCTGCAGTTACGCTTCCGCCTTCTTTCTTAAAAGCTGGGCGTAATTTTCCTAAGATTTCTTTTGAAGTCGTCGATTTTACAAACTCATCTTTTGAAAATTGAATCGGGTCTTTTTTACGTTGTGGAATTTCTACAGTCACAATTTCTTTTGCCAATCTTCCATTTTCTTGAGCTTTTGTCGCTTTCATCTGGCTCCAATAAGCAAACTGATCTTGATCTTCTCTTGAAATGTTATATTTCTCTACCAAGTTTTCAGCGGTACCGCCCATTGGATCTATTCCGTATAATTTTTGCATTTTTGGATTCACAAAACGCCATCCAAAACTTGAATCATACATTTTAGAATCGTTTCCAAATCCGGTTGACGGTTTTCCAATTACGAAGGGACCTCTAGTCATGTTTTCTACTCCACCAGAAATAAATACATCTCCGTCTCCTGCTTTTATTGCTCTATTTGCATGAATAATTGCTGACAATCCTGAGCTACACAAACGATTGACTGTTTCTCCAGGAACTGTAAATGGCAATCCTGCTAATAAAGAAGACATTCTCGCTACATTACGATTATCTTCTCCAGCCTGATTAGCACATCCCATGATGACATCATCGTATGCTTCTTTTGGAATATTTGGATTTCTTTTTACCAACTCTTCAATTACGATTGCTCCTAAATCATCGGTTCTAACTGCTGATAAGGTTCCTTTATAACTTCCTATTGGAGTTCTTATTCCGTCTATGATATATGCTTCCATATTTATTATTTTAGATTGTTGATTAACAATATTTGATTTTTGAAGTTTACTCAGACTACTTAAATCTGCAATCGACAATCGTTAATCATTTTCTTCCCAGTTCTTTTGTGTTCTATATACTACGCCTTTAAATAAAGCGACTAATTCATCTCCTCTTTTGACTTCAATGATATTAAAGCCTAATTTATTGTTTACTTTTTCAATGACAGATTCTGCAACAATTACATCACCTTCACTTAATGCTTCTATGTGATTAATAGACGTTTCAATAGAAACTGCGTAGTTACCATGTGTATTAGCTGTAAATCCAAATGCTGTGTCTGCTAATGAGTAACTAATTCCACCATGAGCTTTGTCCATGCTATTCAACATATCCTTACGAATTGTCATTCCTACTTTACATCGTCCAACTTCACATTCTAAGATTTCAATTCCTAGCCATTGACTGTAAGCATCCTGACTTAACATTTTATATGGAATTTGTTCTCCTTTCATATTTATTTTCCACTAAAGTGGGGGCTTTTTTTTATAATATGAGACCTTTCGACTGCGCTCTATGTGACATTAATTAAAAAACGTTTTATTATCTCTATTCATTTTTCTTAACAAAGGGCTACAACGATATCTATCTTCATGATATTCATTATACAAATTATCTAGGGTATTTACACACCAGTCAATTCCTTTTTCGTTTGCCCAAGCCAATAATCCTTTTGGATAATTTACTCCTTTGGTCATAGCATTATCAATATCTTCTGCAGAAGCAATATTTAAAAATAATGCATCAGCTGCTTCATTAATTAACATGACTAAAACACGATCAAAAATAGTTTTCGCTAACGTATTATCATGAGACCTCTCGACTGCGCTCGAGGTGACAATCTTTCCATTTTCGTCATAATCATAATACCCTTTCCCTGATTTTCTTCCTAAATATCCTGCTTCTGATAAACGTTTCTGAGTAAAAGCGGGTTTGTATCTTGGATCAAAATAGAAGGCTGTAAATACAGTTTCAGTTACCGTATAATTTACATCATTTCCAATAAAATCCATCAATTCAAAAGGACCCATTCTAAATCCGCCTAAAGTTTTTAAACTCCAATCAATAGTTGCAAAATCAGCCAAACCTTCTTCGTAGATTCTGAGTGCTTCTCCATAAAACGGTCTCGCTACACGATTTACAATAAATCCTGGAGTATCTTTTGCGACGGCAACTACCTTTTTCCAATCTGAAATAATAGCAACTGAGGCATCTAAAATCTCTTGTGATGTTTGAATTGCTGGAATCACCTCTACCAATTTCATCAACGGTGCTGGGTTGAAAAAATGAATTCCAACACAACGTTCTGGTTTCTTTAGAGCTGCAGCAATTGATGCAATTGATAAACTGGAAGTGTTTGATGCAATGATACAATCATCTGCAACATAGGTTTCTAATTCTGAAAATACTTTTTGTTTGATTTCTAAATTTTCGATTATAGCCTCAATCGTTAGATTAGAATCATGCAAGTCTTTTAAAGTATCTACATATGATATGTTATCTTGAATTCTAGACTTTTCTTCAGAATCGATACGTCCTTTTTCAATTAATCTAGATAATACTTTTTCTAAAGCTGCCTTACTTTTATCTAAAGCAATTTGATTAGTATCGTATAATTTTACCTTACAACCTGAGGTAGCTGCTACTTGAGCTATTCCACTTCCCATTGTTCCAGAACCTATAATTCCAATGTTCATAATTAATATTGAATATCGAATGTTGAAAACAGAATATCGAAGTTTTTAATTTTGACTAACTGATTAACATTCATTATTTATTTTTATTTTGAGATGTGCGAATACTCGAAACAAATATTGCTATTAGCTCATTGTTCTCATTTAAAATGACTTCTAAGCTTTCTCTATTTTGAATACTTTCTATACCTTTTTGAATTTTCAAATTTACAAGTGTCTCTCTCAATTCTTTCAAACATAACTTCATTTTGTGTTGAAAATCTTTTGTTGACTCAGCACTCTGCGCTTCTCCATAATTTAAAGCAGAAGAAGTTGCCGATCTAATAACTTGTTTAATTAAATGATCTGAAGCAAAACTTTTGTTTGATTCTTTACAAAGAATAATTATGTCAATTGAAAATTGAATTAACCTTTCTTCTAAATCATACTTTTTATTCTGTCTCTTATACACATCTCCGAGCCCACGAGACCGTACTAGATCTCG
>CAJXRR010000110.1 GCA_913060575.1 uncultured Flavobacterium sp.
CTCCAATTTCAACTTTAATCTTGGCTAATTCTTTCTTAAGCTTTTCATTGTTCTCCTTCATTTCCTTTTTCCACTTTTTGTATTCTTTAGTTTTCTTAAAGTCTTCCCACTCTTTTTTAGATTTTATGGTGATTTCTTTCGCATCATTTTTCCAAGTAAAAAAGTATTTTTTTCCTTCTTTAGAATATTTGTCAAAATCAAACTCTAAATCATCTAAATGAATAAAGATATTATCAAAATCCATTTCTGGCATTTGAATGTCAATATTTGGCATTTCAATATCGATATCTGGCATTTCAAAATGAGGCATTACAAAGTTATCATTGTTGAAAATTACAAAGTCATTGTTGCCAAAACGGAACATATTGTTTGATCCAGAAGTAACTTTTACTTTCGTTTTATTCCCTAAAGCTTCAAATTTGTAGTTTTTTAAATACTTCTGAGCTTCTTCTTTTGATAAACCTTCAATTTCTATATAGGCTTCGACTAATACTTTGTTTTTATTCCAAGTAGTTACGTCAATTTCTGAGTTTGATGCTTCTATTTCTAGAATAACATCTTTATTTACATTAAATTCTTCCGAATATTTTTTGCTTTCTTTTTGACTGAAAGCCATTAATGTTACTGATAATAATAAGATAGTAATACTATTCTTAAGTGAGTTTGTTTTCATCTTGATTTAGGTTTAATTCTTTTAAATTGTTCAATTGCTTTTTTAAACGTTGTAACAGCTGTAGTCGCAATCTTAAATTACTGATTAATGCATCGATGGTTTCATCATTAACCCCTTTTGTATTGAGCTCTAGAGTTAATGTTTTATATTCTGTAGTTAATTCTCCAATTTTAACGAGATAACTATCTAAAATTTCTTGATTTTCGTCTGTAATCTCAAGCTGACTTAACTCAAGATTAATACTATTGGTATAATAGGTTTCTATGGTATTTAATTCTGGTGATATCGATCCTAAACGTATGGTTTGATCTGTTTTTTTATCAACAGGTTCAATGTCTTTTGGAGTAAAGTGTATCGCTATACTAATGAGTAAGGCGATGGATGCTGCAATAGATAACCATTTATAATTCTTTTGCTTAGGTTGTCTTTGATGCAATTCTTTCATCAATTTATTTTCGAACGCATTCGCATGACTTGATGATAATGCTCCAGATTCTTCTGGGTAATTTTCAAACATTTTTCTAATATCCTTCGGCATAACGTATCTCTTTTAATTGTTCTTGTAATTTCTTTTTCCCTCGCAATAAATGTGTTCTAGAGGTAACTTCTGTTATTCCTAATATTTCAGAAATCTCTTGATGATCATAGCCTTCTAATAAATACAAAGACAGTACAACTCGGTATTTTTCTTTTAATTCTTTTATAGATTTTACAATATGCTGCATGGTTGTTTCATCTTCTATTTGCCAGCCTGTATCTTCTATAACTTTATGTGTTTCGTGATTAATAGAAACAATTTCTAATCTCTTTTTCTTTAATTCATCGATACTTTGATTGATGACTATTCTCTTTAACCAAGCTCCAAATGTTACTTCTCCCTTATAGGAATCTATTTTTTTAAAAGCTTTAATAAAGGCATCTTGCATGATGTCTTCTGCAACAAAATCATCTCTCACATATCTCTTAGCCACCAAAAACATTCCTTTACAATACAAATTGTACAGTTCCATCTGTGCCTTGGCATCATTCTTTTTGCATCTTAAAATGATACTATGATGTATATGCTTTGTTTGACTCATTAATTGATTAGTTACCTTATAGACGACACCTTTTTATAAGTGTTGCAGTTTGCATCATTTTTATTTCTAAATTTACCTAAATATTCCGTCATCCAATATATGGCTAAAAAGCAATCTTCAGCATTACATGAAAAAGATGGTGTTTCTCAACCAGAAACAACCAGTAAATCATCAGCTAAAAAAATTCAAACAAATAGAAGTAAAAAGCCTAGTATTAAAGAATATGTAGCTGGGATTTTAGATGGTAATATCACCTATCTAAGTAGAGCCATTACTTTGGTTGAAAGCACCAATCAAAAACATCAAGAAAAAGCTAATCAGATTTTAGAACAATGTTTACCATACGCTAATAAATCTGTTAGAATTGGTATTACTGGTGTTCCTGGAGTTGGAAAAAGTACTTTTATTGAAGCTTTTGGAAAGCATTTAACCAATAAAGGAAATAAAGTGGCTGTCTTGGCTGTTGACCCAAGTAGCTCTATTAATAAAGGAAGTATTTTAGGAGATAAGACTAGAATGGAAGAACTGGTTACCGATAAAAATGCTTTTATAAGACCTTCGCCATCCGGAACATCATTAGGTGGTGTAGCGCAAAAAACAAGAGAAAGTATTATTTTATGTGAAGCTGCAGGTTTTGATACAATTATTATTGAAACTGTAGGTGTTGGACAAAGTGAAACCATGGTGCATTCTATGGTTGATTTCTTTTTACTACTAAAAATTGCTGGGGCTGGAGATGAATTACAAGGGATTAAAAGAGGAATTATTGAAATGGCAGATGCGATTGTCATAAATAAATCGGATGGAGAAAATGTAAAGAATGCTAAAATCGCTAAAGTTGAATTTACAAGAGCCCTACACTTATATCCTCCTAAAGAAAGTGGTTGGATTCCAAAAGTATTAACAGCAAGTGCATTACAAAATTCAGGAATTGAAGAAGTTTCTTCTATGATTGATGGTTATATTGCCTCAGCAAAAGAAACTGAATTCTTTAAGAATAAAAGAAATCATCAAAATAAATTTTGGCTACAAGCCACGATTCAACAAAATTTGCACGATTCTTTTTTTAAAGATAAAAACATAGCCAAAGCTTTAGAGCAAGAAATTGCTTTGTTAAAAAATGGAAAAACTACTCCTTTTTCTTCTGCTGAAAAATTATTGAAATTATACAATGACCAATCTTAAAAAATCTAAATTCCTTTTACCAATAACAATTCTTGTCTTTTTTATTTTGAATGTTATTCAAGGTAGTTTAACAGAGTTATTACCAGACGAAGCATATTATTGGGTGTATAGTCAATATATGGATTGGGGATTTTTTGATCATCCCCCATTTGTTGCGGTTTGGATAACCATCAGTGATTTTCTTTTTACAGATGAAATTGGTGTTCGTTTTTTCTCAGCTGTTTCATTCAGTTTTCTCAGCTATATCGTTTGGTGTACTATAGATCATCCAAGGAAAAAAGAATATACTTGGTTGTTTCTATTAGTGTTCTTTTCAACAGCATTATTAAATGTTTATGGTTTTATCACCACACCAGACACTCCTTTAATGTTATTCTGTGGATTGTTTTTATATGCCTACAAAGAATATGTAACAAAGAAAAACACATTAAGTTACTTATTGCTTCCTATTGCTATTGCAGGTATGATGTACAGTAAATATCAAGGGATTTTAATTGTATTCTTCGTCTTTTTATCAAATTGGAAATTAATTAAAGATTATAAACTTTGGTTGGTTTGCTTAGGAGCACTTCTTTTATATATACCGCATCTTCATTGGCAATGGATGAATGATTTTGCTTCTTTTAGATATCATTTACAAGGAAGAGTTTCAAATAGAGCTTATAAGTTTGAGCATACCTTAATGCATTTTGTAAATATGATTGCCATCGTTGGATTCACCTTTCCGATTATATATCACGCTTTTTTTAAAAATATTAGAACTAAAGATACCTTTGCTAAAGCATTAAATTATATTATCATAGGTTTTCTAGTGTTTTTCTTTTTCTCTTCGTTTAGAGGACGTGTACAAGCGCAATGGATTGTCCCTATAAGTATACCTCTACTATTAATCACCTTTAATTTTCTAATTGATAGAAAAAAATCTAGGAAATGGTTTATCCGTTTGGCTTTTATTAACATAGCAATTATGTTATTTGCAAGAGTCTTAATGTTCACAGAAGGTATAATTCCAAAGAAACTCAATACCCATGGAAATGAAGCATGGGCTTTAGAATTAAAATCAGCTACAAAAGGACAAGATAAAATCTTTATCAATTCTTATCAAAATACAGCGACCTATTGGTATTATGCCAAAGAGAAAGCTTATTATATGAAAAATTTCACAGGAAGAAATAATCATTTTATCATGCTTCAAAATCAGAAAGATTTATCTGCAAATGAAGTTGCTTTGGTCAGTAGAATTCGATTAGATCATACTAATTTCGGAACTCATATTAGAGGAAAAGACTCTGTATTTACGTCAATTGTTTCAGATTATAAAGATTTAACTCAATTGCAAATTAATTTTTCAAACGAACAAATTGTTCTAAAGGAAAATGAGATGAATACAATTCCTGTTGAGATTGAAAACAACTTTGACAGAACCATTGAGTTGGATGATTTTGACGTTTATCTTGGTTTTCTAAAAGACAAAAAGCAAGAAATCTTTACTAAAGAAGTATTGTTGAATCTTAAAAAAAACACAATACCTGCAAATGGCAAGATTAGTGGAACTATTAGTTTTGAACATACTGGACTTCCAGATGCTAAAATATATCCAAGGTTAGGAATTGGTATTACCAACTCTGAAAAGGTTGATATTATTAGAGTTAGTAAACTTCTCAAATACTCCGTAAAGGATTAAGTTTTTCTTATACCTTTGTAATTCATTTATTATATACTTTATGCTACGTTTTAAAAAATTAACCAAAGTAGAATCATTCTTATTTTTTGCACTACTGATAGTACTTGCATTATCTGTTTATTTTGGATTTACTGATAAAGTTTATTTTGACACTGTATTTGCTCAAGAAGACGGAGCTATAGAATACGGAACCTTTTTCTTTTTATTATGCATTAGTATACTTCAATTTATTCGTCTTTTTACCGCTAGCAAAGACAAAAAAGTACTTTGGAAACTAGGGATTCTTTTCTTTGGAATTTTATTTTTATTTGGAGCAGGTGAAGAAATCTCTTGGGGACAACGAATTTTCGGAATAGAATCTGGAGAGTTTTTTCAAGGAAATAATTTACAAAAGGAAACAAATTTCCACAACCTAGAAGTTGGTGGTGTAAAACTAAATAAGCTAATTTTTAGTCAGTTACTAACCCTTGTTATGGCTATCTATTTATTAATTATGCCATTCTTGTATCAAAAATATAAAGGAATTAAAAAGCTTGTAGATATGTTTGTAATTCCTGTACCACAACTAAGTCATATTGCAGCATTCTTAATCAATACTATATTCATTGCAATACTACCAAACTTAAGTAGGAAATGGGAAGTATATGAATTGTTCTTTGCAGTAATATTTTTATTGATTTTCTTAAATCCTGTGAATAAGTCGATTTATCTATCGGAATCTAGTACTAAGTCTTAAAGCTTTTTCTAATCTATAAAATAAGTATCCCCAAATCATTCCGGTGATATATCCTGTTAGGATATCTAGAGGATAGTGTACTCCTAAGTAAATTCTACTATATCCAAAAAGCAATGGAAAAATGAGAAGAAACACAATGTATTTGTAGTGATTTTTCAATAATAGAATGATAAAAACTGTAAAAGTCATAGAAAGAGAAGCATGTCCTGAATAAAAGCTATAACCTCCAGGTCTGTAGGTAAAAGAGCGTAATTGCTCAAAGACACCATCTGTATTACAAGGTCTTAAACGTTGAAATGAATGTTTTATAAAGTTGGTAAATTGATCTGAAAAAGCAACCAATCCTATTAAAAACAAGACCATTAACAATCCGTTTTTCCAACCAAATTTTCTAAAAATTATAACTAGAAGAAAAGCGAACAATGGAGACCAGTGAAACTGATTAGTCAATGCTAACCAGAAACCATCCCATTGTTCGCTTCCTAAATTATTAAGGAATATGAGTAATTCTGTATCTTTTTGTAAGAGACTTTCTATCAAATTACTTTCCTACTTTTAAGAGTTCTAAATCAAAAACAATATCAGCTTTCTTTGGAAAAGGTCCACCTCCGTTTTCTCCATAACCTAAGTAGTAAGGGATAAACAATCGTACTTTACCTCCTTCTCTCATTTTTGAAATTGCTTCTTTAACACCTGTAATTAAAGGTCTTTTATCAAAAGTAAATTCAAATGGAGTTCCTCCTTCAGTAGATTGCACCTTAGTACCATCAGCTAAATAGATTGTATAATTTATGGTAGTAGAAATTGCTGAATTGAATTTTTTCCCTTTACCTGTTTTAAAGGTTAAAATTTGCAAACCTGATTCTTGTTTCTTTGCTTTTTTGACATTCATTTTCTCATAGAAAACTTCTTTATCTTTTAAAAACTTTTCAAGTCTTTCTATTTCTAGTTTTTCTAATTCTGCTAGTCGTTGCTTCTCTTTTTCAGCTCCTTTAGAGAACTCTTCTTCAAAGACTTTAACAGCATCAAAACCTTTAGCTGCAGCTCCTTTTCTAACTATTTCAATCTTTTTAATAACATCTGTTTGAGCTAAAGAATCTAAGACATCAAAACTACTCACAACTTTACCAAATACTGAATGACAACCAACTCTTGGATTGCTGCAATCTTTTAGTTCATCATTTTGTGTATAACCATCCAACCATGGTGTTGGTTTGTAGGTAATAAAAAACTGACTTCCATTACTATTAACGCCAGAATTAGCCATTGATAAAACACCTTTACTATCATGTCTTAATTTTGGATTAAATTCATCATAGAAAGTATATCCTGGTCCACCTCTACCATTTGCCAATGGATCTCCACCTTGAACGATAAAGTCTTTTACTAACCTATGAAAAGTTAGTCCGTCATAATATCTGCCTTTCAAAGAATCTACAACTTTAGGATTAGTTCCTTCTGCTAACGTAATAAAATTTGCAACAGTTAGTGGTACTTCATCTGCGTATAATTCTACTATAATTGTACCTTTCTCTGTTTCAATACCTGCATAAAGACCATCTTCAAGATCTTTGTATGCTGCTTTTTCACATGCAGAAAACAGTGCCAGTGAAATTAAAAAATAAACTAACTTTTTCATTATTTATCTAAAATTTTTAATAATTCTATTTCAAAAACTAATGCTGATAAAGGTGGAATTAACGCTCCTCTTTGTTGCGCTCCATAGGCTAATTCTTGAGGAATAAACACTTTGTACTTTGCTCCCTCTTTCATTAATGACAAAGCTTCATTAAAACCTGTTATGAATTGATTTGCATTAGATTCATATGGATTTTTTCTATCAACAGAACTGTCAAATACTTCTCCTTTGATTGTAGTCCCGTGATAGTGAATTCTTATTTTATCAGTAGGTTTTGGGGTCGCTCCTTTTCCTTCTTTCAAAACAATATACTGTAGACCGCTCGCAGTTGTAACGACTCCTTTTTTCGATTTGTTAGCTGCAATAAAGTCTTCACCTGCTTTTTTATTATCAGCATATTTAGATTCTGCCTCTTTTAAAGCTTTCTCTTGTCTTTCTTTCGCTTGTTCTTGTTGCTTTTTTTGAAAATAAGGTCTAATAACTGTTTGTGCATCCTTAATATCTATTAATAGATTCGTAGAATCTAATCCATTTCTAATAGCTTGTAAAAGAATGTCTTCGTTTACTTCTTGAAAATTACTCTTTAATTGTTGTGACATAGTTAAACCTACTGCATAACTTACAGAATCAACTTTACTATTTAATGATGTTACTTCTTTTGGTTGATTACTACAAGAAATCATAGAAGTTGCAATTAGCATAAGGGCAAAAACTTTTTTAATACTCATTGTTATTTATTTATATTTATTAATGTTACTCTACTTATAATTGATTGGTTAATTCCAATTTTATTTTGATCTCCTACAACGCCAAATGCATTGTACGAGGGTATGATAAATTTAACTGTTTCTCCTACTTTCATTATTTTAACACCCATTTGTATGGCTGGGACAAAATCTTCTTTATCTACTTTATATTTTTTAGTTCCAATTTGATCTTTAGAGTAGATAATTTGATCGTTCAAATCTACAAAATCATACTGTAATTCTACTACATCTCCTTTTTTGGGTTTCGTAGTATCTTCATCAATCTTGGTAATATATTGATACCAAAATCCATTAGAAGAACGAATATAATTATTCAAACTATCTTTTAAAATGTAGTTTTCAATTTTAGCTTCCTCTAAACTGTTAATTTTCTTCAAACTTTCAGTTGTAGCAGCCAATGTATAGGTTCTGTCTCTTATACACATCTCCGAGCCCACGAGACCGTACTAGATCT
>CAJXRR010000111.1 GCA_913060575.1 uncultured Flavobacterium sp.
CACAGAGTAGATCGTCGGCAGCGTCAGATGTGTATAAGAGACAGGTCCTACTGCATATTGTCTAGCTTCTGGTAAATCAAAATCACAAACTCTTGAGAAAAATTCATGAGGAATATCAATTAGAATTCCTGCTCCATCTCCCGTTCTACCATCAGAACTTACAGCTCCACGGTGTTCTAATTTGATTAAAATTTCTAACGCATCATGAATAATTTGGTTGGATTTTTCTCCATTCAAATTACAAATAAATCCTGCACCGCAATTATCTCTTTCAAATTCACTTAAATATAATCCTTGATCTTCCATGTCTTCTCGCCTGTATTATGATTTGTTTTACTTTATACAATTATATTTCTACATAGGAAAAATGCATTGCTAGCAATGCATTTTTCCTTTCATAGAATAATTAATTGTGTTGTAGCTTGTTAACTACTCGTCTAAATAATTTTATTTAGAAGAACTTTCTTTTTTTATACAACTCTTTACTCACCTCTATCTCTTTTTCCTGGGTATGCAATAGTTCCGTGTTCAGACATATCTAGTCCAGCAACTTCAACCTCTTCAGAAACTCTTAAACCAATCGTTTTCTTTAAAGTAAACAAGATTATAAATGATAAAACAACAGCCCATACTCCGTATGCTAATGCTCCGATTGCTTGAGTTCCTAATTGAGAAGCTCCTCCTCCATTAAATAAACCAATTCCAACATCACCATTCACACCCCAAAGTCCGATCACTAAAGTTCCCCATACTCCGGCAACTCCATGAACAGATGCAGCACCAATTGCATCATCAATTTTTAATTTCTTTTCGATAAATTCAATTGAGAATACTACTAAAATACCTCCAATTAGTCCAGCTAATACAGCACCTCCAGAAGTCATATTTCCACAACCCGCAGTGATACTAACTAATCCAGCTAAAGCACCATTTAAGGTTTGTGCTAAGTGAGGTTTACCGTACCATATCCAAGTAGTAATTAAAGCTCCTAAACCACCTGCAGCTGCAGCTAGATTAGTAATCAAAACCACATTTGAAGCAGCGACAGCGTCATCTCCTCCCCATGCTAATTGAGAACCTCCATTAAATCCAAACCAACCTAACCATAGGATAAAAACTCCTAAAGTTGCTAGTATTTGATTGTGACCTGGAATTTCACATACTTTTCCGTTTACGTATTTTCCAATTCTAGGACCTACTAGGAATGCAGCTACTAATGCAGCCCATCCACCAACAGAGTGTACAATTGAAGAACCTGCAAAATCAATAAATCCAAGTTCGGTTAACCAACCAGAACCTTGCCATTGCCATCCACCAGAAATAGGATAAATGACTGCTGTCATTACGATAGAGAAAATAATGTACGTTGAATATTTTGTTCTACCCGCAATTGCTCCTGATACAATTGTTGCAGCAGTTGCAGCAAACATTGTTTGGAAGAATAAATCTGCTCCTTCTCCTTGGAATAAACCACTCCAGAAGAACCATCCGTTTGTAGTATCACCATACATTAGTGAGTATCCTACTAACCAATAAGTTAAAGATCCTACACAAATATCTAATAGATTCTTCATAGCGATGTTTACCGCATTTTTAGATCTTGTCATTCCAGATTCAACTAAGGTAAATCCAGCCTGCATAAAGAATACTAAAATCCCGGATAATAACATCCATAGCATTCCCAAATCTCCATTGATAGCTGTTGTAGTAGATTCTACTGCAGCATCTACTGCAGCTTTTAATTGTTCTTGAGTAACCCCACTTGACGCTGTAATACTATCTTGAGCAGTTTCATAAACAAAGTTTGGTACTTTAGAAATAAATTTAAGTAACATAGTTATTGATTTTTAATGAATTAAAATTTATAAACAGCCGCTAATAAAAATGAGCTTAAGCTACTTTGTGGTGACAAAGAAGTATCGATTGTAAAATCATCTGAACTAGAGTCTAATCTAATTTCAGGAATGATAGTTAAATCACCAACTGTATAATTTGCTGTTAAAGTTGTTGCAAAAACGCTAGAATCAATCACTCCTGTACCGATAGCACCAAAAGATCCAGATTCTTTAAAATACTCTCCTCTTAAACCTATTTTAAAAGAATCACTTGTAGCTAATTGTGGATATAATGCAAAACCAGTAAATCCAGTACCGTCATTATCAAAATGAGCTGCATTGATACCTAAATAGAAACTATCTGTTACATCAAATCCTCCTGTAAAGTCGATTTCAAAAGCTCCACTATCACTAATGAAATTTAAGAATTGACCAGAGTATCCTAACTGTGCACCTATTGCATAGTTTCCTGTAGGATTAAACTCTGTAGCATCTGTAGGATTCATTACTGCTAACATTAAACTCGCTTTTTCAGAAAGTGTAAAATCAGCTTTAATTCCTGTATGACTAAAAGGTCCATACGAGAATAAGTACGATGTACTGTAATTGAAGTTTGCAGTTGGAGAAATTACTTCATACCCTAAAAAAGTATTAAAGTTTCCTAAAGTAATTTTCACTTTGTCACTTACATTCCAATAAGCATACAATTGATTTACAATATTAGAACTTCCATTCGCATTGTAAAAAGGTGATGCAAAAACTGCATCTTCTCCTCTTGGTCCGAAAACTAAATCAGCTACAAAGCCAACTTTTTCGCCTTCATAAGCACCAATTAAATTTACCATACCCAATGCAAAACCAGGTAGGTTTGCAAATGATGAACCAGGTGCTACAGCATTTTCATCATTTGGAGCATTTAAATTAGTTCTAAAGTAGGTATCTACACTACCACTAAATGAGAACTTTTTTTCTTCTTTTTCTTCCTCTTGAGAGAAAACGTTAAAACTAGTAAGTAATACTAAAGTTAAAACTGTTAGTTTGATTCTTGTCATAATGTTCTTTTTTAAGATTAACATGGTGCGAATGTTCGACAAAAATCTCTTATAAGCAAATAGGACAAGGGATACAGGCTCCCGAAAACGTTTTCTTTCGTTTTTAGAGTCTCAAAAAAATGGGGTTAAAAATCAGAAAAGTGTAATTTGTATTCTTTTGAAATGGCTAAGAATGCTAATTTCAAATTATTATTAGATTTAAATATCATATTCGTAAAAATTATCTAATTTTGAAAAAAAATTACTAACAGTATGTTTAAAACTTTAGTTTTTTAATAAAAAAGTTGTTAAATAATTATAATTTTTTAATAAATAACGAAATTGATTAGGGAATTAAATTCCATTATCAATTTATGAAAAGAAGATTAATAATTCAAAATCTCTAAAATTTTCTCTTTTACTTTTTCAGTTGATGGAATCATCGTTTGCTCTAGAGTACTATTTAAAGGAATTGCTGGCATATTCTCACTTCCTATAGTCATTACTGGAGCATCTAAAAATTGAAAACACTCTTCTTGTATTTTACCAGATAAGGCTCTTGCAAAACCTGTTGAAGAAGGTTCTTCTGTAACTACTAGACATTTTCCATTTTTCTTCACAGACTTTACGATGGTTTCTTCATCTAAAGGATACAGAGTTCTTAAGTCAATAACTTCAATGGTATCTTTCATTCCTAATTCGGCACTCGCATTCATAGCCCAGTGCACTCCCATTCCGTAGGTAACAATGGTTAAGGTTTCTTCCTCTTCTTGCTTCCAAATTTCTTGTAAGACCCAAGCTTTTCCAAATGGTAATATATAATCTTCAGAAGGCTCAATAGAAGTTGCTCCCTGAGTTCCTGGAACTTTACTCCAATACAATCCTTTGTGCTCTAAGAAAACAACTGGATTAGGATCGTAATAAGCTGCTTTTAGCAAACCTTTCAAATCGGCTCCGTTGCTTGGATAAGCAATTTTAATTCCGCGTATACTGGTTAATACACTTTCTACGGATGAAGAATGATAAGGTCCACCGCTTCCATAAGCACCAATAGGAACACGAAGTATCATACTCACGGGCCATTTACCGTTGGATAAATAACAACTTCTACTTACTTCTGTAAATAATTGATTCAGTCCAGGCCAAATATAATCTGCAAATTGTACTTCTACAATTGGTTTTAACCCAACTGCACTCATTCCGACTGTAGAACCTACGATAAATGCTTCTTGAATGGGTGTATTAAATACACGATCGTCTCCAAATTTTTGTGCTAGAGTTGCCGCTTCTCTAAAAACTCCTCCTAACCTTCCTCCAACATCTTGTCCATATAACAAACATTCTTTGTGCTTTCTCATCAGTTCTTCAACAGCAAATAACGCACAATCTACCATTACAACTTTGTCGTTTCCTTTAGGAGAACGCTCACCAACTTCTCTTGTAATTGGTGTTGGAGCAAAATCGTGTGTAAATAAATCTTCTGGTGTTGGATCTGCTGCATTTTGAGCTTTTTCAAAATCAGCTAGTACTTTTTCTTTTGCAGAGTTCTCAATTAATTCAATTTCTTGAGAAGTAAATCCGCTATCCAACAATTGTTGTTTTAATACTGGATATGGATCTCTAGAACGAGCTTCTTCTAGATCATCTCGATACCATTCCATTCGAACTCCAGAAGTATGGTGATTTAATAATGGAACTTTAGCATGCACTAAAAATGGTCTACGTTCTGTACGAATAGTGTTCATCACTTTTTCTATAGCTTTATAACTTTCCGTAAAGTTTGCTCCATCAATAGAAATAGCTTCTAATCCATGAAATCCTTGCGCATATTGAAAAGCATCTTGCGCTCTTGTTTCAGCTGCATTGGCTGAAATATCCCAACCGTTATCTTGAACTAAATATAAAATAGGTAATTGCTTTAAAGCGGCCATTTGAAAAGCTTCTGCAATTTCTCCTTCTGTGACAGACGCATCTCCTAAAGAACATACCACTAATGGCAATTCTTTTAATTCTTTATCGGTAAGTTTTTGTAATTCTTTGTATTGCATTCCCATTGCTGTTCCAGTAGCTGGAATCGCTTGCATTCCGGTTGCTGAAGATTGATGTGGAATTTTTGGCTTGTCATCATCTTTTAAACTAGGATGACTATAATAGGTTCTTCCTCCTGAAAAAGGATCGTCTTTCTTTGCCAATAATTGCAACATTAAGTCATGTGGTTCTAATCCAAATGATAATAACATTGCATCGTCTCTATAATAAGGAAACGCATAATCTTGTGGTAATAACTGCATTCCTAAAGCTATCTGAATTGCTTCATGACCACGAGAAGTAGCATGTACATATTTAGAAACCACCTTAAAATTATCTTCGTACAATTCTGTCATTGCTTTCGCGGTACAAAGATTTGAAAATCCTTTTTGTAAAATATTTTTTTTCATCTGTGTCATTCCTGCGTATGCAGGAATCTGCTTTTAAACTCTAATTTATTTTCTGGATTCCTGCCTTCGCAGGAATTACAAAACGGTTACTTCCGCGTTAGCGATTGAAGCGGCATCCTTTTGTTTTTCCTGCAAAAGATATAGCGAAAAGCGCGACCTTTAGGTAACGCCCACTTCGACAAGCTCAGTGCAAGCAAATTATTTTATACTAACTCTTTTTCAATTTTTATCATCCAATTAAAAGGATCTTCAATTTTACCTGTTTTGATTGCGTTTAAAGTATTGTTGATGTCTAATCCTACTGGACTTTCATCAGATACGTGAATTGTTTTATCATTGAATCCGATTTCTTGAATATAAGCAATACCAACTGCCGTTCCGGTTCCAAATGCTTCCTCCAAAGTTTCATTATTGGATGCTTCTTCTATTTCATTAATCGTAATTGGACGTTCGGTAACCTGATATCCTTTGTGTTCTAACAAATCAATGACACTCATTCTCGTAATTCCGTCTAAAATAGCACCATCTCTTTTTGGTGTGATGAATTTCCCGTCAATTTTGAAGAAAATATTCATGGTACCCACTTCTTGAATATATTTATGTTCTACAGCATCTAACCACAATACTTGATCGTATCCTTTTGATTTTGCAATTTCTGTAGGTCGAATCGCTGCTGCATAATTTCCTGCTGCTTTTGCTTCTCCTGTTCCACCCAAAGCCGCTCTTATATATTGTGTTTCTGCGTATAATTTGATTCTTTTTGTAAAAAACGGACCCGCTGGTGAAGCCATGATGATAAACTTAAAATTGTTAGCTGCTCGCATTCCAATAAATGGTTCATCTGCATACATAAAAGGTCTTAAGTACAAAGCACTTCCTTCTTGTGGTGGAATCCAATTTTGTTCTAGAGCTACCAATTGTTTCAATCCTTCAACAAACAAATCTTCAGGAAAATTTGGCATTCCCATTCTATCAGCACTAAAATTTAATCTTGCTGCATTCTTTTCTGCTCTAAACAACATCGGACTTCCCTCAGCATTTACGGTAGCTTTCATTCCTTCAAAAATTGCCTGTCCGTAGTGCAATGCCATCGCTGCTGGATGGGTAGGAATTAATTGCATCGGCTGAATTCTTGGTGTTCCCCAAACTCCATCTGCATAATCACAAATAAACATATGATCTGTAAAAGTGGTTCCTAATGGAATGTTGTTAAAATCTAAATCATCAACTTTAGATGATTTTACTTTCTGAATTTCTATAGTATACGACATGCTTATATAGTTCTATTAGTATCAAATTGTTCAAAATAATCAGCTATTCTTCGGACAAAACTTCCTCCTAAATACCCATCTACTACTCTATGATCAAAGGATAATGATAAATACATCATACTTCTTATTGCTATTTCATCTCCATTTGGAGTTTCCATAACTTCTGCTCTTTTTTTAATGATCCCTAAAGCTAAAATGGCAACTTCTGGTTGATTAATAATTGGCGTTCCCATGACACTTCCAAAGGTTCCTACATTAGAAATGGTAAAAGTACTTCCTTGGACATCATCTGCTTTTAGTTTATTCTCTCTTGCTTTATTTGCCAATTTATTAACATCTTTTGCTAAATCTAAAAGGTTCTTAGTGTCAGCATTTTTTACTACAGGAACGATTAAGTTTCCGCTTGGCAAGGCTGTTGCCATACCAATGTTAATACTTTCTTTCACAATAATGTTTTCTCCATCAACAGTAACATTAATCATTGGAAAATCTTTGACTGCTTTTGCTACTGCCTCTACAAATAGCGGGGTAAATGTTAATCGCTCGTTGTATTTTTCTTGAAATGCCACTTTATTTTCATTTCTCCACTTCACCATTTCAGTCATATCTGCTTCTACATAAGCAGTAACATGGGGTGATGTATGCTTAGAATATACCATATGATCAGCAATCATTTGACGCATTCTATCCATTTTTACAATTTTACCAGTTCCTTTGTCTAAGTTTAATTGTGGAATTCTATAGGCTGTTGGATCTGGTTCTGAAGTAGGTTGAACAAATTGAGCAGGTCTTCCTTCTTCTATATATTGATAAAGATCACTTTTCCGGAGTCTTCCATCTTTACCAGTAGCTCTAATTCGCGCTAGTTCTTCAAAACTTATGTGTTGCTCTTTTGCAATGGCAATAATTAATGGAGAGAAAAATGTATTATTCTGAACTCCTATATTACTGGATTTAGGGTTTTTTTCTGATTTAACCTTTAAATTTGTGTTTTTATTCTTTAATAATGATTTTTTAGGTAAGTTATTTTCTTTTCTTTCCTTAATATCTTCATTTAAATTCTTTTTATTGTCAGAATTAGAAGATTCCGTTACTTCAATTATTGCGATTGTTGCTCCGATTTTAATAATGTCATTAGGCTCAAATAAAAGTTCTTTTATAACTCCAGAAACCGTTGATGGCACTTCAGAATCTACTTTATCTGTTGCTACCTCAAGAATCATTTCATCTTCTTCAATAGTATCCCCAACATTTTTAAACCAATTAATAATAGCAGCCTCAGTAATACTTTCTCCTAATCTAGGCATCTTCAGTTCAAATTCCATAAAAATTATGTTGATTTTGATAAGGAATAAAATTACGCAAATAACTAGCATTTTTAGTATTTTACACTTTTAAATACCTGAAATCATGTTTTTATTCTAAAAAAACTCCGTTATACCTTTTTTTATTCTTTTTAAAGTTTATATCTGTCTCTTATACACATCTGACGCTGCCGACG
>CAJXRR010000112.1 GCA_913060575.1 uncultured Flavobacterium sp.
TCTACACAGAGTAGATCGTCGGCAGCGTCAGATGTGTATAAGAGACAGGAACAAAGGATATTCAAGTTTCTGTAGATGATGCAAAAGCATTATATAATGCTAATAAAAATTCTCAACTGAAAATCATTGAGAACATGAATCATGTTTTAAAATACATTCAAAAAGATGAAGATAATCTATCTTCTTATTATTCTCCAGATTATAAAATTTCTATAGAATTGATTGAAACAATCACAGAATTTATAAAAAAATAAGAAATGGCAAAGAAAAAAGCCTTCGCTTTACGACTTAACGAAGAGATGCTAAAAGCCATAGAAAAATGGGCATCCGACGAATTTCGATCTACCAACGGACAGATTGAGTGGATGCTTATGCAGTCTTTAAAAGACGCAAAAAGAGACCCAAAAAACAAAGACGAGTAAATTCTCGTCTTTGTTTTTACAATTACTTCCATTAACATTTCTTTAAGATTTTTTAAAAAGTGTAACTTGTAC
Organism: uncultured Flavobacterium sp.; assembly: GCA_913060575.1. GTDB lineage: Bacteria > Bacteroidota > Bacteroidia > Flavobacteriales > Flavobacteriaceae > Polaribacter. Next base: position 495 of record CAJXRR010000112.1, read on the forward strand.
CTTTAAGGACTTTAAAAAACAACTAACACTTTACCGATGAAAAAAATCTTCACATTACTCTTTTTAGGAGCTACACTAACACTTTTCGGACAAGAATTCTCAATGGACTTGGTTAAAAACATGAAACCAAGAAACATAGGTCCTGGAGGAATGAGCGGTCGTGTTACCTCTATCGACGTAGTAAACTCAAACCCAGACATCATGTACGTAGGTACAGCCTCTGGTGGAATCTGGAAATCTACTTCTGGAGGAATCAAGTGGGAACCAATTTTCGATAAAGAAATAACAGCCTCAATCGGAGCGGTAGCTATTCAGCAATCAAACCCAAGTGTTATTTGGGCAGGAACTGGTGAAGGGAACCCTCGTAATAGTTTAAATGGTGGTTATGGAATCTATAAATCTTTAGATGGTGGTAAGAATTGGATTGCCATGGGACTTGAAAAAACACGTCACATTCATAGAATCATTGTAGACCCAACAGATCCAAATACTGTGTATGTCGGTGCTATTGGTTCGCCTTGGGGAGAGCACAAAGAAAGAGGTGTTTACAAAACAACCAATGGTGGAAAAACTTGGAAACAAATTCTATATAACAATATTAGAACAGGAGCTGCAGATTTAGTGATGGATCCTTCCAATCCTAATAAATTAATAGCTTCTATGTGGGAGCACAAACGTGATCCATGGTTTTTTAAATCTGGTGGTGAAGGAAGTGGTTTATATATTACCTATGATGGTGGTGATACCTGGAAAAAAATGACAGATAAAGAAGGTTTTCCAAAAGGAGAACTAGGAAGAATTGGAGTTGCTATTTCTAGAAGTAATCCAGATGTTATTTACGCCTTGGTAGAAGCTAAAAAGAACGCACTTTACAAAAGTGAAGACGGTGGTTTTAAATGGAGAAAAATCAATGATAAACCAGGAATTGGAAACAGACCTTTTTATTATTCTGAAATCTATGTAGATCCACAAAATGAAAATAGAATCTATTCCGTATTCACCTACATAAATGTTTCTGATGATGGAGGAAAAAGCTTCCGTCAATTAATGCCTGCGTACAATGCGAATAATGGTGTTCACCCAGACCACCATGCATGGTGGATTCATCCTGAAAACGGTTCTTTTATGATTGATGGAAATGACGGAGGAATGAACATCACAAAAGACAAAGGAAAATCTTGGCGTTTTATTGGAAACTTACCCGTAGCACAATTTTATCATATTAATGTAGACAATGAATATCCATACAATGTATACGGAGGAATGCAAGACAATGGTTCTTGGAGAGGTCCGGCCTATGTTTGGAAAGCTCAAGGAATCAGAAATTCTTATTGGCAAGAAATTAGTTTTGGAGACGGTTTTGATGTCATTCCAGATAAAGATGATTCACGCTATGGATGGTCTATGAGTCAACAGGGTTCTGTTTTAAGATACGATTACATTACAGGAAATAATTATTCTGTAAAACCAACACATTCAGATCCAGATGTAAAATTGCGTTTCAACTGGAATGCTGCTATTAATATAGATCCTTTTGATAATAATACACTATATTTTGGAAGTCAGTTTGTACATAAATCTACTGACAAAGGTTTGACTTGGAAAGTGATCTCTTCAGATTTAACAACCAATGATCCTGAAAAACAAAAGCAAGGCGAAAGTGGTGGTTTAACCATGGATGCAACTGGAGCAGAAAATCATACAACGATTTTAGTAATTGAACCATCGGAAGTAGAACAAAATATGTTATGGGCTGGTACTGATGATGGAAGGGTGCACGTAACTCAAAATGGCGGAGCAACTTGGTCAGATGTTAGTAGTAACATTCCTGATTTACCAGCTGGAAGTTGGATTGCACAAATAAAAGCATCCAACAAAAATAAAGGAGAAGCATTATTAATCGCTAATGACTACAGACGTTTTAACTTTACTCCTTATGCCTACAGAACCAAAGATTATGGAAAAACTTGGACTCGTATAGTAGATGAAAATGATGTAAAAAGTTACACACTAAGTATTGTTGAAGATCCTATCAATGCAAATTTAATCTTTTTAGGAACCGATGATGGATTGTATGTTTCGTTAGATGCAGGAAATAAATGGACGAAATGGACCGCTGGTTTTCCAACAGTATCAACAAAAGATTTGGTCATTCAGCCTAGAGAACACGATTTAGTAATTGGTACTTTTGGAAGAGCCGCTTGGGTTTTAGATGATATTAGACCATTACGTGCCATGGCAAGCGGAAACATTTTAAATAAAAATTTAGAATTATTCAACCCTCCTACAGCATATCAAGCTGCATATCAACAACCAACCGGAAGTAGATTTGGTGGTGATGCTATGTTTAATGGAGAAAACAAACGTGGTGGAGCTATCATATCTTATTACATCAACAGACCTGAAACTAAGAAGACTTCCAATCAAGTTGAGGGCAAGAAGAAGCGAAAAGGAAAAAAGAAAAAAGAAGAACCAAAGGTTGAAAAAGAAGAAAAGCCTACAGTTAAATACGATTCTATCAAATTAGAGATTTATGATGGTACTCGTTTAATAAGAACGCTTAAAAGAATAGCGCCAAAAGAAAACGGAATTCATAAAATGTACTGGTATATGGATGAAAAAGGCGTAGACAGGCCTTCTAGAACCATCAGAAAACGAAGAGGTGAATCAGGAGGTATTGGAGTAAAACCAGGAACCTATAACTTAAAAATGTCTTTCGGAGATCAGACTTCCGAAAGTACCATTAAGGTTGAATTTGACCCGAGATTAAAAATGTCTACAGCTGCTATTACTGAAATATACAATGCTAGCAAAGACCTAGAGAAAGATCAACAATTAATGGCTGATGTTGTAAAACAATTGGTTGAAAGCAAGAATACTGCTAATCAATTCAAGTCTGATTTATCCAAAGAAGATAAGAAAAAGTACAAAGATCAAATCAAAGCTTCTACTGAGGTTGTGAAAGAAATAGATGAAATCATTGCTATTTTCTTAGGAAAAGTAGATAGAAGACAAGGGATTACAAGAAATCCTGAAGTTACTGTTAGTCAACGATTTTCTTCTGCAAGTAGATATGTGAGAAGTAGATTCGGCAACCTAACAAGTACAGAAACTCAATTGATAAAACAATACAAAGATGCTTTGAATGCTGCTGTAAAAAAATCAAATGATTTCTTTGAAACCCAATGGACAGCGTATAAATCTAAAGTTGAAACTATTTCCATATCTCCTTTTAAAGAGATTAAGAAATACTAAAAAATTAAAGCGGCTGTCTGAAAAGTGTCATTCTGAATGTAATGAAGAATCTCAATAATTTTCATGTAATTGATTTTCAATAGATAAGATTTCTCCATTACAGTCGAAATGACAGCACAATTGACTTTTCAGACAGCCTCTTTTTTATGGCTTGATTTTCTTACTTTAGCGAAAATCAAAAATTATGGAGCAACCACTTTTTACAAACGACGCAATAGTATTTGGAATATTAATGATCTCTCTTGGGTTCGTGTTTTACACAGAATCTAAAACATCAGGTTTTTGGCATAAATTCTACAAAATAGTACCAGGATTATTTATGGCTTATTTTATTCCTGCAATTTTTACCACTATTGGTGCAATTGCTCCTGAATGGGAATCAGTAAACGCAACAACTGGTGAAGTTGTAAAAGGGAAATCTCAGTTATATTATGTTGCTAGTCGGTTTTTATTACCTGCTGCCTTAGTTTTAATGACCTTAAGTATCGATTTAAAAGCAATTTTTAATTTAGGCTCCAAAGCTTTAATTATGTTTTTTACGGGTACAGTCGGGATTATCATTGGTGGACCAATTGCTATTTTATTAATTTCTATTGTTTCTCCAGAAACCGTTGGTGGAGCTGATTTTGATGCGGTTTGGCGTGGTCTTTCTACTCTAGCTGGAAGTTGGATTGGTGGTGGTGCTAATCAAACAGCCATGTTAGAAATTTACCAATACAACCCTGCAAAATATGGAGGAATGGTCTTTGTTGATATCGTAGTTGCAAATGTTTGGATGGCAATTTTATTAATTGGAATAGGAAAAAAAGACAGAATTAATAAGTGGTTAAAAGCGGATACTTCTGCTATTGAAGAATTAAAAGAAAAAGTGACAAGATTTACTCAAAAAGTAAAAAAGAATCCAACCCTAACGGACTATATGATTATCCTTGCCTTAGCTTTTGGAGCCGTTGGTTTTGGCCATTTTGCTGCAAAATATCTAGCCGAATTTTTCAGTAATGTTGTTGCTGGTATTGAATCTGATATTATGAGAAATATTTTTACTTTCTTAGGATCTCAATTTTTCTGGCTGGTAAGTATTTCTACAATAATTGCTGTTTTACTATCCTACACAAAAGCAAGAAATTATGAAGGTGCTGGTGCAAGTAAAATCGGAAGTATATTCATTTATGTATTGGTTGCAACCATTGGTATGAAAATGGATTTAGGGATGATTTTTGATAATTGGAGTCTTATCGTAATTGGAATTATTTGGATGTCTATTCATGCTGGCTTATTAATTTTAGTAGCTAAACTTATAAAAGCTCCATACTTCTTTTTAGCCGTCGGTAGTCAAGCCAATGTTGGTGGTGCAGCCTCTGCTCCTATTGTTGCACAAGCTTTTCATCCATCCTTAGCAACCGTTGGAGTTTTATTAGCTGTTTTTGGGTATGCTATTGGTACAATTGCTGCCATTGGATGTACTATTTTGTTAGAATTAGCCGCTCCTATTTAAATAGAAATCTGCATATTTGCAGCCTAAAGTTTTAGAGATTATGAAAAAAGTATTGGTGGTGTTTTTATTGTTAATAATTGTAGCATGTTCTAAAGAAAAAGAACTAGGAAATATGATTATACAAGGGCAAATAAAAGGGCTGAAAAAAGGAACCCTATACTTACAAAAAATGAAAGATACAGCTATCGTATCTGTAGATTCTATTGCTTTATTGGGGAATGATCTTTTCACATTAACAGATAATATTGAGTCTCCTGAAATGTACTACCTAATTCTAGATGACAACAATACACAAAATAGAATCTCTTTCTTTGGTGAAGAGGGCACTATTAGAATTAATGACAAGGTTGATAAATTTGGTATTAGCCCAGAAATAGAAGGTTCAAAAAATCAAGTAATATTTGATGATTATAGAAAAATGGCTAGTAGATTTCAAGGAAAACAATTAGACCTTTTAGCCGAAAACCTACAGGCTCAAAAAGACGGTGATATAAAAAAATCTAAATCCTTGAGAGCAAAATCTGAAAATGAGATTCGTAAAAAATATATCTACACTATAAACTTTGCCCTAAATCATCCAGATAGTGAAGCTGCTGCCTACATAACATTAACGGAGTTAGTAAATGCGAATGTAAAATACTTAGATAGTATAAATAACACCTTAACAGACAAAGTAAAGAAATCTTTATACGGTCAAAAATTAGCTTCTTTCATTACAACAATTAAAGAAACAGAAAATTAAACTGCTTTTTTAAACTTCGCAGTTTCTGTGAAAAATTGAGCAATTTTCTTAGGTGGTGTAATGGTTTCCCAGGTTGTATAATCAAACCAACAAATTTCTGTAATTAATGTTGCAGACAATTCACTTCTACTATTATAAAAATCGACTGTTACAAGTGACTTATTCCCTTCAAAGGTAGCAGAAGAGATAATATTTAACCGAACGCAAAAAGTTTCTGTAAACATTAATCTTTTTTGATTGATTAACCTGTCGTTACTTTTTTGCCATCCAATTTTTAAAGCGTTCAATTTTAGTTTTGAAAAACCATTATCAAGTAAAAAAACTTCAACAATTTTTGATGAGTATCTCAAAAACGAAGCATTTTCCATCACCATAAAATCATTTACATCTTCTCCTTTAACTTTAAAATTTCTAGCAAACATCTATTTAAATTTTAGTTTTTATTTTATAAAAAACAGCTCGCCATAGTATATGACGAAACTGTTTCCCTACTATAAACAACCATTTTCCCAACCAAAAGAAAATAAATTTAAACTGTATTATATTAACTATTAAAAGATCCCCCGATTATTAAATAGTTATAATTTATTTTGATTTTTCCTTTTTTTGCCCATCATCTGTTTGTTCAAAAACTTTATTTATCAAACTAAAATCAGAATAAAAAATCAACAATAAATCTCTAATGCAATAATTTTTGGTTGTGTTAATGTTTATTGATAGGTTAAATAAACAACCCATCTATTAGATTAAAAAAATGAAGTGGATGAGAAGGAAAAAAAACTCTTTAAAGGGAAAAAAAAGGATTAAAGATTGGGAATTAATTTAAAAAAAGTGAATAAAAGAATGTGAGTAAAACTTATATATTTAACCATTGTTTAAACTCTGCGGCTTTATTTTTACTAATAATAATCTCTACTTCAGCATCTGACTGAAGGACTATTTTAAGTTGACTATTACCATATTTAATAATTTTATCTATTGCTTTTATACCTATAATAAACTGCCTATTTGCTCTAAAGAAAAGCAACGAATCTAAATTTGTATACACATCATCTAAACTAGCATTTGTAGTTGACTTCTTCCCATTAAAGCAAACCACATAAGTAATTGTATTTTCAGTATAAATATGAGAAATATCTTCAATATTTATTGGAACTAACTCATTTCTAATATATGTTAAAATTCTTTTCTTATTGATATCTGATGATACCTCTGCCTCTTCAACTGTATCAGGTTTTTTGACTACCTCTTTTTTATAAGTAACTAAATCTGCATTTAATTTAGAAAGATTAATCACTTCAGAAGCTAAATCAGAATTTTTAACTTCTAACTGTTTTTCATAACGACTTCCAATAAACCTAACTGCCAAAAACGACAATAGAATTATTAAAACTCCCATAATAGTAAAGATGATATAAAAATTATATTTAAGATTATTTACTTGGCTAGTAACTTTACTCACATTTACATTGGCTGCTACAATCCAATCTGTATTTTGTAATGGAGTGATAAAGATAACCTCGGACTCTAAAGCTGTATTCTCTGCATTAGGCATTTTTCCGTTTACTAATAAATCATATAAATCTTCAGAATTATTTTTTTCTTTTAAAGAGGAAAGTAATAGTTCATTAGATTGCACTATCTGCCCTACTTTTGTTTTATCTGGATGACAAACTTCTTTTCCAGACCAATTAAAGATACTCAAAAACCATGTTTGAGAATCGGTTCCTTTAATTGTTTTTTGAATTTGATCTACAATCGTCTGTTTATCTAGACCTGCAGCTAACTGAAAATCAATTAGACTAGCCATTTCTTTTACTTCTCTTTTACTTGATTCAACTTGTATTTCTATCAACTGATCTACACCTGTCTCTTATACACATCTCCGAGCCCACGAGACCGTACTAGATCTC
>CAJXRR010000113.1 GCA_913060575.1 uncultured Flavobacterium sp.
CATAAAAGTAATTTTTTCATACTGATTAATTTGAAATTTAGATTCAAAATTAAAGGTGTTGTGAGAAATTTACTAGTCTTTTGATGTAAGTGACATTTAAAGATTTAAATGACAAAGTAATGGTAAGAATGAATAAATGATATTGCTATTTTTTGCCTAGTAATTCTTTAATCATTTCTTTTTTCTTTCTGTAATAACAATTAAAACGATGGATGCAATAAGAATAATTGTGTCTAAAATTAAAAGCCAATACTGTTTTGGTTCTTCAATTTTTGAGTAGTCGATAATTATAATACCTAAAACACTTGAAGTTAGTATTAATATGTGAGCTAAGTTTCTTTTAATCATTTTTTTCCTCTAAAATAGTTTTTTTAAAAACCAAATCCAACTCCAAAGGCAATACGCATTCCGTCGTCACTATTAAAAGCACTCATATTTGCGGTAAACAAATCTGCTGCATCAAAGAAAATACCTCCACCAGCAGAAGTATTCCAGTCGCCAGTTGGTAAGTTGTTTGTCCAAACTTTTCCGTAGTCAAAACCGCCATAAAGTCCAATAGATAATGGAATCAAACCTGTTTTTATTTTTTTGATATTGAAACGAAGATCTGAGGTTTGGTAAAAAGAACTGTTTCCGATAAAACGATCAAAACGATAGCCTCTAAGTCCATTTCTAGCTCCTAATCTTGCTGCTTGATGGAATTCAAAATCGTCACCAAAATTAACTTGCCCGCCAAGTTTTGTTGCCAGAACTAATCGTCCATTATTGGTAATTTTATAATCAAAAGACACCGATGGTTTTAGATAACCATACACAGTAGATTCATCTAAATTGGTTTTAAATCCGGTTTTTACATCGATTTCCATTCCTAAGGTTGGAAAAGCTTCATTGTCTGTATTTTTAAAATGATAACTGAATTCACTTCCTAGAAAGTTCTGGTGTTGAAAGATTCTTGCAGGTAAATCTGTTGTAAAATTCACAAATCTATTCAAGGTGTTATCTAGCTCAAAAGCTTCAAAAGTAGTTGAGAGCTTTGCTAAAGAGCCCAAATCTCCTTTCCAAATAAGTGAGGTTCCAATGCTTACTTGACGCATTTTTATCCTGTTATAATCCAAATCGATGGCATCATTATTTGGCTCTAAATTTACAGATTGATTTCCAAAGCCAAAGAAGTTAATCGCATAGTTTGGACTGGTATAAGAGGCGCTAATTCCTAGATTTGTTCTCCCAATTACATTAGCGAATTCACCGTTGTAATTTAGCTCAAAACCATTAGTTGCTAGATAAACAGCTCCGTTTATAGAGTGTTTGTAGGTAAACGGATTTCTTTTAAATCCGTGAGTAATATAGGTGTGAGCTACACCAATTTTAAGACCATCGTCAGGATTTCCACCAATACTTGGTAAAAACTGACGCTCGTTATTTTTAAGTTTTTTATAATTGTAGACATTGGTGTTGTAATCGTCCGTTAATTCTTTTTTTCCTTTGTTAGTTATGAATTCACTTTTTTTCGATTTATAATCATAGATGATTATTTTCTTTCCATTTTTAATATTATAGGTGTCTTTATTTTGACCACCAATAATTCGGATTTTGATAAGCTTATTTCCTGAACCTGTTACTACAAAAGTATCGTCATCATCTAAACCATAAATCCAGATTTCTTTGGTGTGATTTCTTGTATATGTTTTTTGATGAAAGAGATCTGCTTTCTTTCCTTTTTTAATTCGATATCCAGTCACTTTTGTTTCACCATTTGCCATTCTTTCAATATCGAACCAATCGTCTTTATCGGTTCCTTTTATAACTTGAAACTTGCTTAAGGTTAAAAAATAATCATCCGATATTTTTTGAAGATTTGCTCTTCTTCCTTTTAATTTTTCTTTGATTTCAGCTATGGTTTCATCATTTACTTCTTGTGGTATATTTTTAAAAGCTTCATCAATAATTTCATCTGTAAGTCCATTTATAATGATGGCTACTTGCGCATCCCAGTCTTTTTTGTTGGATTCATTAATCAAAGCCATATCTAACGGATAGGGCTCTAAATTAAAGCCAGCTACATTTTTTAATTCCTTATCATATGATTGCATTATTGAAAAGTTGGTAAGTACTTTGGTTGCAAACCCTAAGACCAATCCATCTGCCATTACAGAAAAAGCCTGATCTCTATCTCTAGGAACCGGTCTGTAAACGGTTTTCTTTTTTTCTTTAAATTTCGCCCATCTCCATTGATCTTCATGTCTGTCCCAATCACCAATTAGCATATCAAATAAACGCGCTCTGATATAAGAACTTTCCTCTAAAACCTTGTCTTCGTCTTTATGTAATTCTTTTAGTAGGTCGTCTGTACTAATTAATTTATCAGAGAAGCCAAAACTAGCTAAATTTCCATGTCCAGAACTTGCTCTTTCTTCTATCATATAGAGTTCGTTTCCAAATTCTGAATTGTATTTACCTAACGCATTTTGTTTTGGAATGTAATATAAAACAGGATTAGTATGATATACATTTACTGCATCTGAGAGTGTTCCAATAACAAAAGGAGCGTACGGGTGAGAACCAGTAAAAACATCTTGTAATAAGTCTTCTGTATAAGTATCTTTAAACTGACCTTCTATGTATTGATCTTTGAAAGCGACGGCTTGTAAATATTGAACCGCATTTTTACGCAAAGCCCTCATTACATATTCTCTTCCTTCGGAATCTTCTAATCGTAATGATTTAGATTGATGACCTCCACCTTTTCTTACAGGTTTTAATCCACCAAAAAGTGTGTCTAAATTTACAGTAGAAGCTTTTACTTCAGTACCGAAATATTTTCGATAACGTTCTCCCCAAAAGAATTTGTAAGTACCACTTTTGGAGACTTCTTCTTTTGTATAGATAGCCGCTTTTTTTGATGGGTCAAATTTATCTGGATATGCAATTAACTGCATATGTACTTTTGGATTGATTACTGTGGTTTCGAATCGAGGTTTTTTTGATTTAGAAGTAAAAAATTGTACATGCGATGAACCATCTTTATAAACAATTAGTTTTGCATACCCTTGATCACCCTCTGAATAGATACCTGTTTTTGATAGTTTCGTAGCGCTTTTTTTAGAACCAGAACCACTAACAATTTGTGGAATATTATTTTCAACGATGTATTGTAAGCTGTGCTCATGACCAGAAACAAAAATAGTTTTTTCGTTTTCTTGAGCTAAAGTGACTATTCTCTTTTTGAGTTCGTTGTATTTTTTGTTTTGTAAATCTGCGTTTGAAATACCTGTCGTTTTTCGTAAGATATTTTTCACTGTTCCTAAAATTGGTAAGGGTTTCATATGACTTCCAAAAGAATAATTTCCACCATGAGAACCTTGCGTAAACATTGGATGATGCATAGCAATAATTGCTGTTTTCCCTTGTGCTTTTTTAAGTTGACTTTCTAATTCGTCAAAGAATTTTTCTCTAGTTTTTATATCACAATCGTCATTAATTTTTGGATGATTATTCCAGTTGGTTAAATACCATTGGGTATCTATAACAATTAATATGATGTCGTCTGAAATTGATACTTTTTCAATTGGGCAGCCATTTTCTGGTAAAAAAGAGTCTTTTCCTAAAGCTTTTTCTACCATTTTTTCTTGATCTTTTAAGGCGTCTAAACCACTATACCAATCGTGATTTCCTGGCAAGAATATAGTATTTCCTTTAAAAGATTTCCCTAAATCTATTTGCGCCTGAAGTCTATGTTTAGAAAGTTCAGATTTTTTATCTAAGCCTTTTGGGTAGATATTGTCACCAAGAAAAATCAAGGTTCCGTTTTTATCAGCTTTACTTACATCGTCTTTTAAAAGATTTAAGGCAGGAGTAGATTGGTTTAAATTAGCATTTCCAGCATCACCAATTAAGTAAAATGTATGAGATATTTCTTTTGAAAGAGGCTTCTTGTTGCTTGTTGAATTATTTTGATACTGAGCTTTATAGGTTGCACAAGAAAAAAACAAGAACAATGTTAGAAATGATATAAAGTGCAAATTGTATTTCATTTATAAGTCTAATTGAAAGAGGTATAAAGATAATTAATTATTACGTTCTTATTAAGAGCTACAAGACAACATAGAACAACCTACTTTATGTCTTGCCCATTCTGGTCTTTTTGCAAACCAATGGTTAAAATTAGGTTGCTCTGAATAAGGAGTTTTTAAGAGTTGATAGAATTCTTCAATTAAAGAATAATCACCGTTATCTGCTTTGTCAATTGCCAATTGTGCCATGTAATTTCTAAGCACATATTTTGGATTGACTTTGTTCATTTGTTCTTTTCGTTGATCGTAAGAAGTTGTCTCTCCTTTCAATCTGTTTGCATAGTTGGTAAACCATAGATTCCAATTGCTTAAAAGCTCACCTTTTATTTCATTAGGAACATAAAAAGCTTCTTTCATCAAATCAATCCCTTTTTCTGGATGTTCTTTTCTGAATTCACTTAAGTTTCTGAAGAAAATAGTCATATCAGTTTCAGAAGCTTGTAAATTATCCTCTAGAGATTGAATCAAATTGATGTCTGTTTCTTCTTCAAGAAACAACCCTAATTTAGAACGCATCATGTTTTGAGATTTTTGCTCAAATCCAGTTTTATAACTTTCTAAAATTGTTTCTAAAGGATTGGTTTCTTCAATTAAAGGATATAATGCATTTGCTAATTGATACAAGTTCCATAAACCAATATTAGGTTGATTTCCATAACGATATCTTTTGTGTTGATTGTCGGTAGTGTTTGGAGTCCAGCCAAAATCAAAACCTTCTAGCCAACCATAAGGACCATAATCTATAGTTAATCCTAAAATGGACATGTTATCGGTATTCATAACACCATGAACAAAACCAACGCGTTGCCAATGAATAATCATCTCTAAAGTACTATGGGTAACTTCTTGAAAGAATTTCAAATAGACTTCCTTACTCGGTTTTCCAAGATGTGAAAAGTGAGTATTAATGGTGTAATCTGTTAAGGTTTTTAAATTCTTAATATCATTTCTAGCTGCAAATATTTCAAAATTACCAAATCGTAAAAAAGAGGCTGCTACTCTAGAAACAATGGCTCCTTTTTCGTGTGCTGGATTTCCATTATACATGACATCTCTTAAAACTTCATCACCAGTTAAGCTTAAAGATAAAGCTCTGGTAGAGGGAACTCCCAGATGATGCATGGCCTCACTACATAAATATTCTCGAATGGAAGACCGTAAAACGGCTAATCCATCAGCTGATCTAGAATAAGGTGTAGGTCCGGATCCTTTTAACTGTATTGCCCAATTCTTATTTTTGGTTTCAATTTCTCCTAAATTAATGGCTCTACCATCACCTAATTGACCCGCCCAATTTCCAAATTGATGTCCTGCATAACACATCGCAAAAGGTTTTGACCCTTTTAAAACTGTATTACCTGTCACAAAGTCTAAAAATGATTTTGAATGAATATCATCCTCTGAAATCCCAAGTTTTTGCTGCATTTCATCAGAAACATGAATCAAACTAGGATTGGATGTTTTTTTAGGAGACACAAACGAATAAACAGATTCTAAAACCTGTCGTCTTGAATTTTCTAGATTTGGATCTGCGGGTAATTGGTTCGTAAAGGTATTAGTAATTTTTAATTTCATTTCCTTTGTCATTCCTGCGGAGGCAGGAATCTATTGTTTTATTTGATTGATACTCCTGCCTTTGCAGGAATGACAATGTTATTTTAGTTTGTCAATCCAACGTAAGATTTTTTCATCTGATGGATTTCTTAGTTTTTTAGTATTTATGGTAATCGTCGGAAAATTTAGTTTTCCATTTGAATACAAACTTCTTAATTTAGTTGCAAATTCTTCATTTTTCTCTACATCTAAAAATTGAAACTCTTCATTTTGTTCTTTTAAAAAACGCAGATAGTGTTGTGTCTTATGGCATCTATCTGCACCGTATACTTTGATTGTCATTATTTCAATTTATCAGCATGTAATTGTCTCAATTTTTGCATTTTAGGATTGATAACAAAACTACAATATCCTGAAGTTGAATTGTTTTTATAATAATCTTGATGTTCTTTTTCAGCCTCGTAAAAAATATCTAAAGGACTTATTTCTGTGACTATTTTATCTTCAAAATACTGACTCAATTCTTTGATAACAATTTCCGAAATTTCTTTCTGCTGATCATTATGATAAAAAACTACAGATCGATATTGCGTACCCACATCGGCTCCTTGGCGATTTAACTGCGTAGGATTATGTGTGGTCATAAAAATGACTAAAATATCTTCAAAAGAGATGATATCTTCATCATAAGTGATTTGAATTACTTCTGCATGACCTGTTAAGCCGGAACAAATCTCTCGATATGTTGGTTTTCCCGGAGCGTTTCCTCCAGAATATCCTGAAACTACTTTTTCAATTCCTTTTACGGCCAGAAATACGGTTTCTGTGCACCAAAAACACCCACCGCCAAAAGTGGCTAATCGTAAGTTACTCATGAATGATTCCTTTCTTTAATTTCATTGATTCTGAATTGATGCAATAACGTAATCCGCTTGGTTCTGGTCCGTCAGGAAAAATATGTCCTAAATGCGCGTCACAAGTATTGCACATAACTTCTACTCTGATCATTCCAAAAGTTTGATCTTTTTTATATTGAATGGCATTTTCTTTAATGGGTTGCGTAAAACTAGGCCACCCTGAACTCGAATCAAATTTAATTGTTGAGTCGAATAATTCTGTGTCACAGCAAATACATTGATAGATTCCTTCGTCAAAAATTGAACATAATTGCCCTGTATGTGGTCTTTCTGTACCTTTTAAACGTGTGATTCTGAATTGTTCAGGAGTTAAGATTTTACTCCATTCTTCATCTGTTTTTTCAACTCTTTTGTCTGGAGTTGGGTTTCCATTCATTGAAAAGTGAATGACATTTTTCCATGTAATCATGTGCGCTAATTTTATTTTAAAATTACTGAAATATTATGATACTTAGTACGACAGATTAGACGTTTTGTAAGCACTAATCTTACAAGTTTTAAACAACTCTAATTTTATTCTTAAATTCGCATAAAACACTAAGTATGGAAGCTATTCTTTTAGACGCAGAAAAATATGTATCCTCTTTATTAAATGAAGAATTAGTTCATCATTATACCTATCATAATTTGAGTCATACACAACGTGTAGTTGAGGCTACATCTGAACTGATTGAAGGAGAGAAAATAGAAAAAATTCATGCGGATGAGTTAATTTTAGCAGCTTGGTTTCATGATGCTGGCTATACTAAGTCAAATGTAAATCATGAGGAAGAAAGCGTTGCTATTTTAAAATCATTTTTAAAAGATAAAGATGTTTCTAAAGAGGTTATTGACAATGTTTCCAATTTAATTCTTGCTACTAAAATGGGTTATGAACCCTTGACTTTGTCAGAGAAAATTATTAGAGATGCTGATTGTGCTCATTTTAAAGATAAAAATTATTCACAGATAAGTGAATTATTAAGAAACGAGTGGGAGTTAAGTACCGAAAAAGTTTATGATGATCTAAAATGGATTGAAGAAAATATTTCTTTTTTTACCAAAAGTCACAGATATTATACAGATTTTGCTTTAGAAAATTGGCAAAAAGGGAAAGATAAAAATTTAGCTTCTTTATTTAAAAATTTAAGTAAAATTGAAAAAGAAAAAAAGAAAGCTGAAAAGAAAGCTGAAGAGTTTCAACTTAAAAAAAACAAAGCAAAATTACCAGAACGAGGAATAGAGACCATGTTTCGTGTCACACTAAAAAATCATATTACATTGAGTCTGTCTCTTATACACATCTCCGAGCCCACGAGACCGTACTAGATCTCG